>CASDQF010000050.1 GCA_949282845.1 uncultured Alphaproteobacteria bacterium | reverse complement strand
TTAAAATAAGATTCCATAGTATTTATCCATATATTTTTACATCTCTTTCTGAATATACTTTCAAAAAGTCACGGTATATTTTTACTGCGAAATAAAAGGGAAAAACAATTATTTTATCTACCTCATAATCAAAAATTTATTTTCTAGAAGCTTGACTTATACATTAAAATTAATTCAACAAAACATAAAAAACATCCTCGCTGTCTCCAGCAAGGATGTTTTTCGATTTGAAATAACATTAAAAACTAAGCTTTAAATTAGCTCCCAAGGTATAACCATCCACATCATCCGGTTTTGTATCTAAAATATATGCAGCTTTCACCCCTACCGATAAATCATCACGAAGTAGATAATCAACAGATGCATCAATCGCTAAGGCCTTTTCATAGCCCATAAAATCTTCATTAGACCACAGATAGAAAACCCCTCCATCTGCTGTGACTTTATTACCAAAATCTTTAAATAAGGCTGCACGACCCGCATAGACAGGATCCGCATTATTTTGACCAATGACTTTAATAATCTCAATAGAAGCATATGGCAAAAAACCTTCTTCCAATTGATAACCGACCTTCACACCGGCATTCAGCACTTTTGAATGATGTTCACCGAACATGGAAAACATGTTATAAGAAAGTCCTCCTTGAAGATAACCCCCAAATACCTGCGTCTTTATTGTGTCGTTTGTAATATTATACTTAGCACCAATTCCCCATGCTGGATTAATGTATTTATCAGAGCTGGAGTCCGCATCCCAATTCCATTGATCAGAAAGCGTAACATTAATGGCGACATTTTTAGCAACACCATAAGACAATGTTTCTGTTACTGCCGCATTGTCCGTATCTTCAAGATCTTGATAGACAACCGTTGTATCCGAGAAAAATTTACCTTCTTCCGGAACATAAAAAGGATCTGTAATACTTGCGGCAGAAACGCTTGTAGCGATACAAACGCCGACCGATAACATCAATATTTTTTTCATGTTTTTCTCCTAATTTGAGTTAAGCACTAAAAGCACCTTTTTGAGGGTACCACATACTAAAATAAATTACAAGAGTATACTTTTATATATTTCAACCATAAAAAGTGTTTTTTAAGTATATTCGGACTTAAGCTTGAATGATTGTTTTTACACGATACGGTTGAGAAGATAATCACAAAGTTCTGACTAGGTTGATAATCCCTTACAAGATTTGTCTGCTTTTAGTATACTCTTTAAAAAAACTTTTATTTAGAAGTTAATTCTTCATCTAAATTGTATTCACAAGAGTTGTTTTGATTTTGGCTATATTTATTGCTGCACAAGACAAATTTTGCTCTTACCTCTTTTATAAATTTTCCTTTATTGTATTAAGTAGTACAAAATTTAATTATATTAATTGGAAATGGGAGAGTTTTTATTATTCTGAATCTGATTTTCCAGTTTTAAAAATATTATATATCCTTTATTGCTTCCTTGATTTCAACTCTCAGAGAATAAGAACTTATTATCTTTTGATGTATTCACTTTCAAAATATAAAGTAAATCACTAAAAGTGACTATTATATTCGTATTCAAAATAGACTTATAAATTTTATAAAAAAGTTGCTTTTATTGTTGTTTGTAGTATAAAAATATTACTAAGTGAGAACAGAGTACATGAAGCAATCTAAGATTAAATACTTTCTTTTGTGTTTATTTCTGACGATTTTGATTGTCGGTTTATTTGAACCTTTCTATTTTTCTTCTAACACATTCAAAAGCATTTGGCGGACCTCTTTTAATACAGAAGCTCGTATTGATATTGAAAATAGAGGAACATCCTCAAATAATACTATTCAGATATTATCCCCAATAAAATATGAAAAACCTAATTGGTGTAAAAATGACAAAGGAAGTTGCGTAGTCATTAATGAAGTAGTCACTACAAAATGGCACACTTATAAAATCAAGTTTCAAGTTATCAAAGATGGAAAAATAAGCATAATCTTAAGAGGGCCAGACAAAAGAGACAAAAATAATTTAAAATATCCAATTATTGTAAATTATAATAACTTAATTATGAATAACAGTCATATTTTCGATAATGAAATAAAAATTTGGCATGATAAGCCTTATAAGTATATTTTTTCTGCTCAAAACGGAGACATTATCGAATTTCAAATAACAACAAAAAAACATGTTTTTCAATTATCTGATTTAAAAGACATCTATCATTTTAATACTATGATTTTTTTGAGTATTTTTATCTTATCTTTCTTATTTTCTTATAAATTACTGCAATATATCTCAAAGTTTAAAATCTTAGAAAAAAATAGCATAACAGATATAGTTTTTCTATTTTTCTTGATTATTTTACTTTTTATACCAATAACTCACATTTCCAACGTTAATAAATTAAAACAAGAAAATAGATTACCTGCTCCATTTCCTAATTTTTTTATAAAAAATCAAATTAACCAACTTTATGGTAAAGAATTTGAAAATTGGTTTAATGATAGATTGTTTGGCAGAATGTTTCTCATCAATTTAAATGACATGATAAAATATAAAATAAATAATATTTATCAAAATGATAAGGCCATAAAATTAAAAGATAATATGATTTTCAACAAAGATATTTTAAATATACTAAGTCAACCTATACCATTAGAGAAATTAGAAAAAATAGTAAGAAATATTCAAAAATTACAAGAGTTTACAACAAAGCATAACATCAAACTCTATATTATGATTCCTCCTGCTAAAGAAGATGTCTTCTTTGATAAAATTCCTTTTTACAAAAATAACACTTCGCAAAAAAAATCTATTATTGATGGCTTAGTTGACTATGTTCATAAAAATAAAAATATTAAAATAATTTATCCGAGAGAATTATATTTAAAAGAATATAATGATTTTCTCTTTTTTAAAACAGATCATCATTGGACAGAATTTGGTGCTTTTCTAGGATATCAAAAGCTTTTAATAAATATTAAAAAAGATTATCCTAAAATTTCAATATTAAAAGAAAAAGATTTTAATATCTTTTATCATAACTTACCTAGACTTGGAAGTTTTAAAAATCTTTTTGAAAGACATTTTTATAAAGGAAGTGATTGTCAAAGAATAGGGCTTTTTCACTTATGTCCTTTAAACGATCAATATAAATATTATAACTATAAAGAAAAAGAAAATTTGCACATTGAAAATGGACCAATAAAAATGAGTCGAAAGACGCATTATAAAAATGGAATAGATAAAAATGTTACATTACTTGGAAACTCATATGGTGGTTTTTTAATGGAGTTTTTGCCCTACAATTTCAAAAATGTTCAAATGTTAAGAGTTAATAACGAGGAACCTGGAATTAAAAACGTTTATGAAATGAAACGTTTTGAAAAATATATTCTTGATTTCAAAACAGACATTCTTATTTTTTATCTTCCCTCTTCTGACATTTATGAATTTATGAATCTTTATACAAAGGATTGATTTTATGCTATTTTCATCATTAACTTTCATATACATATTCCTTCCCATCGTTTGCTCCATATATTTTCTTTTTCGAAGAGATTTACAAAATTATATCTTATTAATTGCCAGCATCCTTTTCTATGCTTGGGGAGAGCCTTGCTATTTAGCTATCATGCTGTTGACAATATTAATCAACTATTTTGGAGCAAATTATATAGACCATACCCAAAAAGAGCTTCACCGAAAACTTATATTGATTATAACAATTTTTCTGAATCTATCTTTTTTATTTTATTTTAAATATTTCAATTTTGTACTAGATAACATCCATCGGCTCTTTAAAACAAATATTGAATTTATCGATGTTATAATGCCTATCGGTATTTCATTTTATACATTTCAAGCTCTCAGCTATTTAATAGATGTCTACCGAGGTGACGTCAAAGCACAAAAGGATATTTATAAACTCTCTCTTTATATTTGCTTATTTCCACAGCTCATCGCAGGACCTATTGTTAAATACCATGATATTGAAAAGCAACTTGATACGCGAAACGTTCGCTTTGAGCAAGTTGTTTATGGCTTTAAGCGTTTCATCATAGGCTTAGCTAAAAAAATATTAATTGCTAACACATTAGGAGCTGTCGTAGATAAAATATTTAATCAACCTGTCGAGCAACTTGATATTTTAACAACCTGGTTAGGAGCTGTAGCTTATTCATTACAATTATTTTTTGATTTTAGCGGCTATTCTGATATGGCTATCGGGTTAGGTTCAGTTTTTGGTTTTAAATTTTTGGAAAACTTTAATTATCCTTATATTTCTAAATCAATCACGGAATTCTGGCATAGATGGCATATATCCCTTTCAAGTTGGTTTAAAAATTATTTATATATTCCTTTAGGGGGAAATAAGGTTTCACAGAAACGCACCTATTTCAATTTACTCATAGTCTTCTTAGCAACTGGAATTTGGCACGGAGCCAGCTGGACTTTTATTGTTTGGGGATTATGGCATGGTTTATTTATTATATTTGAAAAAGCAACCGGTTTCTATAAAAAAGAAGGAAACTTTTGTATTACTGTTAGCAAACATCTTTATACAATACTTATTTTTATTATCGGCTGGGTTATATTTAGATCAGAAAATATAAATTATGCCTATACCTACATAAAAACGATGTTCGGCTTAGGAAACCCTGCCAAGGTTTTATACAAGTTAGAATATTATATTGATAATATTGAAATTATAGCTTTTATAATTGGCATTATTTGTTCAATCCCCATATTTAAAAAAATATTAAACATCAAACATAAAATGATCCTTTTTTTAATAAATATTTGGTTGATAACCTTATTTATTATATCAACTGCTTCTATCACTGCATCAACCTATAATCCTTTTATTTACTTCAGATTTTAATTAATTTTTATAAAAAAATATGCTACAATAAGTTTTGGGAGAAAAGTATGCTATCAAAGGAACAATACAATCAATTTATTGAACAATATAAGCATTATCCTATGATGCTTGCTTCTCTGATAAAAAAAGATTATCCGACTTATGTAAGTTCTCAAGAAAATGAGTTTTACAATCAAGGAACAAACAATTTTTCTACAAAAGAAAGCTCTGAAACACACATAACTGTAGCAAATTCAAATAACTTCGAACGGGCCTATCAGCAATACAAAAAATTATATCCTCATATTTCAGATCAAGAAGCACAAGCACGTGTTGTTTTTGACCTTTTAAAAGAAAATGGAAGCAATCTTTCCTATGAAAAAAATCATAATGATATTCTTTTTGCAGATGTAACACGTGAACGCTTTTATTCTGAAGGTATTTTTAAAGATGCGATATCAAGTACGAATTATTTTGACCAACATATAGGAGATATACAAATTCTTTGTCTCGCACAAAAAAAAGAAAATAAAAAGCCAAATGGAATTAATGAAACGACAAAGAAAATCATTGATAATTTTTACAGTATTCCTGACTTTGAAAGATCCATCATCTTACATAAAAGAGGCTTCTATCATGAGAGTATCCATTTAGCCATGAAAACTGCTGATGAAAGAAAATGCGACACTTTTGCTCTGTTAAAAATTATGAAAGAGCATCCTCTTCATGCTAAAAAAATTTATGATTTTTATAATCTTCAACGCTCTTGCATAAGACATACACTCAAAACAATGCATAAAAAAAAGCCTCATTCTAATGATTATATAGAATCTATCAGAGTCGGAGTAATGACATATCTTATGCCAAACACATACAAAAAATTAGAAAAATATGCTATGAATCCTACTGGTATCCCGAACAATGATTCTGACTTAGTAAAATTAACCTGTTTTCTGACAAAAGACATAGAATTTAGTGAAAAACAGCTCTCTGATTTTACTGAACTTATGCAAAAAAAAGATTTATCTTTAGAGGATTTAGAAAAAAATGAAATTATAAAAATCTGTCAAAAGCAAAGTGGAATTGATAATTTTAAAGCTTATCTATTAAATTATAATAATTTCAAAGATATTAAAATAATCACGCCACAAAATACGACTTTAAAAGCAACCTTAAAAAAGCTTACCTCAAGCTTAAATAAAAAACAAATATTTCAAACTATTAATAAAACAAAATACAGTAAATAAGCTAATCATTCCTATGATTAATCTATTTTTATTGTAAAGAGACCTTAAATATGATACACTTAAGAAGATAAAAAGAAAAAAGAGGATAAAAAATGCTAAAAAAAATAACCAACTTTTTTCATCAAATCAAAAAAAAAGCTTATGGTTCTAAGCAAACATCTAACCTACAAGATTTATTAGAACAATCTACTGATATGAATTTTCTTTATTCAGATAAAGAGGCTTATTTTTCAAGAGCGCTTGCTTTTGTTCGCCAAGGAGCAGATCCTAATGTGACCTCTCAGACAAAGTTTAAGGATTTCTTCAAAAAAAATCCAAATTATACCCTCCTTCATCAAGCTGCTTTAGTCGGATATATTCCAGCTGTAAAAGAATTAGCTTCTATTGTTCAACCAAATATGGTCACCAAAGATAAAGAAACACCTCTGCACCTAGCCGCTCGAACAGGACAAACAGAGGCTATGAATATCTTATTAAGTACAAAACGTTTTGATATTAACGCTGTTAATCGTTTTGGCATGACTCCATTATATGAAGCAATCAGAAATAAAGAAAGAGATACTATTTGGCTTCTACTTCAACATGGAGCTAGAACAGATTTACTCACACCTAAAGGAGAAAATGCTTTTGATCTTGCAAAAAAATATGGAAATGCAGATTTATTCCCCCAAAAGCCCTCCTCTAAACCAACATCAAAACAACCTAAAGAAGAACAACAACCGTCGATTATAGAAAAACCATCTATTACCCCTGAAGTTCAAGCTTTAAATAAGAAAATGAAAGAACACGTTATGTCTTTCAATGATGTTTATAAAAACCCTCATGATAGGGAAAAAAATATGCGCCTTTACTTTGAAAAAGGAGCAGAACTTATGCGACAAGGCGCTGCGCAAGATTTTTTTGATACTGATGGAGAAAGTTTACTTGATCAGGCTATTTACACAAAAAATCAAGACTTTATGAATATTGTCATAAGTGTTCCTGGCTTTCAAATCAATGAGCCTAATAAAAAAGGGCAATATCCTCTTCATGTCGCCGTTAATTATTATCCAGAAGGGATTCCTCTGCTATTAGAAAAAGGAGCTGATCCTGAATTACTTGATAAAAACGGACATACGGCCTATCAAAATGCTTTTGATCAAGGTTCTGATGCTAAATTATACCTAAAAGGAAAACAAAAACAAAAAGAACTCTCTATTCAAGATCGCCTTAAAAATTTAGAAGACACAACAAAGGCAGCGTTTCAAGAACAGCAAGCGAGTATGAATGCTCTGATTAATAAAAACAGAAAACATAATTATTAATTTAAAAGTTTGCTAATCTAACAAAAAACAAACTTTTTAAAATGACGTTTGCTAAACGGAATATTTAGCGTCCGCTATACTAGCTTAATAAGAAAGCTCCTTAAAATAGAAGTATTCTTTTTTATCTTCTAAAATTAAAATCTAACTTTTAACTTTGTTTCGCTCCAAGAATTTTTCCAACCAATGAATATTATATTGTCCATCTATAAAATCAAAGTCTTTAATAATTCGTTGATGTAAAGGAATCGTTGTTTCCACTCCTTCGATAACAAACTCTTCCAAAGCACGACGCAATCGCATTAACGCAGCATTTCTGGTTCGACCGAACACAATTAACTTAGCAACCATGCTGTCATAATGAGGAGGGACACGATATCCAGAATACATAGCACTATCTACGCGAACCCACAAGCCCCCAGGGGTGTGCCAACAACCAATCTTCCCGGGGCAAGGAATAAATGTTTCAGGATTTTCAGCATTGATTCGACACTCGATAGCATGCCCCTCAATTCGAACATCTTTTTGCGTATATCCTAATGGAGCCCCGCTTGCAACACGTATTTGTTCACGAACAATATCAATACCGGTTACCATCTCAGTAATAGGATGTTCCACTTGAAGTCGAGTATTCATCTCTAAGAAATAAAACTCACCATTTTCATAGAGAAATTCAATAGTACCCAGATTTGAATACCCAATTTTTTCCATAGCCTTGCGAACGACTTCCATGATATGCTCTCTTTGGCTTTTATTTAAAGCCGGAGATGGGGATTCTTCTAAAACTTTTTGATGCTTGCGTTGCAAAGAACAATCACGTTCTCCCAAACAGACAACAGTTCCATAATTATCCGCTAAAACCTGAACTTCAATATGACGTGGTGTTTGTAAATATTTTTCAATATAAACCATATCATTGCCAAATGCTGTTTTAGCTTCAATTTTTGCTAAATTAAAAGCCTCAACAAGCTCCGTCTCATTATTGGCGACTTTCATACCTTTTCCGCCGCCACCAGCAGCTGCTTTAATAATAACCGGATAACCTATTTTTTCTGCGACAATTTTAGCAGCATCAACTGTTCTCACATCGCCGTCAGAACCAGGAACAACAGGTAGTCCGGCCGCAATAGCTGTTGCTTTAGCTGTCACCTTGTCTCCCATTGTTCGTATCATTTTTGGTGTTGGACCGATAAAAGTCAGACCATGAGCCTCCACCATTTCAGCAAAATCTGCATTCTCTGATAAAAAACCATATCCTGGATGAATCGCATCCGCACCCGTAATCAGTGCTGCGCTAATAATAGCTGCCTTATTTAAATATGAATCTCTGGCCGGCGCAGGTCCGACACAAACAGCCTCATCTGCAAGCCGAACATGCATTGCATCTGCATCTGCAGTCGAATGAATAGCAACTGTTTTAATCCCCATTTCTTTGCATGCACGATGTATCCGAAGTGCTATTTCTCCACGATTTGCTATTAAAACTTTTTCAAACATCTCTTATTCCAAAATAAACAAAGGCTCATTAAATTCCACAGGCGTTCCCGACTCGACCAAAATTTGTTTAATTTTACCGGCTTTTTCTGCTTTAACAGGATTAAAAGTTTTCATTGCTTCGATTAAACAAAGAGTTTGCCCCGGACCAACCATATCTCCCACATTAACAAAATTAGGAGAATTAGGATCAGAAGACAAATATACAACACCAACCATTGGGGATTTAACCTGATTTTCCTTTGTTGCTATCGGCGCTGTAGAAACAACTGAAACCGGCTCTGGAATCGGCGCAGGAGCTGGAGGAAGAACTGCCGGGCCGGGAGGAATAACCTCCGGACCTTTAGCAACCACACGAATTCGAATATCACTCATTTCATATTCAATTTCTTTTAATTGATGTTTTTCTAATAGTTCAGCCAATTCAGAAATTGCTTTTTTATTAATATTTTCCATTCTTTATTCCTTTTTCGTTTTACCTTTATTTTGTTATAACTGAAAAGCCTTTAAATTGCAAGCTCTCTGCCGTCAATTTTTATTACAGTTTTGTTAAATTGTATTCTTTCAGAAGTTTTTGCAAACTTCCATCAATCACTTTTTCACGAATTTTCTCTCCTGTTCCGACTAACTCCCCATGAATAAACAGCTGAGGAATAGCAGATTGTCTTGTATAATTTTTCAAAGTATCCAACAAACTAATTTCTTCCATTAAGTTAAAGAATTGATAGGAAACTTTATGAAAATCCAAGAATTGAGCCGCCATTGCCGACGAGCAACAGCGAGGAAACATAGGGGTACCGTTCATATAAAGAACCACCTCATGTGTAGAAATATCATTTTCGATACGTTTAAAATTAATATTGTCAGTCATTTAAAAGTCTTTTATACTCCTAAAAAAAATATAAGGGAAAAAAATTAAAATGTCGATGGAAATCGTCTTAAAAGAAGCTATGAGATTATATAGTTCCGGAAATTTAGATGAATCAGAACATCTTTTCCGAGAAATATTAGAAAATGATCCTCAAAATGGTGATACGCTTTATTTCCTAGGCATCATAGCCATGACGCGTGGTATTTATTCTGAAGCTTTAGATTTTTTATACAAAGCAACCGTTTTATATCCTGATAACAAAGATTATACATATAGTTTAGCAGTTGCCTTACAAGAAACAGGACATTTAGAAGAAGCCGTTCGTATTTATGAAAAGATTCCCGAATTACCCGAAAGTCAAAACAACTTAGGCAATTTATATAGAACGCAAGGAAATGATGAAAAAGCTGAAGCTGCTTTTGATAAGGCATTAGAACTTAATCCGCAAATGACATGGGCTATGCTTAATAAAGCTTTGCTAAAACGTTCTCAAAGGCAAATGAAAACAGCTCTTTTTTTATTAGAACACGCTATTCAGATAGATCCTCACTTTGTCGAAGGTTGGTATCAACTTGGTGTTCAATACCGTTTAGAAAATAATATTGAAAAAAGCCTAAGCGCCTTTGAACAAGCTTTGCAATTAAATGATGCTTATCCGCCCTTATGGACAAGTTATGGAATGGCTCTTTATGCAAAAGGAAATTTTGAAAAAGCTATTGATGCCTATAATAAAGCTCTGAATTTAGACCGTTTCGCGTATGATGCCTATTTCAATAAAGGATTAGCTCTTGAAAAGTTAAACCGCTTACAAGAAGCTGAAGAAGCATATCGTTCTGCTGTTCGAGGTAATCGAAATTTTACACAAGCCTATAATAACTTAGGAGCTCTTCTTTATCGACAAAGACGAACAAATGAAGCTCTGGAAACATACCGACAAGTTTTTTTAATCGATCCTCATAATCCAGAAGCTAATTTTAATTTAGCTGTTGCTTTAGAAGATTTAGATGAGTTTGAAGAAGCTGCCGGTCTTTATTTTAATGTTTTGTCCATGAAAAAATATGAAGATATGATTCATTTACGTCTTGCTGCTTTACTTCCCAAATGGTTTCTTCTTGATAAGAAAAAAGCGCTGACTTATGCAGAAGGTTGGGTTAAAAATTTCCCTGATAATCCTTTAGCTCGTCAGACATTAAATGCTTTAAAGGGGCTTATAAATGAAGATGACCTATTTTCTTATACACAAACTTATTATAATGCTTTCGCAGAAAGCTATAATGAAAAAATGAAAGAATTAAATTGCCAGGTTCCTCAAGCGTTTTCAGACCATTTAACTGGCAAACATTTTAAGCGAATATTAGATTTGGGATGCGGAACCGGTGCTCTTGGCGCTTGCTTATCCAAGCTTACGAAAAGCCTCACTGGTGTAGATATGGCTCAAAAAATGGTTGAAGTTGCAAAAAAAACAGGGTTTTATCAAAAAACTGTTGTTTGTGATGCATTAGATTATCTATCAGAAAATAAAAAGCCTTTTGACTTAATCGTCGCCGCAGATGTGTTGTGTTACCTTGGAGAACTAAAGCCACTTTTTGAACTCGTTCATAAAAACCTAATCCCAAAAGGAAATTTTATATTTACAATTGAAGAAGCCGATAAAAAAGAAGGCTTTGAAATCAATCCTTTCGGTCGCTTTTTACACTCTGAAAGCTATATCCGTAAAAGCTTAATAAATGCCAATTTAGATATAATCAATTTTGAAGAAATTGACTTGCGAAAAGAAGGAAACGGAATGGCTAAAGGTTTCATGATTACGACCATCCGTTCTTAGTCGAAAAACTGAATGAAGCCTTTTATAAAGCTCATAAAAATTAACCATCATTTACTTTTTGTTGTTCTTTCACTTTCTTTAAAAAAGTCTGATGAGAGGATTTTTTGCGCGAAAAAGTATTCATCTCAGGAAATTTCTCATAAACAAAACTTTTAAAAGTTTGATACGGCATATGATAAAATGTATGTTTTCCGTATTGATCTTCATCATTTTTAAATAAATCAAAAATCTGATTCGGATGATTCATCTGCAATACCACATTCAACTTTTGCTCATTTGTCAGATAATAAAAATCCGTATGTTTCAGCTCATCTTTAACACCTGTTAACAATCGATAAACTTGATCTGCCGTTATCATTTGATCTATAAGTCTGTTTTGTTGTTCTTTGTCTAAATAATAAAATATCGTATGTCGCTCAATATCATTTGGAGAACGGACAAAACGTATCACATCTTCATTTGTTCCGACATGTAATAAGACAAAATCCTGTAAAGCTGAAGAAAGATAATAAAATTCCGTTTGACCTGTCTTATTACGACTATAAATTAAAAGCTCTTGTAACTCCTTATAGGTTTTCATCCGTTCAATGACATCTCGAGCAACGGAATCACTAAGACGCGTCATTAAAGACCGATCAGCTGAATTACGAGGTTTGGTTAAAATCTCTATTAATTCTTCATTTTCTTTAATAGTTTGAATAAATTTTTTCTGCTTCTGTTCATCCATATTAAAAAAACGAGACATGGCTTCACAAGAACCTTGTCGTAATTGTTCTTTTAGCTCTTGATTTTCTTTTTTTTCTCTAAACCAAAGAATATTTTCTAACATTATGCTTCTCCTTTTTGCCGCATATCCTTAGATATTTTCTGCTTTTGGCTTGTTTTTATTTTTGGATAAATATCCAACTCAGGGAATTTCTCATAAACAAATTTACGAAATTCTTTGTATGGTGTTTGATAAAATGGCTTTTTCCCTGTTTCATCCGTTGGTGTTTTAAATAGCTCTAAAACATATTTTTTATTTTTCATTTGACAAGCTATTTGTGTTTTTAAAGACCATGGTAATTTTTTAAAAATTCCCTCTGATAACAAACGTTGCATTAAGTGTGGATGGTTATCATATAAAGCAATAATTTTTTTTTGAATAAAAATAGGCATTTTTTCAAATAAAGAAACTTGAGCCTTATCTTTATGTTGCAAAAAAGATTGCATATCTTCAAAAGGAATAAGTGACAATAAGTATTCTTGTGCGACTGGACTACAAGCTTGAGGCCAATAATACCCTCCTCTTTCATTATATGTCTGAATAGTGGTTTTGGCTTCTGTAAAACTTGTTAGGTTCATCAAAATCTTATCCGCAAGAGGTAAATTGCAATGAGTTAAATGTTCAAAAACTGTTTCATAAATCCCTATTTTTATTTTCAAAAAATCAGAACGTTCCTGAGGGCTAGACATTTTAAACAAAAAGGCCTCTTGATAACGTAACGGAGCAAAGAAAAAATTAGGATACGGCTGAGGTAAAATGAAAATATCTCCTTTTTTTACCGAAAAAGTTGCGTAGTTTTCAGGAACTTGACTTAAAAACTTTTTACAATCCGCTAAAGACATTTTCTCTAGTATTTTTTCCCGCACAGTATCAGATAACGATTTATCCTGAAAAAGATTAAAAAAATCCCCCAAATTCTGGTAAGACGCTAATTTTAAAACTTGCTGAGAAGTCTCGAGCTTATTTAAAATAGACAGTTGCTTCTGCTCTTCAGAAGCGATAAATTTTGAAGAGGTATTTTCTGATACTTTTTGACATTGTTTTTCAATTAATTTTTCCAATCGTTTTGTATGAATTTCTTTCTTCTTTTTAAAAAGCCAATCAATACCTTTTCTTAACATCATTTTCTCCTTTGGTCATTAAGAGCCAAGATATTAACAAAAAAACTTAATTTTGTCAACTTTTTATGAAATGTTTGAGAGCAAATCTAGTGCGCCTTGCAAAATATAAGCTGCAGCCGCTTTGTCTAAGACTTCTTTCTGTCTTTTTCTAGACAAATCCGCTTGCTGGACAAAAAGACGTGTCACAGCTGAAGAAGATAAGCGTTCATCCCAAAACAAAACAGGAACACTATACTTTTTTTGAAGTTTTTCTGCCCACTGACGTGTTAAAGCCGCTTGCTCTCCTTCCTCTCCATTCATCAGACGAGGGAGGCCTACAACAAATCCGCCGACTCCGCGTTCTTTCAAAACAGAATCCAGTTCATTCCAAGAAGAAACAATCTTCAAAGGTGTGGCCGTCATCCACATTAAATCAGAGACAGCGACGCCAATTCGCTTTGTTCCATAATCAATTCCATAAAGCGGTGTCCTTGGCTTAACACTTTTTTTAAACTCTTGAGGCGAAATGTCTTGTCTTTTTTCCATAAATTCTCTACAAATAGATAATACACTATATATTAGTAAAGGAACCGCTTAAAAATGCAAGATAAAAAAATCGCTATTGTATCTGATCATGCTGGTTTTTCACTTAAAAAAGCTTTAGTATCCTATTTAAAAACAATAGGATATGAAGTCTTAGATTTGGGTCCTGATACAGATGAAAAATCTGTAGACTATCCTCTTCAAGGAGAAAAATTAGCCGACTCGATACATAACGGAGCAGTATCTAAAGGAATCGCCATATGCGGTTCAGGCATTGGAATTTGTATGGCCGTTAATCGTTTTCCTTTCATTCGTGGCGCTCTCGTCTATCAACAAAAAGCCGCTGAATTAGCGCGCGAACATAATGACGCCAATGTTTTATGCTTGGGAGGACGATTAACAGATGAAAAAACAGCTAAACAACTCGTAGATACTTTTTTAAATACCCCATTTGAAGGCGGACGTCACGAAAGACGTGTTCAGGAATTAGGAGGACTCTCATGACTTGTAAATGTACACATCATTTAGACACAACAGCTTTTTTTAAAGACACGCTAAAAGAGCGTGATCCGGATGTTGCTCGCATGATAGAGCAAGAGCTTTGGCGGCAACAGGATCATATTGAACTTATTGCTTCTGAAAATATTGTTTCAAACGCTGTATTGCAAGCTCAAGGATCTGTTTTAACGAACAAATATGCTGAAGGCTATTCTGGCCACCGTTATTACCACGGATGCGAATGGATTGATGCTGTAGAAACTTTAGCGATTGAAAGAGCTAAAAAATTATTTGATTGTGCTTATGTAAACGTTCAACCTCATTCTGGTTCTCAAGCAAATGCAGCCGTCTATATGGCTTTACTACAACCAGGAGACACCTTAATGGGATTGTCTTTAGATGCCGGAGGTCATCTCACTCATGGCGCCAAAGTATCATCTTCAGGAAAATTCTATCATGTTATTCAATACGGTGTGACAGAAGAAGGTCTCATTGATTATGATGAAGTCGAACGCTTGGCCAAAGAACATCGTCCAAAGTTGATTATAACCGGTGGTTCTGCTTATGCGCGTATTATAGATTTCAAGCGTTTTCGTAAAATTGCTGATAGCATTGGAGCTCTATTTATGGTTGATATGGCTCATTTTGCTGGCTTAGTAGCCGGCGGCGTTTATCCTTCTCCTCTTCCATACGCAGATATCGTAACAACGACAACCCACAAAACTCTACGAGGACCAAGAGGTGGAATGATTTTAACAAACAATCCGGATATTGCTAAAAAAATCAATTCTTCTGTTTTCCCGGGACAACAAGGAGGCCCTCTTGAACATGTGATTGCCGGAAAAGCGGTTGCTTTTGGAGAAGCCTTAAAACCAGAGTTTAAAGAATATGCTGAACAAATTATTAAAAATGCAAAAGTATTAGAAAGAGTTCTCCTTTCTCGAGATATTAACCTTGTTTCCGGTGGAACAGACAGCCATTTACTTTTAATAGACCTTCGTTCTAAGGGGCTCAAAGGAAACGAAATCTGTGACAGTTTAGGTCGTGCTAACATTATCTGTAATAAAAATGCAGTTCCTCATGATCCAGAAAAACCAAGTATTACATCCGGATTGCGTATTGGCACACCTGCCGGAACAACTCGCGGATTTGGAGAGCATGAATTTGAGGACATCGGCGAAATGATTGGAGATATCATAGATGGCTTTAAATTGTCTAATGGAGATAATACGGTTATTGAAACAGTCGTTCGGGAAAAAGTTCTTGAAATGTGCCGTTCTTTCCCCATTTATCCGAACAAATAGGAGAAATAAACATGCGTTGTCCTTTTTGTCATCATGAAAACAGTCAAGTTAAAGATTCACGAACAACTGATGATGGATCAGCTATTCGTCGTCGTCGTGTTTGTAGTGACTGTGGCGCACGCTTTACAACCTTCGAACGCGTTCAATTACGAGAGCTAACGGTCATTAAGAAAAACAATGACAGAGTTCCTTTTGATCGCGATAAGTTAGCAAAATCCGTTTATATCGCTACACGTAAACGACCTGTCGATATGGATAAAGTAGAACGTCTTGTGAACGACATTCAACGCAAACTTGAAGGTCTTGGAGAAAGTGAAATTTACAGTACGCAAATCGGACAAATGGTTATGGAAGCTCTTTTAAGACTGGACAAAGTTGCTTATATTCGCTATGCTTCCGTCTATCGAAATTTCACAGAAACGAAAGATTTCGAAGAATTTATCAAACCTTTGTTAAAAGAAGAAAACTAAAATGAGCAAAACACAAAAGTATACAAATGCACGTTTAAATGCCATTCAAGCTTTATATGCCTCTGAATTAAACGATATTCCTCTTGAAAAAATCGTCTTTCAATTCTTAAATGGGGAAATCGGAAGCAAAATTATTGAAGAAGATGAAAAGGGGCGAGAAACTTTCCTACCGTTAAATGAAACAGATGCTGAATTGTTTACAAAAATTGTCAGAGAAGTGCAAAAACGTAAGGATGATATCGATAATACAATCTTAGCTTCTTTTTCTCCAGGCTGGGATAAAGATAGAATTGAATTACTGCTACAAAGCATTTTACGAGCCGGTATTGGAGAATTTTTTGTACAACCAAATTTAGATGCACCTATCATCATCAATGAATATACAGATATTACGCGTTCTTTCTATGATGGTCCTGAGGTTCGTTTAGTCAATGCTGTATTAGATAAGTTTGCAAAAGTTATTCGTTCTTAAATAATATAACTATATAAAGGAAAAGGAGCTTCAAAAGCTCCTTTTCTAATATTAAGCAATCAGTGCCATCGTTTCATTAGCGATTTCCAACTCTTCATTTGTTCGAATCACATAAATTTTAATTTTCGAATCTGATGCTGAAATCAAAGCATATTCTCCAGGACGTTTCATATTAGCTTCTTCATCCAATTTTAATCCGAAGGCTTCCATTCCTTTTAAAGAGTCTCGACGCACAATTTCATCATTTTCACCGACACCGGCTGTCCAAACCAAAGCATCAACCTGCCCTGCGAGTTGAGCTAAATAAGCTCCAATAAACGTGCGAATACGATATGTTAACATATTTAAAGCTAATTTAGCCTTTTCTTCTCCTTTTTCAATTTGAGCATGAACATCTCTCATATCATTATAACCACAGACACCAAGCAAACCAGATTTTTTAGTCATCAATGTATCGACTTCATCAATGCTCATATTTGCATTACGCATTAAGAAACCAACAACAGCCGGATCAATAGAACCGCAACGTGTTCCCATCATTAAACCATCCAACGGTGTTAAACCCATAGAAGTATCAATACACTTACCGTCTTTAATCGCAGAAATAGAAGAACCTGAGCCAATATGACAGGTAATTAAATTACAATGGGATAAAGGCTTACCTAGTAATTCAGCTGCTTTTTTAGCTACATACTTATGGCTGGTTCCATGAGCACCATATTTGCGAACTTGATACTTATCATAATATTCCAAAGGCAACGGATATAACTTAGCATAATCAGGCATTGTTTGATGAAAAGCTGTATCAAAAACAACGACATGCTTTGCATCTTTAAAAATTTCCTGTGCGACACGAATACCGATTAAATGAGCAGGATTATGTAAAGGAGCCAAAGGAATAACTTTCGTCAAATTTTCAATCACTTCATTTGTCACCAACATTGGCTTAATATAAGAACCGCCATGAACGACGCGATGTCCTATGCCCTTAATTTCATTAACATCATGTATAACGGCCGTATCGCCGGTCATCATCATTTCAACAGCTTTACGCATACCTTCAGCGTGTGTCGGAAAGCGTTCTTCTATAACTGTTTTTGTTGCTTCTGGTTTATCCGGAAACTTTTTATGTGTAATACGGCTCATACTTTCGCCAATTTTTTCCACTAAACCGGAACATAAAACTTCTTTCGAAGCCATATTAAAAAGTTGATATTTAATTGTGGAACTTCCACAGTTAATCACAAGAATTTTCATTTGTTTTTCCTTTATTTATTTTGAGCAAAAAGAGCTGTAAACGCAACTGTATTGATAATATCCGGTACTGTACAGCCTCGAGAAAGATCATTAACAGGTTTTTTTAATCCCTGTAAAATCGGACCGACAGCCAAACAATCATCATTCGCACGTTGAACAGCTTTATAACAACAATTTCCCGTATTCAAATCCGGGAAAATAAATACATTAGCTTGACCGGCAACAAGGCTATTTGGCAATTTTGTTTTAGCCACGCTTGGATCAATAGCAGCATCAAACTGAATAGGTCCATCTAAGATCAACTCTGGAGCTTTCTCTTTTGTCAACGCTACAGCTGTTTTTACTAAATCAACACTTGGCCCTTTTCCTGAATCACCGGTTCCATAAGATAAAAATGCAACTTTCGGATCTAATCCGAAAATACGTGCTGTTTCTGCTGTTGTGATAGCAATTTCAGATAATTGCTCCGGAGTCGGATTAGGTGTTACGGCACAATCTGCAAAAACATAAAGTTGACCATTAAAGCACATAATAAAAGCACCGGAAACCATAGATGCAGTTGGCTTTGTTTTAATAAATTGCAAAGCTGGACGTATTGTATGAGCTGTCGTATGTTCTGCCCCTGAAACCATACCATCTGCATCATCTTTATAAACCATCATTGTTCCGAAATACGCTGCATCTTTCATCGTTTCTCGAGCTTGTTCTTCTGTCACTCCCTTTGCTTTACGCAATTCATAGAATGTCATGGCATAATCATCAAACTTTTCACTTTTTTCCGGATCTATAATATCAATCCCCTCCAAAGATAAGTTTAATGATGCAGCTTTTTCCTTTACAGCAGTTTCATTGCCAAGAACTATCAGATGAGCAATTCCTCGACGATTAATAATATCCGCTGCTTTTAAAATTCGCTCTGAATCTCCTTCCGGCAAAACGATTCTTTGAATATCTGACTTTGCTTTATCAACTAAAGAATATTCAAATAATTTAGGAGAAATTGTTTTTCCTTCAAAACTAATTGCTTCTTTTATCAAAACATCTAAATTCTTCTCTGTCGTCAACATCCCTAAAACTTTAATGAAACGCTGAGCTAAAATACGTGTCGTAAAATCAGACGATTCTAATGTATCTTCCCCTTCTCTCATAACTAAAACAACAGGAAGACATAAAGCGGCTGCTAAAATAGCATTGAGACGAAATTCTATTACCTTATCACGTGTTTTCAGATTAGTCCCATCTACGATAACAAAATCATTTGTTTTCTCTAACTTTTTATAAGCTTCAATAACTTGCTCAACTAAAGTATCTTTTTGGCTCTCAACAATCATATGCTTAGCTTCAGATAAAGAAAAAAGTGCTTCTTTCTCATCTCCTACAGGCTTAAAATAAGCAACTTTTTTCCCTTCAGCTTTTAAAATTTCAACAGCTTTTGCAGAAATAACCGATTTTTGTGTATCAGCCTCTCCCGCAATAAAAAACATTCCTTTCAATTTCTTTTCCTTTCTTTATAATGGCAATAAGCCCCGAAAGGGGCTTTTACCTTTTTCTTTTTGACCTATGATAAATCCGACTTATCGACCAATCGTCGAACTTCTCTTTGAACAATTTTTTCCACTATTTCTGGTAAATGAGTATTCAACCACTCCTTTAAATAAGGTGTTAAAAGTGAACGAACCATTCCTTCCAAAGAAGTTTCAGGCAATGCATTTTCTTTTTCTTCCGATAAAACCTGTGTTAGCTCAGATAACTTTGCTGTAGTCTCTCGTGTTGTTTTTTCAGATAGCAAACCTTCTTTTTCAGACATCGTCTGCTCTTTTTTTTCATCTTCATTTCCACTAACTTCTAATGGTTCATCAATCATCATATCAGAAGTTAACTCTAAAGGCGAATTTTGCACATAATTATCTGCATTATTTACCTGTATAGCTTCTTGATTTACAACTTTACTAGAATCGCCTTCTTCTGTTGACAAAATTCGACGAATTGATGAAAGGATTTCTTCCATAGACGGTTCTTTTTGTTCCATTGAATTATTCCCTTTTTAAATGCCTGTCCCTATCCATTTTCCGCTAACATTATTATAATAATCTTCCGGATGATATTGCGCAACATTTAAATTTAAAGACGCTGCTGTCATTTTACCAATAGAAGCTAGCAAGTTTAATGCAGCAACTGTCATGTTTCGCTCAGCGGTTACTAAATTCACTCGATAATTTAAATATTCTTGCTCAGCATCCAAAACATCCAAAACAGTCCTAGAACCGACATCGGCTTCTCGAATGACACCATCCAAAGCCATTTTGGAAGCTTTTATTTGAGCTTTGATTGATTCAATAGAAGCTTTAGATGATTGATATTGCTCCCATGCCTGTGTCGTTGAACGAGTAATATCACGTTTTACTTGTTCTAAATTGATTCGTGCTTGATTTGCCAATTGTTTAGCCTCACGAACACGAGCATATTCAGCTCCTCCTTGATATAAAGGAATCGTTAATTTAGCCCCAACCTGCCAATAATTTCCATCATATTTATCATCCAAATATGGAACTGGTTGTCCCCATTGATAGCCTGTCCCTGCACTCACCGATAATTGCGGCAATAAATCTCCTTGTTGTAAAGTAATATTGTATTTTGCTGCTTCATTTGTAAATTCAGCCGCCTTAATAGCTGGATTATGCAACTCCATTTCTTGTAATGACAGCTTTAAGTTTTCAGGCAGCATCTTATCAAAACTATTAATTTCCGTTTTTTGAGGAGGCTTTTTCCCGATCAAGCTCACATAACTAGCAATAGATGTTTCCAAATTACCTTCAGCAATAATACGATTTGCCTTTGCTCCTTCAAGACGCGCCTCAGATTGAGCAACATCCGTTTTAGTTAAATCACCGACCTTAAATCGTTTTTGATAAGATTTTAAATGACGTGCTAATACTTGCTCTTGATTTTTTTGAAGATCTAATAAAGCCCTATCGCGAATCACATCTACATATGCTGTCGCAGCAGAAAGTAAGACATTTTGCTCTGTTGAACGCATATTTTCTCGCTCCTGCATAACAACAGTTTCCGCATAGTTGACTCCTGAAGTCGTTTTAAACCCGGAAAAAATAGGCTGTGTCAAACTCAGTCCTGCATCATACATTTCATCTCGATATGAAAAATCATCCATTCCTGGATAATTTTGATACTCTTGATCAACATGTGTAGCATTTCCTTCTGCTGCAATTGTTGGACGCCAACCTGCCTTTGCCTGCCCCACCTTTTCATCAACAGACCGTAAATAAGCTCGCTGAGCCTCTAAAACTGGATTCGTTTCATAGGTATAGGCTAACGCATCAAACATTGTCTCTGTCGCATAAGATGCACACGAAAACAAAAACATAACTCCGCTCAAAAAAACAACTTTCAGTCTTTTATCCATTTTTTTCCCTATTTTATCTTTATTTTTCCTCAAAATATAAGTATCTTATACGAAACTTTAATAAAAATGTAAACTTTTTTTTATATCAGCTTCATTTTTTTCTTGACGGTTTTTTAAAATATGCTACAAAAGGAACATCTTGTTTTGGCCGGTTGGCAGAATGGCTCATGCAGAGGACTGCAAATCCTTTTATACTGGTTCGATTCCGGTACCGGCCTCCAAGAAAAAAAATGAAAAAAGTACTTGATTTTTATTTAAAGAAAGAGTATTAATTCATTCGTACCGTATTCTGGCGTAGCTCAGCGGTAGAGCAATCGGCTGTTAACCGATTGGCCGTAGGTTCGAATCCTACCGCCAGAGCCATTTAAAAGCTGCAGTTCTCTGCAGCTTTTTTTTGTAAAGATAAGAATCCTTTAATAATCTTTGTTCAAACAAATTTCTTTAAGATATAATACTAAATTCTTTCCAAATTTTTTTCCAACCTATTTGGTCTGAAAATTTTGGATCAACAACTTTATTAAAAGGAGAAAAAAATGCTAAAGAACGAATATAAAGTTCTGGATAATTTTTATCCTCATGCCATTTATTCCGATTTTCTTTTTCTGAAACAACGACAACAATATCAAAATTAGTTGTTTTCTGACGCAAAACACGAACAGTCTCTAGTACCATTCCCCAAGCTTGTTCCGTTGTTTCCCAAACAGTCATAACAAAAAGCTTCTTATCTTTTTTTTCTAAAATTTTCTGAAATTTATCAACTAAATGGAAAACTCGAGATTGACATTCTTCACAATCAGCCTTTTTTTGTTCTAAAGTTGTTAATTCCTCTGGTTTATGACGGCCATGGAAAGCAACTCGCAAAATCCCACAAGTCCACATATTTACATCTTTTTGATGTGTAATCTTACCTTTAAAAATATCATTTAAATGCTGTAAAACAAAAGGAAGCTTTAAGGGTTCCATAAAAGCACAATAGGAAAAAACAGTTGTATCCAGCCAACCATAATTATCTCGAAAACGAATAGCTGGCTCACAATTACGTCCTAAACTTAAAAAATAACGATATGATCTTCTAAATTTAACAAAAGGACTTTTTTTCGAAATAAACATCTCATTTAATCTTTTTTCTTTTTATCCACATAAGGATTTTCTCTTTTACGCATATGGATTCGAATAGGAGTTCCATCTAAACCATAATCACGACGTAAACCATTTGACAAATAGCGTAAATAAGATTCGGGTAATTCATCCGGATTGCTTGAAAAAATAACAAAAGTAGGAGGACGTATACCAACTTGTGTCATATACCGCATCGGAATACGACGGCCATTCTTGGCAAGTGGAGGAGGAGTAGCCTCTGTCATTCGTTTCAACCAATCATTCAACTTATGTGTTGGAACACGCTTATTCCAAATTCCGTAAATCGAAAAAGCCTCTTTCATTAACAAGTCAAGTCCTGAACCAGTCTTTGCTGAGATTGTCACAACAGGAACTCCTTTAACCTGTTGCAAAGAAGTCCTCAATTTTTCTTTGATATCCGACATAACTTTGCGAGGATTTACAACAGTATCCCACTTATTCACAGCAATAACTAAGGCACGACCTTCCTCAACAGTTTGGCGAGCTATTAATAAATCTTGACTTTCTAACGGATTGGCAGCATCAACGACAACAATAACGACCTCCGCAAAATCTAAAGCGCGTTTTGTATCTGCCACAGAAATTTTTTCTAAAGATTCACTAACTTTTCCTTTTTTCCTTAACCCGGCCGTGTCTGTTAATTTAATTTTTTTATTTTTCCAGACTAAATCAACTGAAATAGCATCTCGTGTTACGCCCGCTTCAGGTCCGGTCAATAAACGTTCCTGGCCAATCAAACGATTAACAAGAGTTGATTTACCTACATTAGGTCGTCCAACGATTGCAACCTTTAAATCACACTCTGTTTCATTTTCAGGTTC
Source organism: uncultured Alphaproteobacteria bacterium (assembly GCA_949282845.1). GTDB lineage: Bacteria > Pseudomonadota > Alphaproteobacteria > CAAHEQ01 > UBA3637 > CALXXX01. The sequence goes on along the minus strand of CASDQF010000050.1, from coordinate 9,820 downwards.
TGAAGAAATAACATCTTCAGGAAAAAAAGGCTGAAGAGCTTGATATAAATCAGCCATACCTAAGCCATGCTCTCCTGAAATAGCAATAGGATCACCCAACCCTAATCGATATGTTTCTGCCGCTGCCAAATATTGATTGCCACCTTCACATTTATTAGCTAATAAAAGAACCGGCTTTTTTTGACGACGTAAGTCTGTTGCCAAACGCAAATCCAAAGCCGTTAATTCACTTCGAGCATCGACAACCATTAAAACAACATCTGCTTGTTCTATGGCTTTTTCTGTTTGTTTCCACATTGCCTTTGCTAAAGAACTTGTTTCTTCTAAACCGGCTGTATCTATAACTTTAAAAGATAAATCACCTAAACGACCTTGCCCTTCTTTACGATCACGTGTAACTCCAGGCATATCATGGACTATTGCCTCTTTTTTTCCCGTTAACCGATTAAACAATGTAGATTTCCCTACATTCGTTCGGCCTACTAAAGCAATAACCGTTTCTTGTGCCATTTATTTTTCCAATATTGTCTGTAAAACCTCAAGGCGTTGTTTTACTTGCTCTGGTATCGTTCCATTTGAACGAGCATCTGTCAGTAATTTCAATGCCGCTGCTTTCTTCCCTTCTCGCATAAACAACAAAGCAGAGAGCTCTGCAGCACTTCCATACCAAGCATTTCCTGGTGTTAAATATGGATTTAAAACAAGTTGCAGTTTAGACGGATCAGCTGTATCAATCTGACGACTGACAAATCCAAAAGCAGCAATAGCCCTCAATTCCTCCGGGACTGATTTATCTTGGCGCAACTGATCTAATATAGATAAAGCTTGTTCATTTTTGTCTTGTTCAAAAAAAACACCTGCAATTCTTAACTGAGCTAAATATTTATAATCTGTATGAGCATTTTCTAACTTAGCATATTCTGCAAGAGCCTTTTCTGTTTGACCTCCTGCACTGTATAAGACAGCTTGTTCGTAAATGTCAGACTCATTTAGTCGAACATTCATACGCCAAGTTTTATAGCCTTCAAAAGCAACGGTTGAAATAATGATAAGTAAAACAAGACTATATATCAACTTACCATATTTAGCCCAAAATTCTTTCAATTGCTGAGCCCTTAAATCTTCAGAAACTTCACGCATTAAAACATCTTGAGCAATCTCTTGTTGATCGCGTTCTTTTTGTTTAAACATTCTTCCCTCTTTTATTGTTATAATTTGTATAGGGTTTAAAATAAATCTGCGTTTTTGTCAAGGATAATCCTGGAAGCTTATTCAGAAAGAGGTAATTCTTCAATAACAGGAAGAGAGGGCACAAGGTTCTGAGAAGATATTTCTCTCTGTTCATTTTCTGTCGTTACTATATTCTCCTTCCCCTCAGAAGATAAAGAAGGAGAAATTAACAATACCTTTTTTTCCTCTGAAGAAACAATAGGGACAGAAGGTTCAACAGGCTTTTTTTCCTCACTATCCTTATTGACACAAGCAACAACCCAAATATCATAAACAGGATCTTCCATTGAAGATAATGCTGGATTACTTGAGAACATCCATCCTTTAAAAAGCTCAATATTTTCACCTTTTAAACTTTTTTCATAAACATACAAAAAAGCGGAATTTTCGGGAGATTCTTCTGGAGGACGCGTAAAACAAGACTCTGGCACAATAAATGTTTTACCAAATTGTCCAACACCTCCGACAGGAATTTCAAAAGTTTGCATTCGTCCCGTCACTTTATCAAGTCCACGCAGAACAGCCGTATTCATCGATAAATCCGTTGCTAATACCATCGATGAAAAAAGACAAAATAAAATTGCTAATTTTATTTTCATTTTTGAGCATCATCCTTTGTTGATAAAAAGATAAACTCACTGACATTATCTTCAAGAGAGCGATAATCTTTTGTTTGAGAAAAGCACTCCCCGACAGAAAGCTTTTCTTTTGATTTTCCAGGCTCTAATCGAATATATTTATCCCCCATAATTCCAGAATCTGCAATAATGGCTTGTGTATCTTTTGGCAACAAAATACTATCTTTAATTGTTAATTCAACTGCGGCCATATAGGTTTCCGGATCTAACTCTATCTTAGTCACAGAGCCGACTTTAATGCCATTAATTCGAATATCTGCCCCCATCTCTAAACCGCCGGTTTTCGTAAAAAGAGCTTTAAGCGGATAACCTTCGACATGACCGACATCAACTCGAGAAGAAGCAAAAAATAAAAAAACTCCCGTAAAAATTAAAACAACTACACCTAAAATAGCCTCTACCGGATTTCGCGTCATTTAATTTTCTCCTTTTATTGGTTCTGTTCCGACTATTCCTTTTTTCAATCGCATCCACTCAAGAAAACGTGAAAGTAGCTCGTCCAACAATAAAACATCTTGTGTATAAACAATTGTTTCCCCGTTTTCTAACATTTTATCATTCCCTCCGGGCACTAACTCAATATGTTTATTGCCGACAAGACCATTTGTTTCAATAATAGCTGCCGTATCATCCGGTAAAGCAATCGGTTTTGGAAAAGATAGTGTCATTTTGATACGATAATAAGGATCTAATTCCATTTGACTAACTTGACCAACTGGAGTACCGCTTAATCGAACAACAGAACCTTCTGTAATGCCATCAACTTTGTTGAATATTGCAAATAATTCAAATTGGGCTTGAGGTGCTAAAAATTCTTTTCGCAAATGAACTAAAAACAACAACAATGCCAAGCATGAGATTAGAATAATTCCAGCCCAAAAATCACGATTCCCTGCTAGTTGTTTTGCGTTCATGGTTCTTTCCTTTTTTCTTTTCTTTTAAAAGAATTCTAGAGAAAAGTCAATCATTCTTTCGTAAAACAAATTGCATGTTATTCCCTATTTCACAAGAAGACGGTTGATTAGGATAACCTTTCAAACACTTCCATAAAACAAAATTCTGAAGATCATTCCGACGTTGTTCTGACACATCTGAAATTTTTTCTACAAGCTCCGCTTTAATATCTCTGTCTACGCCCAGTGTTTCCTCTAGAATTTTTATTCCATCAACAAGACCTTGTTCACCTACGCCTGCTCCTGCCCAATAAACATCTGTTACATCAGGATTCGTTTGTAAAACATTCATAAAGTAAGAAGCATCCCGCTCCCCGTTGACAGCATCAGCTAAACTGAAACCTTCCTCCATTATTTTTCCATTTCCGAAAGGTCGTCCCATAGACACAGAGCAAACAATATTTAATCCTTTTTCATCCCCCGCGTACAAGCCGACACCTTTAAAATTCCTTGCATTTTGTCCCAGTGTTTTTTCCATTTCCTCCAATGCCCTACGACCATCTGCTCTTTTTTCAAAGTTTTCAAAATTTGAAAGTTTTTTCCATATGCTGTATCCTTCACTAGATAAAAAAGTCGGATTAACAAAATATGTCCTCCCTTTAGATGAAACAACATCTATGGAATCCATCCAAACAGCCCTAAAAGATTTTAACCATTCCGAATCTATTTCCATTCCCTGAGCATTTAACCTTTCAGCCATTTCCTTTTTATATAGAATACCACTTCCAGAATTAGAAATAGAACGTAAAGTTTGTGCTAATTTTTTCTGGACTAATTTATCTCCTTTCTTTAACTTTCTCCAAGAAGAATCAATCTGAGATGTTGACAAAATATCTTGAGCCAGTTGATCAGAAACAACTACCCCATTCGTAGCCTTACTGATAGCATCAGAAAGAACAGCATTCCAACGTAAAACACCATATGCATTTTGAAGAGCATAAACACCTCTAGCTAAACCAGGCATACCAACTTGACTTTTTCTAGCAACCGGCAAAGATAAAAAATGAAGTGTTTTTACTCGTCCGACACTTGGATCTAAAACCTGACAAATGCCTCCAGCCCCCATTCCCATTCGAGAAGGTAAAACAACTGCTCCAGAAAACAACATTGCCGCCATTGCATCTGCAGCATTTCCACCATTTTCTAAAACAGTCTGCCCTACATTCCTTATCGAAGCTTCAGGCGCTCCAACAACACCTTGGACATTTTGAACTGTTAATGAAGGAGACATATGGCAAGCTCCGATACAAACACAAGACAAAAGAATAAGTTGACGAAGAAAAGAGTGTCCTTTAAAATACCGCCAAGAAACAAAGGATTTTTTTATGCGCATTATACATACTTTCATTTTTATACTGTTAACAATATGCATATATATGTCACAAAGTGAAGCATATTGCAAGCCCTTATCTATTATTCGTGATACCGAAATAGAACAATATACATTAAAAAATGTAAAAGAGCTTTTTAAAGCTGCCGGTCTGAATGAACAAGCTGCCCGTGTTGTTTTTATTCAAGATGATAGTATTAATGCTTTTGTTGCCGGAGGTTCGACTGTCTTTATTCATACAGGACTGTTTACTCAAGCTGATAATTCTGACCAAGTTATGGGCGTTTTAGCTCATGAGACTGGACATGTTGTTGGAAGTCACACTGTTCGATTATATGGAGAGCTTCAACGTGCTCAAACAACGGCATTGATTTCTACAATATTAGGAGGAGTAGCAGCAATTGCCTCCGGACGAGGAGATGTCGGTGTCGCAGTCATGGCTGGCGGATGGGGAGCTACTCAAGGTCTTTTAAGTTCTTATCGTCAAAGTGAAGAAAATGCAGCAGATGGAATTGCTGTTGAGCTTGTCCAAAAAACAGGCTTTTCTATTAAAGGTCTTGCTCAAATTATGTCTAAAATAGAACAACAAGAACGTTTAAGAATTGATGATATGCCCTCTTACTTTCGTTCTCACCCTTTAACAAAAGACAGACTCAATTTCCTTAATCAAGCTGCTAAAGATGGGCTTCCTTTAAAAGATGAACCTGAGTTTTACATGTCAAAAGCTAAACTCTATGCTTTTCTAAATCCACCGGAACTTACTTTCCAGACATACAAAGATGAAAGTCTTCCCTCTCTTTACGCTCGTTCTATTGCACATTTTAAAAATACTGAAATTCAAAAAGCTTTAAAAGAAGTGGAAAATTTAATAAAAAAACAACCTGACAATCCTTATTTCTGGGAATTAAAAGGACAAATTCTATTTGAGACCGGAAAAATTAATCAATCTATTGATGCTTATAAAAAAGCCGTTGAGTTAGAGCCAAAAGCTGTTCTTATTCGATTATCATTAGCTCACGCTTTAATTGAACAAGGCTCTGGTAATGACATTAAACAAGCCGTAGAACACTTAGAGTACATTACCACCAGAGATAATTACTTACCAGACGCTTGGCGTTTCTTAAATATTGCTTATGCTAGACAAGGAGAAAAAGGATTAGCTGATTATGCTGCAGTTGAAAACGCTTTTATTTCCGGAAAATACAAAGAAGCCTTATCTCTTATTCCGAAGGCTAAAAAAGAATTAAAGAATAACTCAGTTAAAACTTTAAGGCTTTCTGATATGGAAGAAGATATTAAAAGAAACAGGCTCAAATCTTAACTTATTTTTTTGTTGCCAAGCAAATAAAAAAAGCGTATATTCACCTTGTTTTTTAAAAAACAATTTATAAAATTTGAGGTTTTTTTATATGGCAAAAGAAGAAGTTTTAACATTCACAGGTACTGTAATCGAAAAATTACCAAACGCGATGTTTCGTGTTCAATTAGAAAATGGACATGAAATTTTAGCTCATACAGCAGGAAAGATGCGCAAATTTCGCATTCGTGTCATGGTTGGGGATAAAGTTGAAATCGAAATGACACCTTACGATTTAACAAAAGGACGTATTTCTTTCCGCCACAAAAATTGATAAAAAAGGGGGGAGTTGATGACTGTTTTCTTATTCATTCTATTCTTTTTAACAACGGTTTTATTGGCTTTTGTTTTAACATATCTCCTTTATAATCCCATAACTTTTCCTGAACAAGTAAAGGACATGACGAATAAATGTGGATTAACTGTCATTGCTGCAATTTTTATCGGTTGGAGTGCTTTTCAGCTTTCCGCCAACATAACTGAATGGCCCTATTCTGCTTTTTTATTTGGTTTATTTCCTTTTTTAATTTCTGCTGTTGGTCTCTCTCTTTATTCTATTCAAAAAGGAAAAATACATAGATTTTGGGTCTATTTATTTATCACCCTTGTATCAACTGCTTTTCTTCCTGACAATATGCTTGTCTTTCAAGGTTATTTCCCTTTCATCTTAGATAGATTTCTTGTTGCTGTTTTCTGGGCTATTTTTATGCATATTTACACAACAATGGATAAAGTGGAAGGAATGACACTACTTCAAACAGAAACTTTATGTTTAGGCTTTACATGTTTACCTTTCTTTTATTTTTATCTTTATCCTATATCATTTGCCGCTTATCCACTTTTAATTATTGCAGCTCTAATTGGTTTTATACGTTACAAAAAGAAATTTCCTTATTTACTCTTAGGAAAAACAGGGGCTGCGCCTTTAGGCTATTTAATGGGATTATTTTTAATTTTAATGGCTGGAAAAGGCATGTGGCTTTCTGTATTTATCATGCCGGCATATTATTACTTTGAAATACTTTATTCTGCCTTCTATCGATTTATACACCGCAAACAACCAGAGCCTATTATTTTCTCTTTTTTTATTAGCCACGTAATCCGTAATCATCTTAATGCGGTCGGAATTATGCCCTTTATCATGCGTCGAATGTTCATTTTGACATTTTTAGGCATTCTTTTTGTAAATTATCAACCTGAATATGTTATTGCTATTCTGGCAGGAACTTTTATTGTTTTTGTGGATATGATAAATAAATTGGAAAATTGGGGAGAACCGAAACCTCGTTTAAGAGATTTATTCTCAGATATAAAAAATGGCACAAAAACAATGATTGCTACGACAAAGAAAGATATTCAGGAGTATAAAAGGAGGAAATAATGTTTCCTCTCTATGAACATAACACATCGGATTTAACCCCTGCTGAATTTGACTTAATTTCTCCGTTTCAACCTGCCGGTGATCAACCTGAAGCGATTGCTGAGCTTGTCAAGGGCTTGCAAGAAAATGAAAAAAATCAAGTTTTATTAGGAATTACTGGTTCTGGTAAAACCTTTACAATGGCTCAGATTATCCAGCAAATGAAAAGACCTGCTTTAATTTTAGCACATAATAAAATCTTAGCGGCGCAACTTTATGGAGAAATGAAAGCTTTTTTTCCAAATAATGCTGTAGAATATTTTGTCTCCTACTATGATTATTATCAGCCGGAAGCTTATATTCCTCGAACAGATACTTATATAGAGAAAGACTCGGCAATTAACGAACAAATTGATAGAATGCGCCATTCTGCAACACGAAATATCTTAGAAAGACGCGATGTTATTATCGTTTCATCTGTTTCTTGTATTTACGGCTTAGGAAGCGTTGAATCTTATTCAGCAATGAAAATTCCTATCAAAGTTGGCGATACAATTGATATTTCAGATTTAGCTCGAGAGTTGGCAGCCCTTCAATATGGTCGAAATAATGTTGTTTTAGAACGAGGAAATTTCCGCATTTCTGGGGATATTGTCGATATTTTTCCTTCTCATTATGAAGACTTGGCATGGCGTATTTCTTTTTTTGGAGATGAAGTAGAAAGCATCCATGAATTTGATCCATTAACTGGACACCAAAAAATGTCTCTCCCGGAGATTGTTGTCTATCCGGCGAGTCATTATGTAACGCCAAGACCTGCTTTATCACAAGCAATAAAAACGATTAAAGAAGAATTGAAAGAACGTGTTCTTCAGTTTCAAAATGAAAATAAACTTGTAGAAGCTCAGCGCTTACAACAACGTACTCAATTTGATTTGGAAATGATGGAAGCGACCGGTTCATGTAAAGGAATAGAAAACTATTCAAGACACTTAACAGGTCGTAAAGCCGGAGAGGCGCCACCAACTCTTTTTGAATATCTTCCCAAAGATGCTATTTTATTTATTGATGAAAGTCATGTGACCATTCCTCAGCTTGGAGCTATGTATAAAGGAGATTTTAGTCGAAAAAACACACTTTCTGAATATGGTTTCAGGCTTCCTTCCTGTAAAGATAACCGTCCTTTAAAGTTTGAGGAATGGAATGCAATGCGTCCTAATACAATTTATGTCTCAGCAACTCCCGGAAAATGGGAATTAGAACAAACCGGCGGTGTTTTTACTGAACAAATTATTCGACCAACAGGTCTTTTAGATCCTGAATGCATTATTCGTCCTGTTACCAATCAGGTTGACGATTTATTGACTGAGTGCCTATCCTGTGCCAAGAATGGAGAACGTGTTTTAGTAACAACACTAACAAAACGTATGGCTGAAGATTTAACAGAATACTTGGCTGAAAATGGTGTTAAAGTCCGATATATGCACTCGGATATTGATACTTTGGAACGTATTCAAATTATAAAAGATTTACGATCAGGAATATTTGATGTCTTAGTTGGTATTAACTTATTACGAGAAGGATTAGATATTCCGGAATGTGCTCTTGTTGCTATTTTAGATGCTGATAAGGAAGGTTTTTTACGTTCAGAAACTTCTCTTATTCAAACGATTGGTCGTGCAGCTCGTCATGTTAATGGTCGTGTCATATTATATGCGGATGTTATAACGGGTTCTATTGAACGTGCTGTTTCAGAGACAAAACGTCGTCGAGAAAAACAAATTGCTTTTAATAGAGAGCATGGAATTACACCTAAAAGTATTCAAAAACAAATTCCTGATTTAATTAAAGATATGACAGAAATGGATTATGTTGATAGTTATTTAGAAGAAGAAGTTGCGATGACAGGTCCAGAAGTTGAGCAGGCTATACAGAAATTAGAGAAACGCATGAAACAAGCAGCAGAAGATTTAAACTTTGAAGAAGCAATAAAATTGCGTGATCAAATTGCACAGTTGCAAAAACAAGAATTAGGATTAAAAAATGCTCATAAGGATTTCTGAGAAGATTGTGTTCATGCAGCGGTCATAAATTATTAGAATAAACACTGTTTTAATCTACACAATAATACCCCATTCCAAATAGCTCTTCTTTTCCTTTGAACTTTATAAAAAGATGGCATAGAACTGGACGAGACCCAGATCCTGCAGGGGGATAAGGACAAACATAACTTGGATCATAATCTACAAAAACAGCATCGCATAATGCATATGAAGGATCATAATCTGCTTCTTGTTCACTTCCCAAGAAACCTCGATCTGCGTCGGATTTATAATCTGCACACGGTGAAGCGCAAGCAGAACATGCTTCCGGAGTACCTATACAAGATATAGTTTCTTCCTTACACACGGTACAGCCATTATCATCTATTATAGTCCCATTGGTACATGTCGTAGTATCCAATTCAGGACAACACACTCCTTTAGTCCCACAAACTTGTTCCGCTCCACAACATTGAACATTCTCTCCCGCTCCACATACCTTATCTGATTCACAGCACATACCAGCAACACAACTTTCATTACTACCACAACAGGTTAATTCTCCATCTACTTCACAAACCTTGTCATTAGAACAACAATTTCCATTAACGCAGATTTGACCATCCGGACAACAAGTCGAGAAGAGTTCATTCTCGCAAATTTGTGCTTCAGGACAACAACTGCTCTCATTTATACATCTTTCTCCTTCTCCACAGCAGTTGATCCCACATTCTTCTCCTTCTTCACAAATACAACCATCATATCCATCAAAGATCTTCGGTGGAGCACACAAAATACATTCTCCACTTCCATCCCCTTTAGGATACCAACCTTCGCCGCCTCCAATACAACAACATCCATAGTTCCCAGGCGCTACCACATCTATCGACCCTGCTGAACTCACAATACA
>CASDQF010000049.1 GCA_949282845.1 uncultured Alphaproteobacteria bacterium | reverse complement strand
TCTCCTTATTTTATTGGTAAAATAATCATACTTTATTCATAGTTAATTTGTCTAGATGTTTTTTATTAGAATATAAGACTATGAATAAATTTATTTAAACTTATTACTGCGAGGGAAACCAATGGGTGGAATTTTACCGACTAAAGCTCTTTTTCCAAGCCAAGGGGTTAAGTCTCGTTCAATTCGGATACCGTTTCCAAAAGCAAATGGCATGCCTTCTGCCAGGTTAAAAAATTCAATATCGGAAACGCCGCCACCTTGATATTTTTGTAAAATCACACCTTGTCCGCGCGCCATAAAAGGAATCTCATCGGACTTAAAAATAAGCAATTTTCGATTTTGCCCGATAATAGCAACGCTGTCGCCGGAAACAGGTAAACAGAATTTAGCTTTATCGCCTTTACTTAAGTTTAAAATAATCTTACCGGAACGGGTTTGAGCCACAACATCTTTTTGTTTAATATAAAATCCTTTTCCTTTTGCAGAAGCAACAAGTAAATCTGTCTCTGGTTGATAAATAATCATATCAACAATCGTTTCGTTTTCAGGTAAATCTATCTGAAGTCGAACAGGCTCTCCAAAACCACGCCCTCCCGGAACTTTGTCTCCCATGATGGTGTAAAAACGACCATTGGAGGCAAATAGCAAAATTTTGTCCGTTGTTTGAGCTTGTAAGGATAATTGTAAAGTGTCACCTTCTTTGAATTTGACATCTTGTGTGTTGACATGCCCTTTTAAAGCTCGAATCCATCCTTTTTCTGATAAAACAATCGTAATAGGTTCTTTTTCAATCATCGCTTCGATTGGAACATCAATATTTGTAGGCGCGTCAGCGATAATTGTTTTACGAGCTCCTAATTTTGTCTTTTGTCCAAACCGTTTTTTGATATCTGCAATTTGCTCTCCAATTCTTGTCCAGCGTAAACTTTCATCAGCCAATAAAGCTTCCAAACTATCTTTTTCCGCATTTAACGCATTATATTCATCACGAATTTGCATTTCTTCCAGTTTACGAAGAGAACGCAACTTCATATTTAAAATAGCTTCTACTTGGACATCTGTTAAGTGAAATTCCTGCATTAAAACAGGTTTTGGTTCATCCTCTCCACGAATAATTTCAATCACTCTGTCAAGGTTTAAATAAGCTGTTAAGAAACCTTGTAAGACTTCCATACGATGGGTAATTTTATCCAGCCGATAACGGGACATCCGAGTTAAAACTTCCATGCGGTGAGTTAAAAAAGCCTGTAGAACTTGCTTTAAACTCATTACTTTCGGAGTTGAGTCCGCATCTAAGACATTCATATTTAAATGAAAAGAAGATTGTAGGTCTGTATTTTGGAATAAATGCTCCATTAAAAATTCAGCTTCTACAGTTCGGTTTTTAGGTTCTAAAACAATTCGAATTTCTTCTGCTGATTCATCTCGAATATCAGCCAAAAGAGGTAATTTCTTATCTAATAATAACTTAGCAATGCGTGCAATTAAATCAGCTTTAGGAACACCATAAGGGATTTCTGTCACAATAATCTGATATTGTCCATGAGATAAAATTTCTTTTTCCCATTTAGCACGTATTCTAAAAGAACCCCGTCCTTTTTCATAGGCTTTCACAATTGTATCATGGCTTTCTACGAGCAATCCTCCGGTTGGAAAGTCAGGTCCTTGAACAAAATCAAGCAACTTAGCTGTTTCTGCATCGGGATGCTTAATTAAATAAGATAAAGCATCGCATACTTCTCCGATATTATGAGGTGGAATATTCGTCGCCATACCGACAGCAATACCGGAGGAGCCATTTGCTAATAAGTTGGGGAAAGATGCCGGCATAACAAGGGGTTCATCTTCAGAACCATCATAAGTCGGGCCAAAATCAACCGCGTTATCGTCTAGTCCCTCCATTAAAGCCATGGCCATCTCTGTCAAACGAGCTTCTGTATAGCGCATCGCAGCAGCTCTGTCTCCATCAATGTTGCCAAAGTTCCCTTGCCCTTCAACCAACGGATATCGAACAGCAAAATCCTGAGCTAATCGAACCATCGCATCATATACGGCCACATCTCCATGTGGATGATATTTACCAATAACATCACCAACAACTCGCGCGCATTTCTTAAAGCCTGACTTAGGATCTAACTTTAAATGTCGCATTGCGTATAATAAACGACGATGAACGGGTTTTAATCCATCTCGGACATCCGGCAAAGACCGGGAAACAATTGTAGACATGGCATATGCTAAATATCTTTCTGATAAAGCATCTGCTAGTTTCGAGTTTTGAATTTGTTCTTCTTTCGGTTCTATGCTCATTTTTTCCTTCTTTTTTGTCCTTACTATAGAAGATTTCAAAAAAAAACGCAACCGTTTATGCAAAAAACAATAAATGTGTTGATTCTTGTTTTACTTGGGTTATAGTAAAAGAGTCTAGGGTTTTTTTTAAGGCCTTTGACTGTGTTTATTTATTTTTTTAAGGAGATTAAAATGGCTGTCGGTAAAGTAAAATGGTTTAACTTCAAAAAAGGGTATGGGTTTATTACTCCAGAGGGCGAAGATAAAGATATTTTCGTGCATATTTCTGCAGTACATGCATCCGGTTTACGCGGTTTGCGTGAAAACCAAGAAGTTGAGTTTGAAGTTAAAACAGATGAAAATGGCAGAAGTTCAGCTTCCAACATTGTTGTCAAAGGCTAATTTTTGAACATTCTATAAAAAGCCCCTTTAAAGAGGGGCTTTTTTTATTTTATCGGAAACTTCTTATAATAAAAGCCTTATATGAATAATTTTTCTTGTGCTTTTTTATTCGTCGTAAATCGATATAAAATTTTTTAAGGTTTTTGAAAATAAAAATGTAATAAAATGAAATATTTATTTAAGAAAGTTTCAAGTTTATGAAAAATCTGATTTTTTCTTTTAAAATCAATAATTTGTTTTTATTGACACACTATTTTCCCAGTGTTTAGGATAGTATGTATCCTATTAAGGGATGTGAACAATAAAAAAAGGAGATTACAATGAAACTTTCAACACTTTTATTATCCTCTGGATTAGTTATTTTCGCAGGACATGCTTTTGCAACAGAAGTAACGCATCCGTTTTATGTTCCGGATCAAGGACATGTTTTAACGGATACGAATTATTCTTATACAGAAGTGAGTTATGAAAAAACAGGACATTCTTCTACGAGTACATTATCGGAGCAAATTTCTTTGGGTGTCTATGACGGGTTAGCTGTCCGTGTAGCCGGAGCAAACGCTTGGACAAGATTTAATCCAAAGGATGGTCCTGCGTCAGATGAGGACAGAAACTTATCTTGGTCTGTCGGAGCTGTTTATAATTTGATGGATCAACATAATATTTTTGCTCAAGTTGGCGTAGATTATGGTCAACAAGAAAATGCTTCATTTGTCGGAGAATATAAGTATGTGAATGTTGACTTAAAAGGTGGTTATGATATTGGTTATTTCTTGCCGTACTTGCGTGTAACGGGAGAATTCCCTGTCGCACAGTCAAAGCTAAGCGATAATGATCCAATCTATAATTTCTATTTGGGTGGTTATAAAGTTGTCGGTCCTTTAGCTTTAGATGCCGGAATCAATTATGGTTGGGATAAGAATGATGAAGGAAAAGATTGGTCTGTTCAAGCGCGGGCAGATTGGTTGTTTACGGATAGATTATCCGTCGGTGTTTATGCCGCATGGATGTTTGACGGCAATGAAGAAGATTTTGATGATACAGATGAAGATTACGATAGTTACAGTGTCGGTTTAAATCTGAAAGCTGCTTTCTAAGGATTGATCATGATAAAAAAGGCCACCTCTTTTGAGGTGGTCTTTTTTATCTTTGTTTTTCAAGATGTGTTGCTATTGTTAAAATATCTGTTGGATGCCGAGCAATATACATTGGTTTTGTGATTTTATTTAAATAAGGGCGACGAACTATATTGTCCTGCCAGATTGGAGCAGTGACGACTCCAACGCTTTGTGCAACAGTATATGGATGATCGTCAATAAATAAGCTTAAATCATATTGATCCGCATAATGACGAATGACAGATGTTTTATCTGTGCTGCCCACGCAATGGATTTTCCTGAAAACGGGTCCAAATTCTGTTTCTAAATTTTGGCGCCGCTTTTCTGCAAAAGTCGGAAGCGGAGAGGAGGCTGTTACAACGACCAAATCATAATTTTGTTTTTGCATCTGATGAATGAGTTCTTTCATACCTCTTCTGGCTTGAAGCTTTCCAAATAAGTCGCTTTGCATAAAATAAAAAGCAAAATCTTTATATTTATCTCTGTTTTTATCAAAATCACGTACAACAATAGGAAAGGTCTTAAAAGTATAATGAGTTTTAAAATATTTATTAAAGGCAACAATCATGGGTTGCCACATTTCCAATAAAACTTCGTCAACATCAAATAACGCAACTTTTTTCATATATTTCTCTTTAGTATAACTTTTCATATTCAAGAGATACACTATAAAACAACTTTTTTCAAGAGCACAAGCAAAAAAATAACAAAATAGGTGACAAAATAAAATTTCGCTATTTTATCAGAGATTTGCTTGACAAATTTCATAAAAAGTATATACTATTATGCAATAAACAAGCGAGGTTTTATGGCTCAATTTCAGAAATCTGCTCTGGTTAAAAAAAAGGAAGATGCCCTATTTGTGACAACTTCTAAAGGTTCTTTTTCTTCATCTTTTTTAAAAAAAATTGAAGAACAATTGAATAACTCGGAGATACGACGAGTTGTTTTTTATTTTGATGAAAAAGGCGAACATGAAAAAAGTGTAATTGAGGATATTTGTAGTCTATTGGTTTGTTATCCTGAAGTGGAAGCAAAAGTTTTTAGACGTAAAAATATTTTGTTCTTACAACGTCCTCTTTTTGGAAATGAAAGATTGATTCGTTTTCCACAAGGCAAAATTATCAGCAAACCCGGAAAGTTTGTTTATGAAGGGATGCTTTTTAAGCCAAAGTCTCGTTTATATGAAACAATTTTAAATACCATTATCGTTGATCAACCTCAAGTCGTTCAATTTTCTATTCCTGTCATAAAAAACGAAGAAACAAATGATGATTTTTTACGCCACACATCCGATATTCGCTTTCTGCTTTTAAAAGAATTACAAGAAGAAAATGCAATACGAGATATTCAATTTTTTGTTTATCGTCACTCGAAAAAAGAGCTGGTTGATGCGTATACGCGATACGATAATTTTGAGATTAGAAGAAGTTTTATCTTAAACGCCTCATTACCAACCGTTAAATCGTCAGAGAAACGTTCTGTTCCTCTTCATATGAGCAAATATCAACAAAAATTGCTGGCTCGTCAGGAAGAATTGCGGCAAGCCGTTAATGAGGGATAGAAAGATTATAAGATAAAAACTGGCGGAGCGTAGAGGACTCGAACCTCTGCACGGCTACAAACCGTGACGGATTAGCAATCCGCTGCATTACCACTCTGCCAACGCTCCATGTCAGCACTCTTATATTTTATTCTTTTATAAAAGTCAATCTTTTTTTGGTAAAAGCTTTTTTTAAAAAAAGTTTATCTTTGAATTGTTCGTCCTTGTTAATCATTCAATATGATTACTTGAAAAAAATAAAAAAGTTCTTATCTCTTTTAAAGAGTTTTAATGATAAAGGAGGAAATATGAAAAACGGACTTCAAACAAGAAATTTCGGCTTACTTTTAATTAGCTTGTTGCTTATTATCGGTGGAATTTATGTGTTATTTCATCCGATGGCTGCATTATTGGCTTCAGCGTTTATGATTGGCTTTGTTTTTGTCGCTTTGGGTGTTGGTTATTTGCTTTTGTATGGGCAAGTTAAAACATATTGGGCCCTTGGGTTAGGTATACTGGATTTGTTTATCGGTATTGTTTTTTTGAGTAATATGGGAGTTAGTGCTGCGAGTATGCCGATTATTTTTGCTTTATGGATTTTATTTGTCGGTATTTCTCAGTTAACGGTCGGTTTAGATTTAAAGAAGCTTTCTTCTAATGCCAAAGGTTGGAAATGGTGGGCTGCTTCTGGTGTTTTTGGCATTCTTTTTGCTTTATTGATTTTTCTCTTCCCGGCTGTTGGTGCGTTATCAATTACAGTTGTCTTTGGCATTTATTTGATAGAATATGGTGCTTTTGAGTTGGATAGATATTTAAGAGGCTATTAAATTAAGTGTCGAGCTCTTTTAAAGCATCAAAAAATACGAAAATAAAGCTTAAAGTAAGGAAATTGCTTTTTTAAAAAAAGAGACTATAATGAGAAATCACGACGAAAGGAGAAGTATATGCATATCTTTCCTAAAGTGATTAAACAAGTGATTTCTCAATTGTTTGAAAGTCCTCTTTTTTATCGAATTTATTATAATGATATAGCTGGTGTACGAGAGTATTGTCAGACAACGGCAAGTCCTGGTGAATTAAATGGCGTAAATCGATTTGGTCTAACACCTTTAGGATTGGCGGTTAAAGGGAAAAATATGACGATGATACAAATACTGATCGACTTCGGCGCTGATATCAACGGACGAGATGAAGAAGGTCGAACCCCCTTTATGCATGCCTTACTTTCTAACTCTAATACCTATAAAAAAGAGATATTGGATTTATTGTTAAAAAACGGAGCAGATATTAATCAACCGGATAAAATGGGAAGAGGGAGTGTATTTTATGCGTTGGAAGCTCCTGCAGATATTTTTTTACCATATGTCTTGATAAAGGGAGGAAATCCGAATCAACAAGCCTCAGATGGTTCTACACCGGTTCTTTTGTCTATTCAGAAATTTCGCTTGGAAAATATATGCCGATTAATGGAAAATGGTGCAGATATGTATGCCGAAAATAAAAAAGGAGTGACACCGTGGCAATTAGCTAAACAATCCTTTTCACAGGATACATATCAATCTTTAAAAAAATTTGAACATGAATTATTGATTCGGTCAGCTCGTAAAATGTCCTCTCGTTTTGTAAAGACATCAGCGCAAAAAGTGAGAGATTGAAAAAAGAAGCAAAAAGATCATTAAAATCATTTTTTTTCTCTTTGCTTTTTTATAAATAGCTGCTAGTCTTTGAAATATATTTTAATAAAAGGGGAAAAATAATGAGAAAAACATTACTTTTAACAGCTTTACTTTGTGGCCTGTTATCATTACCGGCTCAAGCCGGCGTTTATTTTGGTTTGAAGGGTGGGCTGGAAGATATTCAAGTCAAAGATAAAGACGTTGATTTGCGGGAGTTTGAATCGGATTTAGTCGGATCTGCTTTTATTGGTTATCATCGTTCTTTTTTCCGTTTTGATTTAGAGTACACTTATCATCCGGAACGAGAATATGCTGATAAAACATTGAAAATGACAAATCATACAGGTATGGCAAACTTGTATTTTGAGCCACCTGTCAAATCTTTTTTGAAGCCGTATATCGGTGCTGGCGCAGGTATTAACTATCATGATACGGAGGCAGGAACAGAGTCTGATTCCAATACTTCTTTTGCCTGGAGTGCCGCAGTGGGATTGGGATTGGAAGTTTCTAATCATGTTTATTTGGATGTCGGTTATCGCTATATGGATTTGGGAAAAGCTAAAATTGCCGATGAAAAAATTAAAACGCGCTCTCAACAAGGCTATATAGGGCTGCGTTTTGAATACTGATTTTTCTTTGTAAAGAATAAAAAAGTCGCCTTATTGAATTAAGGCGACTTTTTTGAAAGTCATTTAAAGTTTAATGGTCTCGTGTTAAAATAAACAGAGCTAAGTCTCGTAATAAATCTGCTTTTTCTCCAAAAGGCTGGAGCGCTTCGATAGCGTGCGTAATCAATTCTTTTGCTTTTTTCTTGGCAGCATCAACACCGACGACTGAAACATATGTCGCTTTACCAGCTTTTACATCTTTGCGTAGGTTTTTTCCCATTTTTTCAACGGTTCCTTCAATATCTAAGATGTCATCAGTAATTTGGAAGGCAAGGCCTAAATCAGCAGCATATGTTTTTAAAGCTTGACGTTCT
>CASDQF010000048.1 GCA_949282845.1 uncultured Alphaproteobacteria bacterium | reverse complement strand
CGGTTCATGTGTTTGTTCAAACGGATATGAACTTTATAATGGAGTTTGTTTGCCTATATGTAATGGTTCGGGCATGACCGGTGATCGAGATGAAGAAGGTAATTGTCTATGCATTGAAGGAACAAATGCGGATACTTGTGCTTGTCCAGATGGTTATATCTATTTAGAAGGAAAATGCCAAAGATTTGAATGTAGAAATGGAACAACTGGTTTAACTTTTAATTGTTTTATTAATGAAAGAATCTGTGGACAATACTGCCAAAATGATGGTAGCTTTTGTCTATGGGGTACTTGTAATCCAAATTATTGTGATTCTGTCGCTGATTCCAGTTATTTTATTAGCCCCTATGGATGGGGAGGTTGTGAACTAGGAAATAAAAGGTGTGTACCAATTTATAATGAAGATGCATCTTTCAGCTCTTGGCGATGCCTCGATGAGGCATATGCTGATTGTTGTGATGCTATCACAGAATTTGGTATATGTACAATAGGTTCTTGTTATGAAAATCCTTGCACAGAATATGAAGGAGCGATATTTGAACGAAAAATCAATCACTATTGGAAAGGATGCACATTTAATGAGCAATTATATTGTACTTTATCTAACGATGAAAGAAACAGATGGCAATGCTTTATAAATGGAAATCTTTGTAATAGCTCATGC
Source organism: uncultured Alphaproteobacteria bacterium (assembly GCA_949282845.1). Taxonomy (GTDB): domain Bacteria; phylum Pseudomonadota; class Alphaproteobacteria; order CAAHEQ01; family UBA3637; genus CALXXX01. Next base: position 9,280 of record CASDQF010000048.1, on the reverse strand, counting down.
GAAGATCCTTTAATAAACTGTCCTGGATGCGCTCTCAATACTTGTTTCCATGGTTCGACATTTGATGAAGCTTCTCAAATGTGTACAAAAGATGGGGTATATTGTGATAATCAAAATTGCTATTTTGATGCTCAAAAAACAAAAATTTGTGGCGCTCAATGTCAAGACCCGAATGGATTTGCCTACTGTTTTTCTGGAGCATGTTTTAATGAATATGCATATAAATGCCCTTCTGGCTTTGATTTTCAATACATTGATTTTCGAAATCGAGGTGGATGTACCAATGGTAGATTAAGCTGTATTTGGGAAAGTGCCGCTTCTCCTGCTAACTGTTTTTATGATGGTCAAGCTTGTGGTTCTCGTTGTCAACTCGATGGAACAAACTGTCAAATTATCTCTTCTTCTCAATGTAATGATACTCCTTATTGCATTGAAGGTCAAATAGAAGCTCCAAATATGTACGGACAAGAATGCATCTGCTCCTCTGGTATAGAAGGAATAGATAAGGAAGGAAATAAATGGTGCTGTCCTTCCGGACACATCTTTATTAACGGTGGCTGCACTTTGATTAACTGTCCGGAAGGACAAGAACCTGATGAAAATGGAATCTGTAAAGATGTTTCATAAAAATGAGGAGCAAAAGCTCCCCATTACTTTATGCTTATTTAAAATTCATACTGATCTAGTCTCTGTTGAATTTTAATACTCTTATTTTCACAGACTTCTGACAATTCTTTCTGATTGTTTTGATCTGCCCACTTTTTAACATCATTCATAACAGCAAGCTTTTGCTGATCAAGTCCTCTTATTTCATTTTTCAGTTCGTCAGGTAAGCTATCCCAAGCTTGTTTTAATACATGATGAAAATGTTCTTTTTGATGCTACCCACAATCACACCCTGAACAATCTGCTTTTTTTCATTCTCATACATTTTAATCTCCTTTCATATAAAAAACACACCAAATGAGTATCATGGGTTAAAGAGGTCCAATATGATCGAACAGTCAAGACCATCTAAAAGTTTTATCTAGACTTTTTGGGAAATGCCTGATATATCAAAAGAAAAGAGAGGAACAATGGCCCAGGCAGAAAAAATAGATCTAATGCGGATTCCTCCGCAAAGCTTAGAAGCGGAACAGGCACTTTTAGGTGCGATTCTAACAAATAATCGTGCGATGGAAAAAGTTGTTGAATTTTTAAAACCAGAACATTTTGCCAGCGCGGTTCATGGTAAAATTTTTGCCGCCTGCCAAACTCTTTTAGAACGAGGGCGATTAGCAGATCCTATCACTTTAAAAGATTATTTTGCAAGTGAAGGTTCTCTGGAGGAAGTCGGTGGACAAGATTACATCTTTAATTTAGCAAAAGCGTCTACAACTACCATCAACGCCGGAGATTATGGTCAACAAATTTTTGATCGTCATATGCGACGCCAATTAATCGCCTTAGGAACAGATGTCGTTAATGATGCGTTTGAAATTAAACTCGATAATCCTTCACAAAAACAAATTGAAACAGCGGAAGCTAAACTGTATGAATTAGCAAATGAAGGAGAACTTGAAGGTGGTCCTAAAGTATTCTCTCTGGCGATGAAAGCTGCCGTCGAAAGCGCTGAACGTGCTATGAAAAACCCTAGCGGAATTTCCGGTGTTCCAACAGGATTATTAGACATGGATAGTTTATTGGGTGGTTTGCATGATTCAGACTTAATTATCTTAGCTGGTCGTCCAGCGATGGGAAAAACAGCTTTAGCAACTTGTATAGCCTTTAATGTTGCTCGTCGTTTCCAAGAAGAAAACAAAAAAAGTTCCATAAAAAAAGGAGTCGCCTTTTTCTCTCTTGAAATGTCAGCTGAGCAACTTGCCGGACGTATTCTTTCAACTTATACCCACGTTGGAGGACAAGCGATGCGAACTGGTAAATTAACTGGTGAACAATTTGACACCATTGCCGGGGCTTTAAGTATGTTAAATACTCTTCCTCTTTATGTAGATGATACGCCAGGCATTACAGTCAATACAATTAAAAATCGTGCACGTCGTCTAAAGAGAGATAAAGAAAAAGGCTTAGGTTTGATTGTTATTGACTACTTGCAGCTCATCCAGGAAAGTGGACGCGCAGAAAATCGTGTACAAGCTTTATCTGAGATGACACGTGGTTTAAAAATTATGGCGAAAGAATTACAAGTCCCTGTTTTGGTATTATCTCAATTATCTCGTTTAGTCGAACAAAGAGACAATAAACGCCCACAATTGTCTGATTTACGCGAATCTGGATCAATAGAACAGGATGCTGATATTGTTATGTTTGTCTATCGAGAAGCTTATTATTTAGAACAAGAACAGCCCATTCAACGACCTAAAGAAACACAAGACGCCTTTCAAAAAAGAATTCTTGAATGGCAGCAAAAGAAAATCGACTTAGCAAAACGAGCAGAAGCTATTATCTCAAAACAACGACATGGCCCGACAGGAACTGTTCATTTGTTCTTTGACGGTCAATTCACTGAATTTGGTAACTTAGAGCATCAAGAAAAATAATTTTCTTCACAAGTTTTTAAGATACCTTTTTCTTAAGGTATGCTTGAGAAAGCTTTTTTCTTTTTAAAAATATTCTTAAGTATCTTTTTAACGTTTCTTTCTCGCGACATTTTTTATCATAAAAAGATTGCAACAAAAAACAAAAAAGGACTAGACAAAGGAAAAAGAATCGTTTATAAAGAACCTCATCTGATGCCCAGATAGCTCAGTCGGTAGAGCAGGAGACTGAAAATCTCCGTGTCGGTGGTTCGATTCCGCCTCTGGGCACCATCTTAAAACCTCGTTTAAAAACGAGGTTTTATTTTTCAAAAAATAATCTTTAAAAAGCTTTTCAATTCAAAACCGATACTATTCTCTTTAAAAAATACCAAAACAAGACTTGCACTTTTCCTGAAAAGACGCCATAATACATCAAAATAATAAAAAAGGGGTACAACATGGATCACAAATGCATTTTACATATTGTTACATCTGTTGATGGTTTCATTGCTGATGGAAACGGAAACAGTGACTTTTCTTTTGCTGCGCTTAAAGCAGATCCTCAATTTAAATTATTTTATGACAGCGTTTCATCTGTTGTTATGGGACGAAAAAGTTATGATCGGATTAAAGCGAATTCTGCTAATCTATTTAAAGACAAAGATGTTTATGTCATCACTCATTATCTTCGTCAAAAAGAAGACAATGTCACCTTTGTTCACGAAAACATCATGGGTCTTGTTCAAAAATTAAAAAAACAAGGGAAAGGACACGTTTGGCTTTTGGGCGGAGCAGAAATAACAAATATCTTACTAAAAGAAAAACAAATTGATGAAATTGTTTTAACTCAAGCACCTTTCTTACTCGGACAGGGAACACGTTTGTTCAAAGATGATAATCAGACTGAAAAGCTCATTTTCGAAGGTGTTCGAACTTTTGCAGACTATATTCAAGTTCATTATCGATTGAAATGAAGTTGATTTAAAAGAGCAGCTTTTCTGCTCTTTTTTATATTCTTTGACTTTTCCTCGTAAAAGTGTTATTGTGAACGCTTGTTTTTCATTTTGAGGGTATAAAGTCATGATACAACAAACATTTAGACATCCAACTTTAACTGCGGCAATAGAACTTGCAGAACATCGTCGTTTTCTTCCGATGGATTTTATTTCTGCGACCAAAAATAGTGCTATTATTGAAACACCTGCTGGATTGTGTGCTTGCCATAGCGCTTTAAAATTAGCTTGGAATGTTTATTCATTATTGAAAAAAAATGAAAATAATGATTTAGCTCAAAAAGGCTTTTTATATGTTTTATATGCTCATCGATTACCTGTTGAAAAAAAAGCACTAACAATACTCCCCACAGACTTATTAAACATGCCTCGAATTGAAGCTTTCCGTCATGAAGCTGATCCCATCATCGAATTTCAAACAACTTATAAGGATTGGTTGGGAAAAACTCAACAAGAAACAAGAAAAATTCTTCTTGCCGAACAGTTAGAAAGAGCAAAAAATCTCACCCCTGCAGAAAAAGTGTTCTCTCCTTTTTCTTGGGCGATAATCGACTTTTTAAAGAAAGGAAATGAAAAACTGTATGCTGCTGCTATCTGCCCTGTTATTGTAAAAGCTCAATATCAATCATTAAATTTACAAAGACAAAGACAATAACAAAGATATTAATACAAATTTTAAATTCCTAAACTAATGTCGGCCACGGATAATCTTCCGAATGGAAAGTATCAAATAACAAATCTGTCACATATTTAGCGATAACTTTTTCATTAAATAAACGATGATACTTTTCCCATCCTCTCTGAGCAATGTTCATTCTTTCTTTTGTATGAGTTTTATAAAAAGTAATTTTTTCATATAACTCTTGTGGTTCCGTATAAAAAACCATTTCTGTCGCATCAAAAATGTCCTGATATCCCACACGACTATCAACAAAAGCCAACTGCCCATTTCCCATAATATGAGCTAACCTATCTGATGTATAAAGATAAGTATCGTTAATTCGGCTAAGATTTAGTCCCATTGCTGCTGTTCCTAAAGCATCCTGATAATCATTGGCATGTAATAAAGGATTTCCTAGCAATCCGGCGAATAAAGGATGTAAATTAGGAACGTTTTGTATCATATTTCGAGCGATATCTTCACTCTTTACATCTCTCCCACAAAACTGACGCAAAGAATTTTTACCTGCACAGAACATAACATCATAAGGTAACTCTTCTTTTTCAAAGCAACGTGCATTTTCTACTGACAAATCTACAGGATTGGGTAAAAAACCAACCTGATGTCCATCTTTTTTAAATTGGCTCAAAAGCTTTTTATCCGCTGTCGTAATTAAAGTCACATCACACGCAGGTAATCGACGATTAATATTAGCAACATTATGTTTTCCCAATTCAATAACTGTTGGATTTTCACTCTCTACATTAATCCAATCTACATTTCGCTGCAAAACACGTAAATGAGGCATTTCATGACGTATTTGAAGCAAAGTTTCTGTTTCAAGCGTATCAACATGACCGAGAATTAAAGCATCTGGTTTAAAAAAATGACAATAGTTTAAAAAATGTTCTTGTAACTTACGCTTACCCCAAAAATTCATATGTCCAAAGCCAAAGGCTCGACATAAATCTCTATCCGGATAATTAACGACAAAATGACCATTCCGAATTAGCCCATTTGTCAACTTAAAAGAAATCTGGCTAAAACAACACGTTTTTGGTTTCATTAAATGAAAATTAGATACATGAAGAATCTTAGCCATTTTTTTTCTCCCTATGACAGATACGGTAAAACCAACGGAAAAACGGAGCGCACCACCGCGGAGCATGTGACACGGCCATAAATTCAACCGCTACACGATTAATTCCCAACTCCAAGCAAAACATCATTCTATGATGTCCTTGCTGCAAACTATCTTTCACCCCCATCGAACGACATAACATTATTTCCAAAGGCGTTTTATCATCAAACCCCTTTTCTTTTAAAGACGCTTGAAGTTCATTAAATTGTTTCTGACGTTGCTCTGAGGATAAATTCCATTTAGAAAAATCATAGGCATTTTCATGCGTCCTAATCTTTCGTTCTAATCCCAAATGCCGAATTTCTTGCGTTTCCATATGGTAAACTCCTGTTCCTTTCGCGTAAAAACGACGACGCACCTTTTTAATAAAAGGAGAAAGAATATCCCACTTTGGACGTCTTGAATGAAAAGCAACTCTCACAGGCACATAAGAAATCCCTTCCGCTACAGCATTTTCTAACAATTTTCTACCTTGATAAAGAGTATCTTCTTGTCCTGTTTTAATATTTCCGAGCAACAAAATAACATCTTCATTTTCAACAACCGGAGCATTTGGTGTATCTTTCAAAACTAATAAATCTTTTGGATCTAAATGATAGATTTCAGATGAAAAAAATGTAAACCAAGCCATTAAATACAACTCCTTATTCATAAGACTATAACGATGACATTCAATAAATTCAAGTTCTTTCTTGACTTTAAATATGACTTCCATAAGATAAAACATACAAACAAATAAAGGATAACACATGAAAATTCTCAATGGAATGCTAGCCTCCGGCATGGGAGGCATGGAGCAAATGTCTGTCACTTACATGAAAGCTATGATTGCTGATGGCAATGAAGTGCATGCGCTTTATATGGCAGATTCTCCCTATTTGGCTGAATTAAAAGCAATGGGCGTCCACTTACATTTAATGAAAAGTCGTTCTCTATATAACCCCTTAAATGCTTTAAAAATTGCTAAAATCATCAATCAAGTTAATCCGGATGTTGTCATTTTACATGGTAATCGCGTCATGAGACTTGCTCGTTATCCTCTCATTTCAAAGCTGATTCGTTCTAAAGCTCCATTAATCGGGAAAGCCCACAATTTTGATTGTAAGTACCTTCCTATTATGGATTTTTCAATCGCAACAACTCGTTACTGGCAAAAAGAATTAACAAAATTAACACATAAACCTGTCTTTTATTTACCTAATACAGTTAAAATCACGCCCAAACGTCAGCCTGTTTTTCATAAACCTCCTGTTATCGGAAGCGTCGGACGATTACATATTAATAAAGGGTATGATATTCTTTTAAATGCTTTAGCTATTCTTGTTCAAAAAGGCGTTAAAACAAAGCTTATTATCGGCGGAGATGGCCCGGAACGAGAAAGTCTCCAACAGTTATGTCATCAATTAAAATTAGATGATATCGTAACTTTCGCGGGCTGGATTAAAGACAAAGAAACTTTTTATGACACATTTGATATTTTTTGCCTTTCCTCCAGAACAGAGCCTTTTGGAACCGTTGTTCTAGAAGCTATGGTACGTAATGCTCCGGTTGTGACAACAGATTGTGCCGGACCTTTAGAAATGATTGAAGATGGTGTTTCTGGTTTGATTGTTCCCATTAATAATGCAGAAAAACTCGCTGAAGCTCTTCAAACAATGCTCACGGATGAGAAAAAAGCACATAAAATGGCTCAAAACGCTCGTCAAACCGTCGAAGAACAATATGCTTTTGATATCTTTGTCAAAGAACTTCATCATTTGATGACGAAAGCGATTGCTCAGCATTAAGCATTTTATATTCAAAAATTTTTGAAATTTTTAAAAAACGAAAATAAGCTAATGTTATCGCCATAACTAATCCCCAACTCCCGTTAAAAATATAACGACGAATAAAATAATATCGAAAAAACTGGTAAGGAAACTCTGTCATCAGGCGAATTCTTGAATAGCTCTTTCCTGTCGCCAATGCTGTTTTTACCAGCTCATCCGTATACATGTTATACTTATACCAAGTTTGAGATAGGCTTAAATAAGAATAATGATAAATTTCATTTTTTAACTGTTCCACCTGACATCCGCAAAAACGAACGACTCTATCATGCGTTAAATCATCCGGCATTGTTGCTTTTTGACGATTATATAAGCGAACTAAATTATATTTACGTGTCCATTTGCGTGGTTTTTTGAAACCAGGAAACATATCTCCGATACGAACACGATAAGCATCTGCCGTTGGATTTTTTTTTATTTGTTGAATCTCCTTTATTAACTCAGGAGATAAAACTTCATCCGCATCTAAGGACAAAACCCATGTATTTTGGCATTGTTCTTGAGCATAATGCTTTTGAGATGAAATATTCTTCCATTTATGAAACAAAAAGCGTGTTTTATATTGCTGAGCAATCTCTTGTGTTTTATCTGTACTACCACTATCCACAATCACGATTTCATCTGCGACTTGTTGTAAAGCCTCTAAAGTTCGCCCCAATCGCTCTTGTTCATTTAACGTTACAATATAAGCTGAAAGTTTTATCATGCAACCACCGTTGGAAAAGCATATTTTTCCGCTTTAAATTCTTGAAACAAAAGATCTGTCATATAACGCGCGACAACTTGCTCATTAAAAAGAGAACGATATTTCTTTGTCCCATTTCTTGCTATTCTTTGCCGTAAAGAAGGCATTTTTTTAAACTTTTCAATTAAACTATATAACTCTTCAGGAGAAGAATAAAAACCTATTTCATTATCATCAAAAAGTTGATCATATCCTGAACGACGGTCCATCAAGCAAAGTTGACCGTTTCCCATAATATGAGCCATCCGATCCGAACTATATAAAAAAATATCATTTCGACGAGATAAATTTAATCCCATCCCTGCTTGTTTAAAAGCATTTTGATAGACTGCTCCTGCAAAAGTACACTCTGGCGTCATACCAGCAGCAAATAATTTAATATTTGGTAATTTTTTTTGTATCCGTTGAACAACTTCTTGCGCGGAAAGCTCTTCTTCTCCAAACTGACGTGTTCCATTACCCGCGCAATACATTAAATCTGCCGTTGGTTCTTTCACCTCATACATGTTCGCTGTCTCAATAGAATAATCTGTCGGATTAGGTAAAAAACCAACAATATTCCCTGCTCTTTTAAATTGACGCAGAAGTTTTTTATCGCCTGTTGTCACTAAGGTAATGTCAACGACATCCAATTTAGATTGAATACGCTGAACATTCCCTACCTCATAAGAAGGATCTATCCAATCTACATTATATTGTAAAATACGAAGCTGAGGAAAACGTTCTCTCAACTCTGCCAATGTTTCGGAATAAACAGTATCTGCGTGTCCTAAAATAATCGCATCAGGTAAAACTTTTTGGCAATAATTAATCAAATGCCGATTCATACGCCATATGCCCCATTTTTTAGAAACACCTAATCCGAATAAACGAGCCATATCTCGATCATCATAGTTTAAAACTTGATAACCATTACGAATTAAACCATTTGAAATTTTAGGAGCGATTTGATTTAAAAAACACCGTTTCAGTCTCAACTTATTAAATTGACCGATATGTAAGATTGTTGTCATTAGTATCCTCCTCTATATACTTTCAGATGTATTTTTTTTATAAATACAACCTATAATACACGCTTTCAAAAATAACAAGAGGACCAACATACAATGATAATATTTTTTTATTTTCATATTCCATATCCTTTTTGTCCAATAAAAACCGCCTTTTCAGGCGGTCGGGGTGTTGAACAATCATAGAATATGACATGACCCCTGCGCTTTTAAAGTTACCTTCTGTACATCACGCAGGCACCCCGACCACAAAAAGTAATCGGGGATATATCTCGCGTTAACTGATGAATAAACGCGATTTTCGGCGCTATATCCAGCACCGCATATTCTAGAGCTGTTCAGACTCCAGACCTATTAGGCCT
>CASDQF010000047.1 GCA_949282845.1 uncultured Alphaproteobacteria bacterium | reverse complement strand
CGGGACATTCGAGGCACGTAACATCACATCATGAATCGTCTCGTTCGCTTTATACTTGTTCATCGCATAGGTAAATCCAAATAATGCCGCTACGCTCAATACGCCTATAATAACCAGTACGCCCAGCATCTCTATCATGCTGCGGCCTAAATTGGATTTCTTTTGCATTTTACTTCTCCTTTAAAGAGTTTTGATTTTTTTCTGGTATCTTTATCCCATTCCAGAGACCAATTGATCCTGCATATCAAAGGTACCCATGACAACCCAAGCAACGATGGCTGCAATTAACAAAATGGCAAAACCATTCAAAACCGCTGCCTTTTGTTCGATATCACGAATACTATCTTCCAACCAATCATTGGCTAATTGATCTAAAGCTACTTGGAAGTTATCTAACTCCGCATAAATTTGTAAGTCGCCGATAACTTCTTTATCTGGGAAATTTAACTCAGTGTGATATAAAGCTTCTCCCAAATTCTCACCATTATTTACATAAATGAGTGCACGCTCAATCCGATACAAAAGATAGGGAGAAGAATCTGCACGCAATAAGCGAAGAGCTTTTGAAACGGGTGTCCCTGCTTTTACTAAAGCTGATAATGATAAAAGCCATGATACACCCACAAAAATTCGATATAAGTTCCAAGGAGGAATACTATCAAATTTAGCCCTCAAATGCCCTTTCCACCGAGGCATAGTCCATGTGATAAAACTAAATAAAATTGGTAAAATAGAAAACAAAATAAACGTATTATAACGCACCCAATTCGATAATCCGACCAAAGCTTTTGCTTGACCCCGCCATTGCAAATCAGGAACTGCATCAACCATAGGAGGCACCATAAACGCTCCGACTGCCCAAATAAGCAACACAACCATAACCATCAAGAACATCGGATAAGCTAATGCACCAACCAATGGTTCTTTCATACGCTTAGTCCCTTCAACAACATGAATAAGATTAGATAGTGCATCATCTAAATTAGCAATATCCCCCACAGAAAGCATTAATAGCTCACTCTGAGGAGCCCATCCTCTTAAAGCAGCAGAAAAACTCTCACCATTTTGTAAAGAACGCATCCAATGTGTAATGGCAATCGCTGTCGTATCCCCTGGGCTTTTTCCGTTATTTGACGCAATATCATATAACCTTTCCAAGGCATCCATTAAAGAGAACCGGTTTCTTAATAAAGATGCCAGCTTTCGATAAATCCGTAAACGATCATTCTGGCTCACCTTCATCATAAACTTAGCATAAGCAACTTCGGCGCCACTCAGAGAACGACGTCTTTTAGCGACATAATGTTGACGATTTGTATCCTGTGCTGCCATCTATAACTTTCCTTTAATAAGTGCCACGTTCATCCAAAAGACCTGTCCAGCGCTCAACTTCCTCAATATCTACAACTCCTTTAAGCATCCGAGAAATTGCATTATCTTTTAATGTTCGACCATTTAAATCTTCTGTCCAATAGTTGATGGCTTTTTTAGTTTCTCCCTTTAACATTAAATCCAAAAAGTTAGAATCAGGAACTAAAAACTCTGCCACAACAGTTCGTCCGACAACACCCCGATAATCACATTTTGGACATCCTTTTCCACGCAAATAAGCATGCTCTAATCCAAAATCACCCAAAGCTGACTTTAATCGTTGAACTGTTTGATTCTGTAAATCATCCTTTGCCGGTATACGACAATAAGGACAAACAGTTCTAAATAAACGCTGCGCTACCAGACCTCGAATAAGACTAGGATCCTCTAATTTAAAGTCCTCAACACCCATATCCTTTAAACGAATCAAGGTAGCCGGTGCACTATTAGCGTGAACTGTTGTCCACACGCCATGACCTGACAAAGCACCTCTAAATGCCAAATCTGCAGCGGATAATGTTCGAATTTCACCGATCATTAACATATCAGGATCTGAACGTAAAGCTGCTGATAAAGCCTTTGTAAATTCACGTTCTTTTGCTTCTTCAATACCTGCATTAGTCACCGGCATTTGCCGTGCACCGGGAATAGGATATTCCGGTGGATCCTCCACAGTAATCAGGTTAATTTCATAATTGCGCTCTTTTAGCATATTAATCATATTGCGTTGCAATGTTGTACTTTTACCACTTCCGGTTGGTCCCGAAACGAAAACCAACCCAATGGGCATAGCACGCAACCGATAAAATGTATCTACTTCTTCCGGCGTAAAGCCTAAAGAAGCTAAATTACTAGCCGGATCATTAATAGATGCACCTGTATCTGCATATAACAAACGCATGACAACATAGCGCGTTCCGAAAGCAATCGGGTTAAACTGTAAACGGATAGCCAATACTTCAGGAGGAAGCATAAGACGTCCTCTAGACCCTCTTAATGGCGTTTTACCAGATTTCTGAGCAGATTGATATTCATTTTGAGCGTAGTTAGAATCAGAAATATCCGCAGATGCGAAAGCTGCACGAACAAATGCCTCTCCCCATTCGTTATTATATTCCATTTCCGCTTGCAACAAACCATTTATACGAAACATAACTGTTGTATGATCTGCAACAATAATATGAATATCTGATACTTTCATTTTAGCTGCGTGTGTGACAATCGTCACAAAGTCACGCTGCATCCGAATTTGATCTTGCTCATCCACAACTTCGGCTGTCGCCGTTGGACGTTTATTCGCATATTCATAAATATCAGAAATAACAGCCATAGACACGCATTCAGGCTCTCCGATTTGTAAATTTCGTTTGCGTGCCAAAACTTGGAATGATAGAACACGACCATCATGTCGATATGGCTCAGCCACTAAAAATCGGCCATTAGAGAATAAAGCAAGAATTAAACGGGTTTCATCCTTTACAGGAAAAGCACCAGACGGAGCTGTAATACACTCATTTCCATCGGCAAATAAAGAAGCAATAAACTCAGGCGAAGAAGTGACAAGACGGCGAGGACCTTCTTCATTTGAAGTCGCTGTTAATAATTCTGCTGCTTTTTCTGGCGGCGCAACACTCTCTGATACTTCAGATTGTTCTTTAACTTCTTCGTTTGCCATCTGCTACTCTTCAATTTCCTCAAGGTTCGTTGTTTCTTCAGTGTTTACTGTTTTTTTAACAGGAACAAATGTTTCTATGGCCAACATCTCTGGTTTACCATCTTTTTCGAAAACAATTTCTGTTTTTTCAATAGATTTAACTACATGACCGGATGGTAAGATTGAGCCAACTTTAACAGAACGGACACGTCCTTCCGCATCAACCAAGCGAGCTGTTAAACGGTTCTTCATACCTTTAATGTCTAAAATAGTTAACATTGGCAATCCTTCTGGTTCAACAATTGGTGTTTCTTCAGAAATGACCTCTTCTTCTGCCGCTACGACTTCCTCAGAAGGAGAAACCGTTGTATTTTCTTTTTCTTTCTTCGGTTTTAGCAACTCTTCTTTACGCAACTCCGCTTCTTCTATTTCTTTTTCCAACAGCTCAGTTTGCAGTTTTTTCTCTAAAATTTCTTGACGAATACGTTCTTGTTCCTGCATCCATTCGACACGTGTTCGAATAACATTTTCTCTTTTTTCAATTTCATCCAAACGCGCTTGCCGATAAGCAGCTTTTAATTTTTCTAGATCATTTTTTAATTGCTCACGTTGTGTCTGAAGTTTTAAAAACACATTTCCTCTTTCTAGGTCTGCCATTTCATGAAAAACTTCGCTGGTAATACGTCCCAAAAGCTGTTCACTGGGAGGTGCTTTTTTAGAAACAACAACGCCCATCGGAGAAGGTCCTTTAATAACGCTATCCGTTAAATTAGGCAATGTTGCCTCCTTCATTTCACCCAAGGAAGAACGACCCGGGAAATCGACCGGTGTTGGCTCTTCGGAAGTGACGAGCGCTGGAGACTCCTGCGCATTCAGAGGAGAACAGGTGAAGATAAGCCCAAAGGCTGTCATAACCATTACATGTGATAAAATTTTATTTTTCATAGATTCTTCCCTCATACTTCCAGTTATTAGATAATGCTGATGACGACTGTGGATTGTACTCAATCTTCACGAGTTCCAAAGCCGCAAATTTATCAAAAAACGACTCCCATGCCGGTGGATCATAAGATGATGAAAACGAAAAAGTTAAATACTTATAAGTCTTTCCGACAGGAACAGGTTGTCCAGCAGCTTGAGCTGCTTTCTGTTGTTCCGGAGTAGCTCCACCTACTGTAATTTGCTGAACAGACATGGCTATCGGCAAGTTAATCGCCTGAGAAATATCTGTTAATTCGCGACGTATCCGAGCAATTGACAAAGTTGGTGTTGAAGCAACAATTGGTAAATCATCAAATTTAATCGAAATTGTCGCAGCTGTGCCAGACTCATTAATACTCGGAACCTCCGTAAATTTGTATTCATCATAAGCTGCCGTTAACCAAGCTATACGACCACCTGGCGTCCAAGATTTATTCCATCCTGTCGAAATCCCTTTTGGAGTACAAACAATTTGGTTCAATGACCATCCAGGAACTTGCATAGACTTCATTTGATAAGCGTAGCTCCAACATCTCTCAAGGAATGGATTGACTTCAACTAATTTTTCCCAAGGTTTTTCTTCTTCTCTTGTCGGTTCTACCGTTTTAATGGTCGCCTGAGGGATAACAGGAGCAATTTTTGTCGGTGTTTGTGTTGCTCTATCTAAAAGGAAAATAACCAAATAAACAATGACAGCAACTAATAACAAAATCAGCGCTGCGATTGCTAATAAAATTTTTGTTCCTCGGGCAGCACTTAGACTTAAAAGACGTGCTTGGAAAGTATTTTTAATCAGTTCTTCCAAGTCCATCTCTTCCGTACCGTCAATATGCCATGTGTCCGGAGCTATTTTATATCCCCAATCCGGAACGGCCATCATTGAGAAAAAGGCATCTTTTGCTTCATTTTCATTTTTGTAGAGAACATCTTCTTCCGGTAGTATTAAATCATTGCGAACAGCAATAAACCACCATCCTTCTTCCACCTTAAAAACTGCGACAAAAGAAGATTTATCCGATAAAGCATCCAATACAGAGATACCGGCGACAATTTGTCCCTCTTGATGACCTTTTGACTTTTTCCCGATACCATACTGAGGAGCCCTACCATAGTGAATTGCATATAAATTAGCACCTTCATCTGATTCCATTGTTTCACGAATTTCGTGAATAGGATCATCAACATCTTGTAAGGGCTGCCAAAACAACCCGACCGCATATTCTTGCCGCCCTAATTTAATAACAGAAGATTCTAACTGAGCAGTACTTTCCTCTTCCTCATTATCAGTATCCTGATTTTGAACAGTAGAAGATGCTTCAGCGTTCATCGTCTTATCAGAAGAAGACGATGCAAAAACTGGGTCATTTGCTCCGACCCCCTGCCCTGTCGGAGGCTGGAATAAAAAGTTTTGCCCCTTTTCGTTTGTATCGTCCATTCTCTGAATCCTCTATTAGAAGTTTTCCATTCTTGTTTCCGGCGACAGCGGAGATACCAAAATTTCAGGTGTTAACAAAATGACCAAGACATTACGTGTTTGATCGCTAAATGCTTTTCCACCTAAAATCGAAATTCTCGGCTGACCAACACCAGAAGTATCTGTCTTGTTTTGAATAGTTTCAAAACCTGTTAAAACCAATGTTGACCCTGAACGCATTGCAATTTCTTGAACAAAGCCACGGGTTTGCATTTTTGGCAACTGAACAACCGTTGTATCAGATGAATTACTGTTATACAAATCATCATTTGTATCACCTGTACCATCACCTGTACCATCATCTGTACCTGAGGTATTATCATCACCATTATTTCCAGACGATCCATCAGATGAGAAAGTTGTCAAAGATATCAAATCTGTTAATGTCATGGTAAACAAGACAATCAATCGACCATTATCCAAAATTCGTGGTAAAATTTCCATTGTAAAGCCATAATTCAAAGTATCGGTATCCATCTCAACGGAAGTTGTACCATTGTCATTATTATAATTATCTCGTTCGATTGTAGTTTCTTTAACATAGTTTTCTTGTGTTGTCACTTGAACAGGAGCAACTTTATTATTCAAAGTTGTCACAGAAGTGCTTGTCACTAATGCTGTTTTTCCTTGTGTAGACAAAGCTTGAATAATCGCATTCGAATCCTTCCATTTAGAATCTAACAACGTCATTGTCAACATACCTGCTGTCGCAGATCCCTGAGGCGCAACAAAAGGACCAACCAATGTGCTGGAAATACTTCCAGAGTTAAAGACTGCATTCAAATTTAAGCCATATTGGTCAGAGTTTTCCAAAGAAACTTGCAAAACTTTTACAGATATAGCAACTTGACGAGACATCTTTTCATTTAAAGACTGAACATAACGAGCAATCTTTTGAATAGTAAATGGAGGCGCTGTCACAGTCACATTTCCTGATGTTGAGTCAATTAACATCTCACCTTGTGAACCCATAACTTGCTTAATTCCATCTTCAATCTTTTGCCAAAGTTGTAATTCTACCTTTGTCGACATAGATAATTCTGTCTTTCCGCCTTCAGAACTTCCTTCTCCAGAATTAATCGGCGTTCCGCTTAAAGATGCACTCATTGAACTTTCCACTGGCAAAGCATAAATAGTAAAGACTCGTGTTTCCATCTTATAAAAGGAAATTTGGCCTTTACTATGACGCCACCAAATAGAATATTTGTGAGATAAATAATCTAATAAACCGCTCAAACTTCCGGTATAATTGATGCGCAGCTCTTCTTCCGGCAATTCATTATTCGCTCGTAATTCATCAATTGAAAAACGCAAACCTGTCATTTCGCGTAATTCATCTATTAAAGGAACAAAGCCTATTGGATCACTATAAGAAACCGTCAATGCATCTTTTGTTTCTAATGCGATTGGAAAAGGTTCTCCACCGGTAATTTTAAAGCTATCCTCTCCTAGCCAAATATCATCTCGGCTGATAACTGTGTCAATTGGTTCCGGTGTATAAGGAATTTTTGCTTGTTCTGAGTAGACTTCAGCTTCATCTAAAATCATCTGAATGTTGTCATTGACTTCATTTACATGATCATTTTTACAGGAAGTCATGAAAAGGCAGCTGAGCATTAAGCCCACAGCCAAAATAGGACTTATACTTTTTTTATTCCGCATTCTCATCCTCCCGAGTACTGACGACTAAGACTTTATTTCCCTTATAGAAAACACCCTTCGGAGCTGGTGTTGCTCTTGCAAAAGAGCGTAATAAAGCCGCTGAAACATCCAAGAACCGACCACGGAAGACAGCACCAGCCTCTAATGTGTAATCACGATCCATGTTCCAGACGACTCTCCAGCCAGATTGATCTCCCCATTCTGTCAGTAATGTTCGAAGCGTTGTACCCTCAGCCGCAACCCAATCTTTTACTTCATCACAAACTTTAGCTTCAGCACGCATTTTTTCGATTCGAGCTTTTTCTGCTTCCAAATCCATCTGTTGTTTTTTTAAAGCATCCATCTCTGCCTGTAAACGAGCCTTCTCCGCATCGACCTCTTCTTGTGTCGGACCTTTCTCTTCCTCCACTTTTTCTTCCACAACTGTTTCTTCTATCACCAAAGGTGGTTCTTCACGCACTTCTTGAACGGGATCACCGACAACAGCCTGTTTAATTTTAATTTCTTTAATATAACCATCCGAACTTTCTTCAACAACTGGTTTTTCTATGACCTCTGGTGGAACAGGAGGAACAACTTCTTCTACGACAACGGGTTTTTCTGGAACAACCGGTGCTACAACCGGTTCAACCTCAACAGGAACATCCGGTTTACGTTTAACTTCTACCGGTGGAACAGGCTTAGGTTCTGCTACTTTTTTAACTTTTGGTTGTTTTACAGGAACAACTCTCTCTTCCAAACCAGGCGTTGACGCTGAAACAGGTCTATCTTTAAACCGTATTGCGCTGGAATCTTCGATAATAACCTCTTGTACTTCCACCCGATCGACAGTCAGTGCTTCCGGAAAAGCCGTTTCCGTACACAAACACGGCTCTGCTGGCTGAGCTGTACTAGAATAAGTGTAAGGTGTTTGTTGTGAGCTGTTTTCTCCGGCACATCCGGCCAAAAGAATAGCTGTCATAGTTAATGTTGCTTTGAATAACGTTTTGTTAACTGCCTGTTTCATGAAGTCATCTCCAACCTAAAAATTAAACTAATCACCTTCGATATACGTGTCCTTTTCTTAGTTATAAGGCAGAAATGTTAACAATTCGTATATTTTTTTACCACTTTTGAATTATTTGTGGTGTGTATGTTCCATTTTGTTGTCTTTCGTAAAAAACTTCACGTTCTGGCTGAACTTTGACATTTCTCAAAACAATACTATCCGGATCGCGATCTGTTAAAACAAAACGAATCTGACGCGGAGCCAATCCATTACTGAGTAAAGCACCTTTAATCAAAGCAAAACGACGAGATTGCAATTCCAAATCCTGAGCGGACATTCGAACCTCGACAATATCTGCCATTGATTTCTTTGGATGATATGAAAAAGCTTTAATCCATTTAAAAGATTGTGTTGAAATATCTGCACTGTTTGGCAAAAAATTTAATTTCAATTCTTGCGGAATACTACGTAAAACTAAATCATCCGATTCGGAATAATTAACTGTTTGATTGTTAACTCGTTCCAAAACAGACAAAACGTAATCAATATATAAAACCTTATCTGGTTGAACACGAACCGGCTCAATCGCCGCTTTTTTAGGTTCTGGCTTTTCGCTCTTCACCGGAGCTAAAGGCAATAAAAGAGGTTGACGACGAACAGGCTCTTGAACAATCGGTGTTGCTGAAGCCGTCTGAACAAGTTGTGTATTTTTTTCTTTTAAATCATTAATCCCACTTTCAAGCGCAGCTAGTCGTTTTGCTGTATCAGCCAATAACTGCGTAGTATCCTGATATTGTTTTTCAATATTTTTCAAAAGTTGCGTTTCTTCATTCTGCTGTTCTTTCGTCTGAGAGACTGAAGCCATTCCGGCAATTTTAATAGCATCAGCAGATTGACTAGGAGAAGGAGTTGAAACTGTCTCATCTCCTCTCCATGGATTATTTGCATCAACCGGTGTTATCGTATTAGCCGTTTTTGTTGTATTCGCTTCTGGTAAAACATAAGTTGGCAACAAAAACCCACCTTCGGCCGTAATTGTCGGAATTTTTTCATCTGACACCGTTTCTTTTTCTACAGAAGTTGCGGCTTTTTGCATTTCCTGTGTCTGAAGTTGCATTTCTTCATCCGTTAACAAAAACTCCGCCGGAACTTCCTCAGCGTCCCCCTGAGCAATTGAAGAACGAAAATCATCTTCTTCAAGCCAAAGTGTTTTAGCTTCAACAGAAGTATAGTTACTCATCCCCAAAAAAGATGTCAAAACTGAAGTTGCAAAAAGAAAAGATTTTAAATGTGTCATGATCTCATCCTTATTTCATTTTTAGCAAGTATATTCTATCTATATAAAAAAACAACGACTCCGTCAATCATCATTTCATACTTTTATAAAAAAAAAACACTTTACAGACTAAAAATAAAGTGGTAGACATAAAGTACTTTTTTTAGTATAATATAAAAAGAGTAAAGGGAAAAACTATATTTGGAGGTAAAAATGTTAAAAAAATTATTCTCATTTTTGATGTTGGCTGCTGTTGTCGGCCTGTTCCTGTGGGCTGGTGATGCTTTAGCTCAACCTGCAGACCCGACTTATTCAACAGGCGTTGGCGATACAGCTGGTTCAGGTAAAATTTGGACCTTAACATTTGGTAAAACACTGACAACCTTCTTAAACGTTCGTACAACGATTTTCATTATCGGAGGCTTTGGATTGGTTGCTTTAGCGTTCTTTGCCATCTTCGGAAAAATTCAATGGAAATGGTTCGCAGCTTTATGCGTCGGTTTAGCAATTGTTGCTGCGGCTGGATACATTGTTGAATACGCAACTGGAGCTGGTGCTGGATCTACACAATCTACTGGTTCTGGTCTTGGTTCTACTTTCCAAGGTTCATAATAATTCGACTCAACATTCAAAAAAGCGTCAAAGGAAACTTTGGCGCTTTTTTATATTTTAAACATAAACAACTGAACGATTAAAATATTTCTTTATTGTAATTTTAAGAAAAAAGACTTGTCAGGAAAAAGTAAATTGTTTATCTTTAAGAAAAAGAGAGGAATTACTATG
The DNA here is from genome assembly GCA_949282845.1 of uncultured Alphaproteobacteria bacterium. Lineage (GTDB taxonomy): Bacteria > Pseudomonadota > Alphaproteobacteria > CAAHEQ01 > UBA3637 > CALXXX01. The sequence continues at coordinate 29,835 of CASDQF010000047.1, read as the reverse complement.
AAAGAACCAATTTTAAGAGCTGTTGCTATGCCTCCACGTTTGTTTTGGGCGCCAATGGTTCCCGCAATGGCTAACTTAGGTCTTCAATTTCCTATGGTTTTTATGTTTATCGCTATTTGGGATATTAACCCATTGATGATGGTCGTTACTATTTTGATTGTTCATTTGGGATTAATCGCAGCAGGTGCTAAAGAACCACACTTATCAAATATGATGAAGTCACGCGGTCCCTTTATGAAAACATATAAAAATATTTATTCGGAGAGAGGGACGAAACTCGCCCCATAACTAAAGAGGGAAAAAATGGACGAAGCCAGCGTTCTTTCAATGATTGTTAATACAGCGACTGCAACGAGTACAACGGTTGTTTTAATAGGTATTATTTCTGCTATTTCATTTGCTGCCATTTTAGCAACAAAATTCGGAGAATGGGTTTTACCTCGTCCTCGTGAAACACGCGTATCCGATTTTTTACCTTTTTCAAGACTTGAAGAAGATGGTGCAACAATCCGATGCAAGAACGGATCGACAGTAAAAGTTTTTGAAATTAAAGGAGCCGATACAACACTTCTTTTACCAGAAGAAAGAAATGCTTTAATGGAAATGCGCAAACGTTGGATTGATAGTATGGCAGAATTGGAAATTACTTCTCGCCTTATTACAATTCGAGAAAAAATTCCATTAAGTGAGGCAGAAACGCATAAAGATCCTTTATTACAACGGATTGCCTCAACCTGGATACAGAATCTGAATCGCATTTATAAAAACAAGCATTATATTATTCTGTCAGTTAATGATAGAAAAAATGCTGAAAGAGATTTAAATCAAGCAGCACAGGCATTGTATGCTATTTTAGAAAATTATCATCCTGTTTTAATTTCAGAAAAGACACCTCACAAACATGATGATAAAAGTCCTTTCTGGTTGTTTGCGCAACTATCAAGCCCATTAACACGTCCGAAACCTATTGTTGGAAAGCAAACAGGAGATGATTTAAATTCTTTATTAACTTCAGATTATGTCCATTTCACAAAAGATGAAGGGATTGTTCGTTTCTTCGCAGGAGACCGAGAAAAACTAGGCATTGTTATGGGCATTCGAAAACCAGGAGATTTCATGGATGAACAAATGATAGCGGATCTCTTGTCTATCGATGTAGAACTAAATGTCGTTCACAACATTCAAGCTATTCCTTATGTTAAAGCAAATGCTTTACTGATACAACAAATGCGCCAAGCTCGATTGACAAGTCCCTCCATGGGCGTACAAGAACAATATGCTTCAGCTATGGAAATGCTGGATGCTTCTGATGTCAATGCGCAAACATTAAACCGTTATGCAATGACACTTTATATTTTCGGAGACAGTAAAGAAGAACTGAATTTCGGACAAGAAGAAGTCGAACGGATCTGCCGTTTTTATAATGTAACCCCTGTTCGAGAGGGCTGGGCTGCTCAAGCCTCTTTTTTCTCACAATTTCCGACTTATGATGTTTATCCAAAAACTTTCTTATATTTATCTCGTGTCGTTGCTTGCGCCATCAGTATGGATAAAACAGCAGAAGGTTTACCACGATCAGACTGGGGTCCCGGTCCGATTTCATATTTCAGAACGATTACTGGAACAGCTTATGCTTTCCAATTCCATGTATCGACAGAACCTTATGCCGTTGCGCATACGGCCCTAATCGGTCCGACAGGACAAGGTAAAACAACCATGTTCTCTTTCTTGGCCGGACAAGCCATGCGCCATCCGGATTTAAATGTGTATTTCTTTGACCGCAATAATGGTGCTAAAGTTTTTGCATTGGCTTTAGGAGCCCCATATATCCGTTTTGATGGTGGAGAAGGCTCTACGACACTCAATCCTTTTGCAACGCCGGATAGCTCTGACAACCGAGCCTTCCTAAGGACATGGCTGAGAGATATTACCGGATGTACCGATGCTTTATCAGAACAAGAAATTGCTCGTGCTGTCACCACAGCCTTTGAATATTTGCGCCCGGAAGAAAGACTCTTAAAAAACTTATATAAGAGCTGTTTTTCTCCGGCCGGTCAAATGCGCCGAGAGTTATTCCGTTGGGTAAACAACGACCAATATGGACGCATTTTTAACTCTGTTGAAGATAACTTAGATATGACAGCTCACCAATACATGGCTTTTGACTTTACAACAATTTTCCAAGATGGAACTTTATCTCCGGCTGTTATTAGTTATTTGATGCATCGTATTCATACTGTTGCAGCAGCTCAAGGAACACCCTCAATGATTATGATTGATGAAACGGCGCCCATGTTAGAGCATCCGATGTTTAAAGACAGTTTTATTGTCGGTTTACGTGAAGGTCGTAAAAAACGTCAAGCATTCTTGTGTGCTTTCCAGCAACCGAACTTTTTGGAAGCCAAAGGGTTGGGTGATGTGATTCGCGGTCAGTGTCAAACTGTTATTTTCTTCCGAAATCCACAGGCGACAGAACGTGATTATGCCAGCTGGAATCTCAGTCCACGTGAAATGAATTTTATTTTAGGAAAAGAATTTGCAGACAGGAAATATGCTATTTTGGTCAGTCGCCCAGCTATTCATGAATCTGTCATTCTAGATGTGGATTTAAGCGGATTAGGACCTTTATTGAAAATTTATTCATCAGGTAATAAGCACGTTTTATTAGCAGAACAATTAAAAGCGCAGATTCCAGAACAAGAAGCCTTTATCAAGGCTTATTTGGAAAAAGCATAATAAATAAACAAATCAAAATTTTCTTTAATTAAAAAAAAGGAAGTTTATTTTTCTTTTCATTATTCGTAAAAATCACAGACAGATAGAAAGTTTAGTCTATCTGAGTAACATTATCTTGTGGCTGATAGAGCGGCCATTTTCCCTCAATGAGCGCATCCAACGAAGGAACCGGCTGATTCATCAGTGTCCGGTAAATCCAAAAATTAGCCATAATACGTTCAACGAAACCTCGTGTTTCTTTAAAAGGGATCGCTTCAATAAATAACAGAGGATCATTGTTGTAAGTTTTTCGAGCTTTTAATTTATATAAATTACCGGGACCGGAATTATAAGCAACAGCGGTAAATAAAAGATTATTTTGAATTTGCTTATCATTCAATAACCAAAGTAAATATTGCTGTCCCAAAGCTAAATTATATTCAGGTTCCGTCAATTTTTTACGATCCCAATCTAACTTTAATCTTCGAGCGAGCTCTTTAGCATTATCAGGCATTAACTGCATTAATCCCATTGCTCCCACGCTACTTTCAGCTCGTTCATTAAAGCATGATTCTTGTTTAACGAAAGCAAAAACCAATGCTTTATCCACCTGCCAACCGGTTTCCGGTGTCCACAGCGGAGCAGGATAACGAGGGGCATCTTCACCATCTAAATTACCGACAATTTGCGTTATTCCTGCGGCTATTCCGTTTTTTTCAGCCACAACAGATAACAAAGCACGTGTGTCTTTATCTGCTTTCAAAAATAAAGCCGTTAGTTCCGCCTGAGCTAACTCTTCTTGCCCGATTTGTTTTAAAGCTAAAACACGTTCGAATGTCGGATGAGAAAATGATTCCGTAATTTCATCTTCACCACTGACTGGTTTTTCCCATGTATGATTTAAATCACGCCCCAAGGCTCTTGTCGCCATAATGCCATAGAAAGTTCGAGAGTGTTGTGCGGCCATTTCTAAATAAGAATTAACAACAGCAAAATTACCTAATTTCAAATTAGATCGACTAGCCCAAAAAGCACCCGCCGATTTTAATAACGGATAAGCCTTGGGATGATGAGCCACTTTATCAAAATGATAGGCAGCTGTTTGAATATCTCCTGTTCTCCAAGCTGACAATCCCAAGGTCCAATGTCCTAACGGTAATTTATCTCCGGAACGTTTAACGGCCTCAGACGCCGTTTTAACAACTTTATCATCCATTCCGTCTAGGAAGTATGAAAAAGCTAATGCTATTCGAGCAGCATCATGATCCCGATAAGAAAATAAAAGCTTAGCATCTTGACCTTCGATTAACTGACGTGCGTTCAAAGTCCTTCCCGCGCGAATATAACGCGCTATTTGATTCATAACCTTTTTTGCTTTAGTGCGTCTATCCTTGCTTAAATAAGAAAATGAAAGCCCTTCGATACTATCTATTGGCTCTGCCCTGAAAATAAATGAACATGTATTGCTTCGGCTTCCGAATAAGGGAACAGGCTTCTTACGAGGTAACTTTGCTTTCTTTTTTTGACCCAAAGCATACATTCTGGGAGCTTCCGGATGATCTGCGTATTTTTGAAACCAAGCCTCTATTTCTTTTGGTTTTGTTCGATAGGTCTTTGAAAAATATCTTTGAGCCAATACATGCCCCATTAAAGAACGATCTTGTAGTTTTTTAATGAATTGATCTGCCGACTTAAAATCCTCTTTTTGTTGTAAATCAAAGATTTTTTGATAATTTTCTTGATCAGATAATGTTAGAACTGTAACACCTTTTGCATAAACAGGTGCAGCTAAAAAAAAGAAAAAAAACAATAAAAAGAAGAATCGCTTCATCTCTTTTACAACATCATCAACCGAGATTTACAAGCTTCTTCTGACAAATTCCCCAATTCACAGTTAATCACACGCAAACTAGGCTTAGATGTAATAACGCGACACGCTTCTCCAGCCATAGCTATTCGTGTTCCGCCGACAGCACCGGCTGCGATAGTTGAAAAATCAGCATAAGTTTCACTTTCGCCAAATTTATAGTAGATAAACAAGCGTTTTAACGGCATTTTTGTTGTATTCAAAACTGTTGTCTCGAATGAACAAGTAGGGGGCGTTACACCTCCATCAATAACTTGAAATTTTTGTAGTGTGATAATAACTTTATCTTCAACCAGTTGTTTAGCGAGTTGCTTTATTTCTTGTTGTGTTAAATCTTTTGGAATAGTAAATGTATTGGCGCCCATTTCAGAACTTTCAAGGGGAAGCGCTTGTTGTTCCGAAGAAGTCTTTTGTTCATTTTCATTCAATTCTTCTTGAAGCCGCTGCATTTCTTTTTGCATTAACTCAGGCGTCATAACGGGAACTTCATATTCTTCTCCACGTGACCGCAACATTTCCATTTGTTGAGGTGTTTGAGCCGTCGCCGGCATAACAGTCAGTAACAATGCTAAAAAAGATAAATATTTCATCATCATAAGACTCCTTCTGCTTTACTTTTTCTATTTCTTTTGTATACTACAAAAAAATAGGGCGTTCGTAAAGGAAGAAAAAAAAATGAATTATTTTTTTTGTGGGATTGGTGGCATTGGAATGAGCTCGATCGCTCTTTGGTTAGCTGCAAACGGACATACAGTTAAAGGGTCAGATCGTGCTTTTGATAAAGGTGAAAATCCGGCCATAAAGAAAGCTCTCCTAAACGCAGGTATTAAAATTTATCCTCAAGATGGCTCAGGACTTTCCGAACGAACAGAATATCTTATTGTCTCTTCCGCCGTTGAAAATACAATTCCGGAGGTTCAAATAGCTTTAGAACGACAAATTCCTATCAAAAAACGTTCAGAAATGCTTGCTGAAATTTTTCACTCGTATCCCATTCGTATTGCCGTTGGCGGAACAAGTGGTAAAACAACCATAACAGCCATGATTGGACATATTTTATATGAAATAGGAAAAGAGCCGACTGTTATTAATGGCGGAATTATGTTAAACACATATGGGAAAGAACCGTCTAATTTGATACTCGGCAAAGGAAAAATTTGTGTGATTGAGGCGGATGAATCAGACGGTTCTATTGAATTGTATCATCCTACTGTCGCTGTTGTTTCTAATGTTTCCTTAGATCATAAACCAATCGAAGAATTGATTCCTCTTTTTAAAAATTTTATAAATCGTGCTCAAACAGGAAGTGTCCTGAATGCAGATTGTTCATATACTCATCAACTTATCTCTCCCAAAGATAAATCCGTCACTTTTTCAATCTCTGGACAAGAAGCTGATTTTATCGCAGAAAAAATAATACAAAAAAATGGCGAAACAACTTTTCAAATGAATGGGATTAACGCTGCTCTATTGGTCCCCGGTCGACACAATGTAGCAGATGCTCTCGCTGCAATCGCAGCAACATCTCTTATCGGTATTGATCCAATAGAAGCTTTACAAGCTCTCGCTTCTTATAAAGGAACAAAAAGACGTTTAGAAAAAATCGGAGACGTTCATGAAATTTCTGTTTATGATGATTATGCTCACAATCCAGAGAAAATAGCAGCCTCCCTTGAAACAATAAAAGCTAATGGGGGACACCTTTTTACCATTTTCCAACCGCACGGATTTGCTCCGACACGTTTAATGAAAGATGATTTAATTAGCACATTTATTCAACACACCAATGAAGAAGATTTTTTGTTATTTCCTGAAATCTTCTATCAAGGTGGAACTGTTTCAAAAGATATTTCTTCTGCTGATTTAGTGAAAGCTTTGACTGCACAACAAAGAAAGGCTTTCTTTTTTGAAGAAAGAGAAGATATTATTCCTTTTATTATGAAACATATCCGTCCAAAAGATCAAATTTTAATTATGGGTGCCAGAGACACCTCTTTAACTGACTTTGCAAAAAAAATATTAAATAGCTTGAGAGAAGAAAAATGAAAACCGTCGGTCTTTTTAATCCTTCCAGCCCATCGTCAAAAACCATCGATTTACAATGTATCGAAGGATGGTTTAAAGCGCACGGTTTCCAAGTTATTCTTGCTCCTCACGCCTTAGACAAAGAGCGTTTTTTAGCGGGAAAAGATATTGACAGAGCTCAAGATTTCAATGAATTCGTTAAAAATCCAAATATTGATATGCTTGTTGCTCTTAAAGGAGGATATGGTTCTCCAAGATTGTTAGATAAAATTGACTATGAGACGGCTCGAAAAAATAAAAAACCTTTATTTGGGTTTAGTGATACAACGGGATTACAATTGGCTCTTTGGGCTAAGGCTGGCTGGTCATCCTTTACAGGTCTTTCTCCTGCCAGAGATATTACCCCGGCAGGATTAGATACCTTAATTGAAGAAGGATTTGTCAAACGTATTAAAGGAGAAAATTTAACCTATCCTTTATCCGTTCTTTACCCTGGAGCAGCAGAAGGAACAGTTATCGGCGGCACTTTAGCCTTAATAGAAACGCTCATCGGAACGCCGTATCAACCGGATTTCAAAGACACGATTTTATTCATTGAAGATGTCCGAGAAGAACCCTATAAAGTTGACCGCATGTTAACACATTTGCGACTGGCAGGTGTTTTTGATATCATAAAAGGCTTAATTTGGGGAGATTTTTTTGAATGTATTTCATCTGATCCGAATGACGGCACAATTGAAGAAGTTCTTTTAGATACAAGCGCTCAAATACATAAAAACAATTCAATCCCAATTATGGTGGGGCTTCCCTACGGTCACGCTGTCTCACGCACGGTGTTGCCTATTGGTATTTCTGGCTTACTATCTGCTGCTGAAGGAACTTTATGCGTTTAAACAACTTTTAAAGGAAAGGAACAATAATGGACAAATATGATGAAATTGAAAAGCTGGCTCGACTAAAGAAAAAAGGGGTCATCACGGAAGAAGAATTCAAACAACAAAAAGAAGCGCTACTCAGTCAGGAAATTCCGACCGAAGACTATTCTGCCAAATCGATGACCGTTTATTTGCTGTTGGCTTTTTTCCTTGGCATTTATGGTGTTCATCAATTCTACGTGGGTCGAATTAAACGTGGTATTTTCATGTCAGTTTTATCTGTCCTTCCTTTAATCTTAGGCATGGCTTTACCGGGCCTGGCCGGAGCTTTGAGCTTCTTATTCCTAGGCTTTTGGTATATCATCGCTTTCATCTGGGTTTTTGTTAGCATTTGTGCCACCAAAACGGATAGTTCCGGTAAACTCATGAAGCCCAATCCCGTCTTACGTACCGTCTTTATTGTTATTGAAGTTATCACTTTTCTTCTGGGCTTTATTGTTTTTATCATCGGTGGATTGGCCGGTTATACAATGGCTATGAACAGACATAGAGCAAATCAACTATTAGATTATAGTGCCCATACAATAGCAATTGTTTCCATGATTACACCAGAAGCAACAGCTATTTATAAAGAGGATTGTACTTCTTTCATGGATGGTAAACCGGTTCCTGTCGAGGGTATTCATTGTCTGGTTTCCAAAGATCAATCTGAAGATCCAATTGTCTATTTAGAAAATGTACCAGAACGTGTCTCTGATAACTTAATCAATCGTTTTGAAGGAACATTTTGCATTAAACGATTAGGACCAATCGTTATGATTGACCTTTCAACCGGATGCTAAATAAAAAGGCCGGCAAGAAACCGGCCTTTTTTATTTTAAAAAGCTTTCTACTGTCGCAAAAAATTCCGGAATGGAAATCGGTTTGGCAATATAACCATTACAACCGCCGTCAATGATTTTTTGCTCGTCACCTTTCATAGCAAAAGCTGTCACAGCAATAATTTTTGTTTTGGCAATCTCAGGAGTTTGACGAATGAGTGCGGTCACTTCCAAACCAGAAATTTCCGGCATTTGGATATCCATTAAAATCAAATCCGGTCGATTATTTTTAGCAATTTCTAATGCTTTTTTCCCATCCAAACACTGAATGACCTCATATCCTTTTGAGCCTAACAAATCAGCAAATAATCTCATATTCATTTCATTGTCTTCGACAATTAAAATCTTCGCCATCTTCTTCTCCTTGCAAAGGGCTTCTTTTTCTTTTATCATACTGTTCATAAAATGAAGATACAAGGATTTTTTATCATGGAATGTACACGTTGCCCGCGCTTAGCTGCTTTTATTGCTGAAAATAAAATCAAATTTCCTTCTTTTTTTAATGCTCCCGTACCACCATTCGGAGATTCAAACGCCTCTTTATTGATTGTGGGATTAGCCCCGGGACTTAAAGGAGCCAATCAAACAGGCCGCCCCTTTACGAAAGACTATGCCGGTGATTTATTGTATCCAACATTGATTAAATACGGCTGGGCGAAGGGAGAATATAAAGCAGATCCCCATGATGGACTTAAATTGACAGGAGCATTAATTACAAATGCTGTTCGATGTGTGCCTCCACAAAACAAAGTTACGCCGGAGGAGATACGCACCTGCAATTCTTTTTTACAAGAAACAATTAAAAAACTGCCTAATTTAAAAATTATCTTATCTTTAGGCGCCGTTTCACATAGTGCGGTCTTAACTGCTTTTGGTCTCAAAAAGAGCGCTTATCCTTTTGGTCATGCCACTATACATAAATTACCAAACGGAATAATTCTGATTGATAGCTATCATTGCTCGCGCTACAACACGAATACCGGCGTGTTAACAACTGAAATGTTTGAAGATATCTTTAAAAAAATCAAAAAACTTATGAATTCAAAAGAGGGATAAAAAACTTTATTTGTTTTTATAAGTTAAAATACGGCGTTTTTCTCTGTCCCATTCTCTTTTTTTAACTGTTTGGCGCTTATCTTCAGTATTTTTCCCGACAGCCAATCCTAATTTTACTTTTGCCAATCCTCTTTCATTGAAATAAATATCAAGAGGAACAAGTGTATATCCTTTACGAGCAATCAATCCCAACAACTTATTCAACTCTTTTTTATGTAATAACAATTTTCTTGAACGAGCTTCCATATGTCGAAAATGCCCGCTTTCTTTTAAACTTGTAATTCGAGCATTGTTCAAATAAAGAGCGCCCTCTTTTTCCGAAGCATACGCTTCTGAAATATTAGCATGGCCTGCACGTAAAGATTTAACTTCGGCCCCTTCCAAAACAATACCGGCTTCCACGGTCTCCAATATCGTATAATTAAAATGCGCTTTTCGATTTTTTGAAACCGTCCCGACGCTAATTAAAGCAGACTTTTTTTCCATTATTTTTCCTTTTTCATCCGCCCGTCCGTAATCATTAAATCTTCCGGACCTTGTTCTGCTTGTATAGGCTCATCAGCCCGATGACACCGCCCCTCCAAAACAGCGCCAGCTTCAATAATAATTTCTTCTTGTGTAATATTCCCATTAACACGAGCAGATGTTCCTAAACGTACAAAACGAGCGGAAATATCTCCTATTACAACGCCATAAACCTCAATTACTTCAGCAGCTAAACTACCGGATACACGACCATGCGCACCAATAACAAGACGAGTAGCTTTTATATTTCCCTCTAAAACACCTTCAAAATGAACTTCACCTTCACTGGAAATATCTCCCGTCACAAAAGTATTTTCACTGATAATACTCAAAGCTCCACTTTTCTTTTTTTCTTCAATTTGTAATTTTGCTTTTCTAAACATTATTTTTCTCCCTTTTTGTCTGAATGAAACGATAAGGGTTAACCGGCGTTTTATTAATTAAAATCTCATAATGAAGATGATCACCTGTGCTACGCCCTGTATTCCCGACTAATCCGACAGAATCCCCTATTTGAAGCATATCCCCTTTCTTGACCAGAATTTTACTCAAGTGAGCATACCTTGTTATAATACCCATTTCATGTTCAACTTCGACAAATTTTCCGTAAGCGCCGTTCGTAAAAGCTCTTTTAACCCGTCCGGCAGACGTCACATAAACAGGTGTTCCTTCAGGAGCTCCCAAATCAATCCCTTCATGCTGAGCCAGCTGACCTGTAAAAGGATCTTGACGACGGCCAAAAGCCGCTGTAACACGTATATTATCTAAAGGCTCACCTAACGGAAGCTGTTCTTTTAAATAAGAAAAAGTTTCCAGCTTTGATAATTTTTGATAGATGTTCCCGATTTGCTCTGTCAAAACAGAATCCATCATTTCATTTCCTTCATCCGGAATAAAAGGACCTCCGACACCTTGACTTTGATATACTTTTTGAAACAACTTATCAAAAGATAATCCGGATTGTTTTAAAGATTTCGAAACACGACTAAAACTATCTTTTGTATTTTTCAATTCATCACTCACCAACTCATCAACTTTATTTAAGATGTCCTTATGCGTTTCCTGAATACTTTGAACGAGCGCTTCAGCTCCCTTGACCCGAGAACGATATGTCGCCAATTCCCGAATAAGGACTTCATTTTGTAAAGATAATTCTGCTATTTGATGATCTCGTTGTCTCACCAAATCATTTCCAAAAAAATACAAACAAGAAGTCTGAACCGTCCAAAATAAAAAAGCCAAGAAAAAAATAAATATAAAAAATTGAGCAGATGAACTTAATGTCATCTGACGAACAACCGCACCCTTTTTGATTAACACCTCTTTTGGCTCAAATATTCTTTTTGATTTCATCTTATTTTTCTGCATAATATTCATTAACGATTTTACCACCAGAGACTTCCACACATAACAACTGTTGAGCTCGAACCATCGCTTCACGAGCCTCTTTAGGAACAGGCTCAAACATTAAAGGCTGTGTTGTTCCATTTTTATATAAAAGCATTGTTTCTTTCCCATCAAAGGAAAAGTGCGGAGAAACAACAGTCATATCATTTGCCTCAAAAACAATTAAAAGTTCGTCTCCCGCATTCATGAGGAGATCGAATTTTTCTTTTCGAGGCGTATCCATCTGCGGACTTGTTTTTTCATCCATTTTTGTGTCTCATCATCTAACTTCGGATAAATTCGATAAACCATTTCAGTATAATAATCAGAAATCCATTGTTTTTCTTCATCCGACAGCATTGTCTCATCCATCAGTTCATCACAGAATGGCAGATATGTCAACATTTCAAAAGCTAAAAAACCTTTGTGAGCTTTCTTTTCTTTGACAACCATCATCATATTTTCAATCCGAATACCGAACTTACCACGCGCATAAAATCCCGGCTCATTTGAAACAATCATACCGGGAAGAAGAGGCTCTGTCGCATACCTTGAAATAGTTGGCGGCATCTCATGAACACTTAAAAAACAACCTATACCATGACCCGTTCCATGATCGAAATCAAGACCTTCTTCCCATAACGGTTGTCGAGCTAAGACATCTAAATTAGCGCCGCTTGTTCCCTCCGGAAAAACCGCTTTCGCTAAATTAATATGTCCTTTCAAAACTTGAGTATAACGTTTTTTCATTAAAGGAGATGGTTTCGATAAAGCAACTGTTCGTGTCACATCTGTTGTACCGCACCAATAATGTGCACCACTATCTAAAAGATACAGCATAGCTCCCTTTAACGAGCTCTCTTTCCCTTCGATTGGTTCATAATGCGGCAACGCTGCGTTTCGACCAACCGCAGAAATCGGTTTAAAGCTGTTTTCTCGATAAAGAACACTTTGTCGACGGAACATTTCTAACTGAGGTAAAACAGACAACTCTGTCCCTTTTTGCGGCTCTTTTGCAAGGCGGGCGAAAAATCGACACAAAGCGATGCTATCTAAAAAACAGGCCTCTTGCATCCCTTGAATTTCAACTTTATTCTTCACCGCTTTTAAACGCAAAAAAGGGTTTGTCATTAAATGAATAGAAGCGCCGGCATTCGTTGCATCCTGTTTAATTTTCACAGGACACTCATTGGGATCAACTCCTATAATTTTTCCTTTTAATAAAGCTATGTTTTCTTCTGTCCATGGCATCACCTCGCCCGAAGCCCAAATGATTAAACGTCCCAGATAAAGTGGCGCATATGCTACTGCGTCACTCCTTTTATTTAATATCCAAGAAACCGTATCTGGGCTCGTCACAACAAACGCATCTAATCCATTCTGTCGAAGAATTTTTTTTACAGGAAAAATCTTTTGCTTCGTGGTTTTCCCGGCAAGTTGCTTTGGATAATCAAAGACATGTACAGGCTTTGCCGCTGGACGTGTTAGCCAAAACTTATCAATCGGATTAGGCGTATAAGGTAAAAGTTGCGCACCTCGTTTTGTAAAAATTTCACTCCATGCATTCACTTGACGTACTGTATGACACCATGGATCATATGCGACAATATAACTAGGTCTTAAAAATTGTGTAAACCACTCATTGACCGTTCGTTGTCTGGGAACATGATAAACTTTAAATTTTGTTTGCTTCTTCGCTTGCTCCACATAACGACCATCCACGAATAAAACAGCTTGACGAGGGGTAATAATCGCTAGACCTGCCGACCCTGTAAAACCTGTCACATAAGCAAGCCGCTCTTTATCCGGCGATAAAGTTTCATTTTGATATTCATCATCGTGTGCTATCACTAAAGCGTTGGCACCGATACGTCTTAAAAAAGCTCTAATCTCTTTTAACAATCAATGTACTCCACTCTTTGACTTTGTATGCTTTAACAAAACTCAAACCTACTTTAGCATGTGCCTTCATCACCCATGGTTTTTGATGCGTTAAAAAACCAGATAAAATTCCATATCCTTCTGGTCTTAAATGTTGGTATAAATCGGAAGCCATTTCTATTAATGGACGCGCCAAAATATTAGCAAATATTAAATCATATTGCTTTTCAACCTTTTCATATCCTTCACTTTGCCAAACACAGATACAATCACTAACCTTATTTTTAACACAATTTTCTTGTGTCACCCGAACAGATTCAGGATCAATATCCACAGCATCAATCTGAACCTGATGGTCCAGCGCCTTAGCTGCCGCCATCGATAGTATTCCAGAGCCACATCCCATATCTAAAATCACCTTAGGGTGTTTCATTTTTAAAAGGTCTTCAAAAGCCATCAAACAACCCTGCGTCGTTGCATGTTCTCCAGAGCCGAATGCCGTCGCCGCATTGATCTGAAGGGCTATTTTATCAGATGGAGGAGGCATCTCAATATGAGACCCATAAATATAATACCGCCCTAAATTAATCGGAGGAAAACTCACTAAATTTTCTTTCAACCAGTTTTTCTTTGGAATCGGCATTAAATCCCACTCAGGTTCAGGAATACCGGCACTCATGGCTGCAATCGCTATCAGTGTCCCCAAAGCCTGACGATCAGGTTCTCCCTCAAAAATAGCCTCGATTTTCCACTTCCCCTTATCCGGTCCTTTTTCTATCAGTCCCATCATAAGTGCTACTGCATCCGGATCTAAAGCTCGATCAAAATAAGAAACAGCAGATTCGGGAACGACGAAAACTGTTTGATAATTCGTTATTTCGGTATCTGTGGACATTCTATCTTCTCCGCGCTCAGTTCTTTATAAACCTCTATTGTTTTTTCGCACATTCTTTCAATAGAAAAATAGTCCTGAACAGATTTCATAGCATCCATCGACATTTTTTTACGCTCACCCAAATTCATCTCCAACATCATATCCAGTGTCGAAGCTAATGAAGCTGAATCACCAGGAGGAACTAAAAAACCCGTTTTACCATTTTGAATCGTCTCTGTCGCCCCGCCATGATCCGTTCCGACAACAAGACGACCCATTGCCTGAGCTTCAGGAATAACACGTCCGAAAGCCTCCGGATCGGTAGAAGCGGACACAACGATATCTGCCAACATGTATGCAACAGGCATTTCAGAGCAATGATCTTTAATAATAACAGAAGTTTCAGAACCTAATTTCTCAATTCGATTTTTTAATTCTTGATGATAGTCTGTTCGTCCTTGGTCCGAACCAACGAAGATACAAGTGACATTCTTATTTCTCATTTGAGCCAAAGCATCTAATAAAACTAAATGCCCTTTCCAGCGCGTCAATCGTCCAGGAAGCATAATGACCGGCTTATCTAGAGGAACTTGCCACCGCTCTGCCAAATCTGCTATTCTCTCCTGTGAAATTTTCAAAGGATCAAACTTCTCGATATCTGCACCTCTATAAATCAACCGTATTCGAGAACTGGCAATATGATATGTGTTTAAAATATGACGCGTCACAAAATTAGAAATCGAAATGACTAAATCTCCGGAAGCCATCACACGATTATATGGCCGTTTAATTCCCCATGGACCTAAATTATACACACCATGAAAAGTTGTTAAAAAATGAACGCCAGAACATTTTTTTAAAGCTATTTTTGCAACCCATGCAGGTGCACGTGAACGAGCATGAACAATAGTAATTCCCTCTTCACGAATAATTTGACGTAACTTACGCGCATTTATCAATATCTTAAAAGGATTTTTTGAATGAACCGGTAACGTAATATGCTTCACACCAATCCGTTTTAACTCATAAGCCATCGGTCCGCCCGAAGAAACAACGATATTTGGGATACCCTTTTGTGTTAAAGCCTTAGCAATTTCAATTGTACCACGTTCCACTCCGCCCGCATGTAAAGCTGGCAGAATTTGCATAATCTTCATAGGCTGTGTCATGTTATCCTTTCTTATTCAGGCAGAACTTGGCGACGTTTGACCATCGGTTGACGTTGAACATAGCCTTTCTTTTCCATACACCTCCGATAAGAGCTCGGAGACATTGTCGCATCATTTGCTAAAGAATTAACATAAACCGGCTGAGCTCCGGGATAAGGCACATAATTTGCCCAAATACCATTATCTGCATTATTATCAAATCGAAGCTCCGGTAATTTATTTGTTCCGGGAGGCCATGCGGGCATACTCCAAGGCCACCAATCTGCACCAGCTAAACACTCATTATGGTCCTTTGCGAACCAAGTGGGACCAACACCTTCTTTTTGCCAATAAAAAATAGATTGACCGCCGCTTGAACAACCAGCCAACAAACAAGCAACCAAACCTAATAAAGAGAATGTTTTTTGTTTCATATCAAAGCCTCTCTTTCTTAAAAATCCAAATCCGAATACGCATTTGGAGGTATCATACCAGCAATTCTATCATTTAGCAAGGACTGAAATGAAGGACGTGACTTCATTCGAGCATACCACGCTTTTGTCTCGGGATATTCTTCCCAAGAAACCTCTCCCAAATAATCTAAAACAGACACATGCGCCGCAGCCGAAAAATCAGCCAGAGAAATCTTATTGCCTGCTAAATAATTTCGCCGTTCCATTAACCACTCAATATATCGTAAATGTCGTTTCAAATTCATCCGACCGATTCGAATAAATGTTGAGTTTGGTTCTTTCCCGGACTGTATTTGACCTGCTAACTTTTCCATAACAAGTGTTTCATAAACTTCTCGATAAAAAAGCGTATCAAACCAAGAGGCCAATCGACGCACTTCTGCTCGTATTAACGGTGTATCTCCGAACAAATCCAGCCCGACACGTGTTTCATTGATATATTCGACAATCGCTGTATGCGAGGCTATAATGGAACCATCTTCATCCACAAGAACTGGAACTTCACCCGCCGGATTCATTTTCAAAAAATCTATCCGACGCTCCCAAGGTTTTTCTAAAATAAGTGTATAAGGAACGCCTTTTTCAAACAAAGCTATCCGAACCTTTCGTGAAAAAGGACAAAGAGGATAATGATAAAGTGTCAATCGGTTAGTGCTCATTATCGGTAATCAACTTCCTTATAACTTCACTGGCTTTTTCGCTGGGAGTTTGCTTTTCGCCAGCACCTAATTTCTTTAAAACAGCAAAAGCTTTTTTCTGTTGAATACAGCCTTCTTCTGTCATTAACTTTTCTAATTCAAGCATAATTTGATCCGGATTGCAATCTTCTTGCAAAAGTTCAGGAATTATTTTTTCATCTGCTAGAATATTGATAAGATTAACATATTTAATTTTAATCAAACGACGGACCAACCAAGCTGTTATAGGACTAACCTTATAAGCAATCAAATGGGGAACTTTTGCCATAGATAACTCCAAACTGACCGTCCCAGAGGCCGATAAAGCAACACGAGAAGCTGCAAAAGCGTCATAACGCTCTTGCTCTCCGGTCACGATTAAAGGCTTAACCGGCCAACTCATTGTCGCGGCTTTAACTTGTTTTTTGACTGTCTCAACCGTCGGAATAACAACTTGTAAATGAGGATATTTTTGAATAAGTCGAACAATGACCTCTCGAAAAACTGGAAGCAAATATTTTATTTCTGTTTTACGACTTCCCGGAAGAACCGTCAAAATCAAATCACTTGAGCTTAAATCATGTGCCTCTAAAAATCGCTTTGCATTTCCTTGATCAGCGCCCCCTTCAATAACCGGATGTCCGACATAAGTCATTGACATTCCATATGGCGCAAAATATTTTTCTTCAAACGGTAAAAGCAACAATAAATAATCAACCCACTTTTTAATCTGCCTTGCTCGTTTTTCTTTCCAAGCCCATACTTGAGGCGCAACATAATGAATATGGGGGATTTGTAACTTCTTTTTTTGAATCCGTAAATGAACTTGCTTTGAAAAACTCCAACTATCTACTGTCACAACGATATCTGGCTTTTCTCGCTCGATCGCATCAACTGTTTCACAAATGCGACGCAATATACGAGGAATACTTGGTACAACCTCCCAAAAGCCCATAACAGACAGCTCAGAAATAGGAAATAAAGAAGACATTCCTTCTTTTCTCATCGCTTCACCGCCAACGCCAACAAATTCGACAAGCCCATTCGTCTGTGCTTTTAAAGCTCTCATTAAACGAGCGGCCAATAAATCTCCGGACGGCTCACCTGCTGCTAAAAAAACTTTTATTTTTCTTGCAGACATGATGCATTCACTCCCACCACAAACAAACCGAGTCTATTTGCTAATTCTATAACGGATTTCATATCAACAACAAATGTGCTGCCTTCTTCAATAGCGATTCCTTTTAAGCCTGCCGCTGCTGCATTTTCGATTGTCTGTGTCCCTATTGTCGGTAAATCGGCTCGTCTTTCCTGCTTTGGTTTTTTAACTTTTACCAAAACACCTTGCGTCCCCGAGCGATGTAAATCTTTGGAACGTGCAATTAACGCATCTGTTCCTTCTATTGCTTCCACAGCCAAAACAATCCCATCTGCAACAATAACTGATTGACCAACATCTACATGACCCAAAGCTTTAGCAACCTCAAATCCGCGCGCAATATCTTTCTTTGCTTCTTTATCTGGTTTGATACGACCATAAATACCTAAAGGCGCCAAACAGTCAGAAAGAATACTATCTGCCCCAATCACATGAAAGCCCTCTTTTTCTATTTCTGCAATCACTGCACGTAGCAACCCATCATCTCCCAAAGACTTTATCCCTGCTTTGGCCAAAAATTTAACTCCTTTCCAATCAGGGCGTATCTCTGAAAAGCTTGGACGACGTACAGAACCAATCAACAAAATATCTTGACATTGTTCTTGTTTAGCAATTGAAAAACCTTTTCCAACATCACCTAATCTTATCCAACTGATTGGTAATTTATTTGAATAATCTTCAGGTCGTGCTTGACCTTTAAGAGCAAAAACATGAAAAAGACGGCCTTGCTTTTGACAGGCTTCGATAACCATTAACGGAAGCTTTCCTCCTCCGGCGACAATACCAACCTTTCTCATGTTTTCCTTTTAACCTTGCGCTGGTTGTAAGATGCTATATTTGGATGGATTTTTCACAAAAGTTAAAACATCTTGAACTAACGGATTATCTTTATATTCAGGATTATTTTCTAACTCTTCCACTCGTTCTGTAAAGCTTTTTTCTTTATTAAAGAATAAATCTTGATAAGCTTTTTGCAAATTAAAAATTAACTTAGCTTCAACACCGGAACGACGCAAACCAACCAAATTTAATCCATCCAAACCAGAACGAACGCCACCCATCACAATCCCATAAGGAATAACGTCTTGAGCTATTCCACACATACCACCAATCATTGCCCCTTTACCGATACGAACGAATTGTAAAACAGCTGATAGCCCACCAATAATAGCTCTATCTTCAACATGAACATGTCCTGCCAAAGTTGCATTATTACTCATAATAATATTATCTCCTAAGACACAGTCATGTGCAATATGCGAAGCAACTAAAAATAAATTATGATTACCAATAATCGTAATTTTTTGATCAACATCCGAGCCAACATGAGCTGTCACATGTTCTCTAAAAGTATTCCCATTGCCAATAATCAGCTTCGCATCCGGAGCATTACTACGTGCATGTTGAGCTAAAGTTCCAATCGCAGCAAAAGGATAAACCGTATTGTTTTCTCCCATTTCTGTGTATCCTGTCACCACCGCATGAGAAATAAGCCGTGTTCCTTTGCCAATTTTTACATTCGGGCCAACTGTACAATAAGGTCCGATTTCTACATCGTCGGCTATGCATGCTTTCGCATCAACAATCGCTGTAGGATGGATATGGGTCATTTACTTCTCCTTTAGTTATTTTTCATAATCATGGCACTGAAAACGGCTTCAGAAACCAACACACCGTCAACATAGGCTTCGCCACTGAACTTAAAGACATTTCGAACAGCTCGCTCTTTCTTTACATGAAACTCTAAACGATCTCCAGGAATAACAGGCTTCCGAAATTTAACATTGTCAATTGTCATAAACAATACACCAATATTTCCTCTTTCTTCTTCTGGCAATTCGGAAACAACAATAATCCCCGAAGTCTGAGCCATAGCTTCAATTTGCAAAACACCCGGCATAACGGGCTTTTCAGGAAAATGCCCCTGAAAAAAAGGTTCATTCATCGTCACATTTTTTATACCAACACCTGATTGCCCCGGAATAACATCCACAACTTTATCCACTAATAAAAATGGATACCGATGGGGAATCATTTTCATAATTTCATAAATATTGATTTCTTTAATCATTTCTTTTTGTTCTTCAGACATCTTTATTTCCTTTTTTTGTCTCTTTAACTAACTTTTGCAATAATACATTCATACGCATCCATTCTAAATGAGGTACTGCCGGACTTCCCATAACGATTGTTCCTGCGGGGATATCCTTCATAATACCTGATTGAGCACCTATCTGAGCACCTGTCCCAACTTTTAAATGCCCGGCAAAACCAGCCTGCCCTGCTGCAACAACAAAATCACCAAACTCACAACTACCGGCGATGCCTACTTGTGAAACCATAACACAACAGCGACCCAATTTTACATTGTGCGCAATCTGAACCAAATTATCAATGCGTGTTCCAGAACCTATTTCCGTATCTCCCATCGCACCGCGATCAACCGTTGTATTAGCACCAATTTCTACATCATCACCAATAACAACACGTCCTAACTGAGGTACTTTCACAGGTCCTTTAACCGACATAGCAAACCCAAAACCGTCTTGACCAATCCGAGCGCCGGGATAAATATAAACTTTATTTCCAGCTAAACAATGGCTCACCGAAGCATTTGCTCCAACAATACATCCATCGCCCATTTTAACACCAGAGCTGATGACTGCATTAGCGTCAACACGACAGCCTTTCCCGAGTTCAACATGCGGTCCGATGAATGCTCCCGCTTCTACACGACAGCCTTCACCGAGAACAGCTGTTTCATCAATATGGGCCTCTGGAGAAATAAAACTTTCTACTCTTTCCGGATAAAACATCTGCGCTGCCAATCCGTAAGAACGATGAGGATCTTTTGACAAAAGAACAGCCATCCCTTCTGGAACATATTCTACAAACTTCTCGGAAGTGATACAAGCGCCAGCAGAAGATTTCTTCAAACTGTCACGAACGGAAGCGATAAAAGCCCATGTTAGATCTTTTGGTCCTGCTTCTTCTAAACCTTTTACATCTTCCAGAACCAAATCTGGTTGAGCATATGGACCTAACTCACACTCACATTTTTGTGCGAGCTCTGCTAACGTGAAAGGACCTTCCTTTTTAAAAAATCTTGAATCCGCCATTTTCTCTCCTCTATTTTTTAGCTCCAACGCCTTTTAGTTGTCTTTATTAGAAACCTGTTCCGAAATTCAAACGGAAAACTTCTTTTTCATCATATTTTTCTTTTACAATTGGGAAACCCAAATCAATGTTAATCGGTCCCATCGGAGATTGCCATAAAAGACCTGTTCCGATGGATACACGAGGCTTACTCGAGTAATCAACTTGATTCCAATCATAATGACCATCCGGTTTACCGATCATACCGGCATCGACAAATAACTTTCCTCGAATACCAAACTCAGACGGCAACCCTAAAGGGAACATCAACTGGGTCGAAGCCGTTAAACGCCAATCGCCACCCAAACTATCTCCCGTTGCCTTATCTCTGGCACCAACGCCACCGATTTCAAAACCGCGAAGAGTAGAACCACCCAAATAATAGCGATTATTAATTCGAACATCTTCCCCTGCAATGCCGACAATATAACCTGCTGTTCCGCTCACTGATAAAACCCATCTTTCCGTCAACTCAAAATACTGCATGGCATTCCAATTGACCCGAACAAATTTATTATCTCCACCCAAACCGGCAAAATCAAATCCAAGAGAAGTATAAAAGCCCTCTGTCGGATTATACACACTATCTCGTGTATCATAGCTCATAACTTCCCCGATCATAGATAACGAGCTTTTACCTTCCTGCTCTTTAATATAAATAGAGGCATCTGGTTCAATGTCCGTCACATCGTCTGATTGTAAAGTATACTTTACTGTCTGACGAAAACGTTCTGTATAATCCCAACCAAAACGAACTGCCGCACCAGTTGTCTTCCATTTATAAGAACTATCATCCGTATAATCTCGAGTAAAGTGGAAAACATCTACACCCGCAGATAACGGCATGTCCATAAAATAGGGATCTGTGTAACTCAAATCAACTTGTGTTTCTCGACCCGATGTTGACGCAACAATTCCTACAATATTCCCTGTTCCCAAAAAGTTACGTTCCTGAACACCAACTTCAAACAATAAGCCATCATAAGTTGACCAACCAACACCCACATTAAAAGCACCTGTTGATTTTTCTGAAACCGTTACGGCAACGTCCGTCTTATCGGGAGCATTCGAAACTGGAATAGTTTTTAAATCAACCTTATCAAAATACCCTAAATTTTCTATCCGTTGACGAGAACGTCTTATCTTATCTGTATTAAATGGATCTCCTTCATTTAAACGGAATTCTCGACGTATCACCTTATCTAAAGTACGACTGTTGCCTTTAATATCAATCCTGTTGATAAAAACACGAGCCCCTTCTTTAATCCGGAAAACAACTGAAACAATATGCTGTTTATTATTCTTTTCAAACTCCGGCAAAACTTCCACAAACGCATAACCAAGACGGCCTAGTTCATCCGTTATATTCTGAATTGTCTCTTCAATTAAATCAGCATTATAAAAAGCACCCGCTTTAAAAGCAATTTGCTTTTGCAACTTTTTCATATCTACATCCGGCAAAGTCACTTTAATGGAGGCAGTTCCAAAACGATAGCGTTCCCCCTCATTTAAATCAAATGTAATAATAAAGTTTCCCGTCTTTTCATCTTTCTTAACAACCATATCTTTAATATCAAAATCAACATATCCTTTACGCAAATAAAAACGACGCAAAAGCTCCTTATCATAATTTAAACGATCAGGATCATATGTGTCCGTACTTGATAAAAAACGATACCACCGCTTTTCTTTACTCATTAGAACTTCTTGTAAATCAGAAGAGGAAAAATGCTTATTCCCTTTAAAATAAATATCCTGAATATAATTTTTAGGACCTTCATCTATCTTAAAAATAACTTCAACACGATTTTTATCTTTTTGCTCAACCTCAGATGTAATCTTAGCTGAAAAAAGACCCATGCGCCTATAAATCGTTTCTAATCGAGCTACATCTCCTCTGACCTTTGTTGGCGTATAAACATCTCTTACCTTTATTTGAATTTCGCCGGCTAAAACATCTTCATCTATTTTATCGTTTCCTTCAAATCCAATATAACTGATAATAGGCCTTTCTTTAACATGAATAGTTAATGTATCTCCATTTTCATCTATTTTGACATCGTCGAAAAAACCGGTTTTATAAAGATCTTTTAAAGCTGCATTTAAATCTTCTGAAGTAATAGTATCTCCCTTTTCAAAAGGCAAATAAGACAAAACCGTAAAAGGCTCCAACCGCTGATTACCGGTTACTTGAATCGTTCGAACCGTCATATCAGCTTGAACAGCCAAGCTGATAAACAAAAAATAAAACAGAAACCACAGCTTTTTTATCATAGCCCAAGCATCCTTTGCGCCACGCGAGGAATATCTTTAAATAGCGTAAAAGCAAACAAAGCTAACAGTAGAACAACTCCCACTTTTAATAAAGCATTTTGAAGAGCTTCACTCATAGGACGACGAATGACTGCCTCATAAGCATACATAGCCAAATGCCCTCCATCCAATAATGGAATCGGCAATAAATTAACAAAGCCAATTCCGACAGAAACTTGAATTAAGAATAAAAGCATCGATAAAGCACCACCTTTAGCAGCATCACCCGAAGCTTCTGCGATACCGACAGGTCCGCGCATATCATCAGCTGATCGTTTACCTGTAATCACCTGCCATAAATAAACCGTTGTATCAACAGTAATGATATAAACAGTCTCTACCGCTTTACCGATAGCCATAATGGGATTATATCGTTCATAAGTCATTTCAGCATATGGCTGCGTACGAACGCCCAACAAAGGAACACCATCTTCTTCCCCCTCTATCGGTTTTGGAAGAATCTGAAATTCAACTCTCTCTCCTTTACGATTAACAACAACTGTCAGCACTTCTCCGTAATTAGAAATAACAATCATACGCTTTAAATCCGTAAAATCTTCTATTTTTTGATTATTGATTTCGACAATCACATCTCCCGGTAAAATTCCTGCTTCTTCTGCCATTGAGTTTGGAATAACCTCCCCCACCTCTGCCGTCAATCGCATTTGACCGATTGTCATATAAAGCAAAGCCAATCCCACAATAGCAAACAAATAATTCATAAACGGTCCCGCAAAAATAATCAAAGCTCTTTTATATAAAGGCTGTGCCATAAAAGTATACTTTTTTTCTTCTTCCGAAAGACCGCTATCTGATTTCTTCATACTGGCAGCATCTTCATCACCCAGCATTTGAACATAACCGCCCAAAGGAACAGCGCATAAACGCCACTCGGTTCCTTTTTTATCTCGTCGGCTCCACAGTTTTTTACCAAAACCGACGGAAAAAACCGTCACTTTCACGCCACACATCCGAGCCACAAAAAAATGTCCGCCCTCATGAACAATAACGACGATTGATAAAACAAAAACAAAAGCAAGCAAATAAATAAAAACTGTCATTCAAACCTCAATTGCTAAAAAGTAAAAATAAAGCAACAACCGGTGCTGCGAATAAAAGACCGTCAACGCGATCAAAAATGCCCCCATGCCCTGGAATTAAATTACTCGAATCCTTAATGTTTAAATACCGTTTAATCCGAGATTCAAATAAATCGCCCATTTGAGAAATAACTGCCAAAACAGCACTAGAAATCACAAAAAATGGCATAGATAAATGCCCTTCGAAATGTTGATTCATCACCAGAACAAAGAAATAAGAAACAATACTGGCAAATAACATACCACCTAATAGACCTGACCATGTTTTTTTGGGACTGATTTTAGGCAACAACTTAGGACCTCCCAAGCTTTTACCAAAAACATATCCTCCGATATCTGTCGCCCAAACGACGAACATCAACCATAAAACCATTTCAAATGAATATTCCATATTCGTATAGCCGATATAAATTAAGCTCATAACAGGGATGCAAATATAAAAAACACCAAAAGAAAGTAAAAGCTTTTTACCTGATTTTACATAAACTAACAGTGCTGCAACCGCAATAATGCCCAATGATAAGGCCGGAACAGTCGCCCCAACAAAAGAAATCATTGTAGCCGTGGAAGCTAAAATAACAGCAACAGCAGATGTTTTCCCTGTAATCATATGTTCCCATTCCCAAGCCATTGCACTACCGATGACAGCAATAAGCAAATTATAAGCAGGATCACCGAAAAAAACAGCGCCTAAAACTATCGGAGCTAATATCAATGCTGAAAAAATGCGTAAAGCTAAATTACTTTTCATGATTTTCTCTTTTTATTGTTAAACTTCGCTAAAAGTATAAAGAACTCTCCACCCTTTGTCAAAGCGTTTCTTACGAAACACACAACTCTACTGTTCAAAAATCATATTCTGTTTATAGCGGCTTTAAAAGAGAGCTTTTGTCTTAAAGAAGTTGGCCATAACGACGTTCTCGTTTTTCAAATGAGTCTATTGCCTCATCTAAATCACTTTCTGAAAAATCAGGCCATAAAACAGAGGTAAAATAAAACTCTGAATAAGCCATTTGCCATAATAAAAAGTTACTTATCCGCTGTTCTCCACTGGTGCGAATAATTAAATCAGGATCCGGTAAACCTGCTGTATCCAAATAAGAAGAGAAGCTTTCTTCCGTCAATTCTTCTGGCTGTTTCTTTCCAAAAGAAATATCTTTTCCAAATTGTTTCATCGCGCGAACAAGCTCATCACGTCCGCTATAGCTCAATGCTAAAATTAAATGATATGTCTCGTCTCCGCGCGTCTTCTCTTCTATGCGCTTCATTTTCTTTTGTATTTCCGGTGAAAAACGAGACCTATCTCCAATAAAATGAATGCGGATGTCTTTTTTCTGAAGTTCCGCAACGTCTTTATCTAAATAGTCATTAAATAAATCCATCAAAACTTTTACTTCACCTGCCGGGCGCTTCCAATTCTCTGTCGAAAAAGCATACAATGTCACATAGTGAATATCTCGCTTCTGACATGCCTCCAAAATACGAGAAACCGTTTTTGCGCCTGCCTTATGCCCCTCTGTCCTAGCTAAACCACGAGCGGTTGCCCACCGCCCGTTGCCATCCATAATAATCCCAAGATGATTGAGCTTCTTTGTCATCTTAGACCTGTTTAATCTCGCCTTCTTTAACTTTTAATAACTCATCCATTTCTTCAATAGCTTTATCCGTCATTTTTTGAACATCTTCTTCATAGCGCTTTTGATCATCTTCAGAAATTTCACCATCATTTTTCATCTTTTTAATCTTGTCTAAAATATCTCGACGAATATTACGAACAGCAATACGTGCTTCTTCTGTATACTTCCCGGCAATTTTAGTCAGCTCGACACGACGTTCTTCCGATAAAGGAGGAAGAGGAATACGAATTTGAACACCATCATTCATTGGGTTTAAACCAAGAGAAGACTCTCGAATTGCCTTTTCAACATGTTTCAGTAAATTTTTATCCCATACATTAACAGACAACATCCGTGCCTCAGGCACACTGACATTACCAACTTGATTGATAGGAACCATTGAACCATAAGCGTCTACCATAATACTATCCAACAAACCCGTCGAAGCACGACCGGTTCTTAAGCCTGAAAAATCCTTTTTTAAAGACTCAATTGACTTTTGAACACGCACCTGCATATCTTGTTTTAATTCATTATAACTCATCAGTTCCTCTCTTTTTTTTAGTTTTTTCCCATCAATCCTACTGAATGTCATCCATCACCGTAAATGTGCCATGACCACGAATGACTTCTGTTAAAATACCTTCTTCTTGTTTAAATACAACGACAGGTAAATGATTTGTTTCTGCCAAGCTCATTGCCGTCAAATCCATCACCGCCAACTTCTTAGCTAAAGCTTCAGCATAAGTTAAATGTTCATACCGCTTTGCATCAGAAAATTTCCGAGGGTCTTTATCATAAATACCATCTACTTGAGTTGATTTAAAGAAAGCATCACACTTCATTTCACTTGCTCTTAGGGCGGCACATGTGTCTGTTGTAAAAAAGGGACTACCAGTTCCTGCCGCAAAAATAACAACTGCTCCTTTTTTCAAAGCAGTTAAAGCTCTCTTACGATTAAAAACTTCACCGACACCTTCAATAGCTAATGCAGTAAAAATCCGAGATGAAACACCATTTTCTTCTAAAATCTCCGCTAATGCCAGCGCATTCATCACCGTTGCCAGCATACCGATATAGTCGCCGGTCACACGATCGAAGCCTTTTAAAGCTCCTTGAGCCCCTCGAAAGAAATTACCTCCGCCCACGACCAAACACAGCTCGACCCCCATTTGTCGAACATTCTTTATTTCATTAGCAAGACGGTAGAGCTTTTCTCGATCCAACGCTTCTGCGCCTGTCATAAGCCCCTCGCCAGATACTTTCAACAAAATGCGTCGATATTGGGGGTCGTCTGTCATTATTTCAGTCCTTCTCTTCAGAAGACTATTTATTCAGCTGGGCATTCACCTCTGCAGCAAAGTCTTCGTTCTTTTTCTCAATGCCTTCACCTAAAGCATAACGGACATATCCTTTTAATTCAACAGGTGTTCCTAAATTTTTTGATGCTTCAGCTAAAATATCTTTCACTTTTTTATCTGGATCCATAATATAAGCTTGTTCCATCAAGACAACTTCTTCATAATACTTACGAATACGACCTTCAACCATTTTTTCAATAATAGCTTCAGGCTTACCAGAGGCCTTCGCTTGCTCTGAATAAATAGCTTTCTCATGAGCAACAGCCGCAGGATCAACCGAGGCAACATCTAAAAATTTTGGAGCAGAAGCAGCAATATGCATTGCGATTTGTTTTGCAACCTCAGCTAATTTATCTGCCGGAGCCGTAGACTCTAAAGCAACCAAAACACCAATTTTTCCAAGACCCGGAGCTTGTTGACTATGCATGTAAGAAGCAACTATACCATTGTCGACGGATAAAGCTTGTGTCCGACGCAAAGACATATTTTCTCCGATTTTTGCAATCAAATTTGTCAAAGCTGCTTTTTCGGCTTCTAAATCACCATCAGCCAAAACCGTATCAACTACATGAGACAAAAATTCCTGGAATTCTGTATTTTTAGCAACGAAATCTGTTTCAGAGTTTAATTCAACAATAGCGCCTTTTTTACCATCTGCTTTTACGCCGACCAAACCTTGAGCGGCAACACGACCCGCTTTTTTAGCGGCCACAGACAAGCCTTTTTTACGCAACCAGTCAATAGCTTGTTCTAAATCTCCATTTGTCTCACTGAGCGCTTTTTTACATTCCATCATACCAGCGCCTGTTTTTTCACGAAGCTCTTTTACGAGTGCTGCTGTAATTTCTGCCATTTTTTCATCCTTTTGTTAAAATTTTAATTAAAAAAGGGCAGCGACTGTCTGCCGCCGCCCTCGCATTTATGGAAAAAGTTGCCTTATTCAGCAGCTTTTTCCTCAGTTTCTTCGACTGCAACAACTGCCTCGGCAGGTGCTTCTTCAGAGGCACCCAAATCAACACCGGCAGCGGCCAATTCTTCCTGCATACCGTCTAAAATTGCGCCCGAAACCAAGTCACAATAGAATTGAATAGCGCGAATCGCATCATCATTTCCAGGAACGACATAATCAATATCATCCGGATTAGAATTGCTATCACAAATAGCGACAACAGGGATACCCAAACGATTGGCTTCTTTGATTGCCAATTGTTCTTTTAATGTGTCAATCACAAACATAATGTCCGGACGACCATTCATATCTTGAATACCGCCTAAAGAAGCAAAAAGTTTTTCACGTTCACGAGTCAGATTTAAACGTTCTTTTTTTGTTAAACCTTCAAGTTCACCTTTTTCTTCTTTTGCTTCAATTTCTTTTAAACGTTTAATAGAACCGGAAACAGTTTTCCAGTTTGTTAACATACCACCCAACCAACGATGATTGACATAATAAGCGCCGCAACGAGAAGCAGCTTCTTTTACGATATCCGCAGCTTGGTTTTTAGTTCCGACGAATAAAACCTTTCCACCTTTAGCAGCAACCTCGCGAATCGCTTCCAAAGCACGATTCAAAGCTGGTACTGTTTGAGATAAATCTAAAATATGAACACCATCTCTCGAACCAAAGATATAAGGACCCATTTTAGGGTTCCAACGACGTGTATGGTGACCATAATGAACGCCTGCTTCCATCAGCTGACGCATAGTAAATGTGGGAATAGACATTTTAAAATCCTTTCTTTTCCAGTTATTCCTCCGCAGAAGAGTAATTTGAAAACCCTTTCAAACACCGGAGCGCTTTAGACGGAACACCCGCCCTTGCGGACTTCTGCGTGCGTTATGCAAGGCATTATATACACGATTCCGTTCCTAATTGCAAGTACTTTGTTTTTAGTTATTTAAAACTACCAGCCTTTTTTACGATAAGAGCTTAAGATGGTTCTATCCAGCCTGTAGAACAATCATTGTTATGCGCATCTGTGTACAACTCACACACTTGCCATGAACATTCTTTTCCTTCTACTAGACAATCACAGCCCAACGAAACAACACCAGCACAACAAGCATAAACTCTTTCATACACACAAGCTTCTTCTTGATAACAAGTTGATCCTATAGATGATCTTAAAGCTGATTTTGTGCCTACAGGACAACACCCGTAATAATAACTAGTTGTTCCACGATCTATGAAGACCGCAGTGAGCCCTGGTTGTTCCCCTGGATTACAACAATGTCCATCTAAGCAGCACTGTCCTTGCGTAGTACCACAAGTATTCCCTTCAGCGCAACACCAAGTTTCTTCCCCTAAGCTACAAGAGACAGGCGTTTCATCTGGACAAGAAGTCTTACACACAGTACAACCGTTTTCATTGGTTTCTGTCTCACAATCCGGATCTGTCAAAGCTGGACAACATTCTCCATCATTCCCAACTCCATCAGAACAACACTCCCCTTTCCCATTACAGGTCTCGCCTGCTTCACACTTCGATAAACACTTATTCCGCTGACACGTTATACAATTATTCGGATCACAATGAGCATCTTCCGTACATTCAACACAATCTATCCATAACCCATTATTATCTTCATATAAACCTGCCGGACACCCCTCACAATTCCCCGTCATCTCCCCAGGTACATAATAGACCGGATTACATGCTCCACAGCCCGCCATCGACGAATTTAAACAACAATACACAGCTCCATCCGTCACAACAGTCCCTCCACCACTGCCTATTATACTATTCCCT
>CASDQF010000046.1 GCA_949282845.1 uncultured Alphaproteobacteria bacterium | reverse complement strand
TCGGTCTGATAAAGAGAAAGCCGGTAAAAGCAAAGCTCTAAAAAGCTCTGAAATGAAACGTAACAGAATTAATGAATACTACGGGATTTTTTTCTGAGGTTTTTTGCATTCGATAAATCAAAAGATTTTCTTAAATCGGATAAGTAACAAAATGCCGTCCTTATCCGGATGATATTTTAGAAGGTTTACAATTATAAGCGGTTGCCGTGGGTGCGCGAAAAAGTCATTTATCTGCCGACGGATCGCATCGTTGGAATCCGGCGACAATATAACGAAGAAAAAATCGACAAGAAATATACAAATCAAATCAAAACTTATGAATTATGGATTATGGATCGTTGATTGATCGATTGGAAAAACTTCAGAAAAAACAATAAATATTTTATTAAATTGCAGATAGATAAACGTAAAAAGAATTTATTTAAAACGAAGCCTAAAAACTTAAATTAAAATGCGATAGATTTTCATCAAGGACAAGTAAAGCTAATTTTGGCACCTAAAAGAAAAATTTTACGAATAGATATCAAAAAAATCATAAAAAATCTTACTTGTAAGGTTTTACAGCAAAATTTAACTTTTAAAACAAAAATCTGACTCCCCCGCCCATTATCTATTCGCAAAAGCGTTGTTTTACGAATAGATAATTAATCAATTCGGCGTTATTTTTTGCCGCTCCCTACCCGAGTTTTACATTTTTTTTCGTATCGCTCAATGCCGTTTCGTTCATCTTTTTTCTGAATTCGAATTCCTTTTCTCCGTCAAATTCGTATCCTTCCTCACCGGACAAATGCCCGTAGCGCGTTGCCTTTGCCGCCATAACTCTTTTCTGCCGCCGTTCTCTTAAAAATTTAAGCTTCTCACCGGGTGGAACTGCTCTGAATTCAACCGGTATATATTCTTTGATTATGTATTTACAAACTTGATCCACGCTTCGGCACGTCTTGTACCTTACCGCATCAAAATCGATCGAAATCGTAAGATATTTTAATTAAATAATTATTGAACTAAGTTGAATATAATACCCTATTTTACACCCTCGAACTATTTTTTTTTGACGATTATATAATTTAATGTGTCTGCAATTGTTCAATCTATAAGCCTTTTTTATGTTCTTAATACTTGATTTTTTTGTTAATTCAGCGTATATTTTTAAATGTAGCGCGTTTCCATTTGAAACAATTGAACAAATCGTAAGCTTTGGCGGCGCTACTTTTTTATATCTCAAGAGTCAACGGATAAATGTTCGCATTCCACAAAGTCCATTATTAGAACTTATTCTTATCTTTTTCTCCTTATGTTGAAATCAAACGTATTCCTTCGTAATTCCTTTATGTTTTAAACTATAATTAATACTTGCCATAATCAAACTCCTATGATATACTATCTTTGGTCACCAGCCCTCTAAAGGGGAAGTCACGGCGAATGCGCGTGAACAGAGAAGAACGTTGACCTTTTAGCGTAGGCTTCTCACCCGACCGTCCGAATTTCGGGCGGTCAATTTTTTATTATAATAAAAAGTTATTTTCTACGATTACCTTTCATCGGTTAGATCGGTTTATAAAACACTCTTATACACGAATCAAATAGATTTAAAATCTCCTATCGACATTGACCGACCAACTTAAAATTAAATTTATATTGACATTATGTATAACCTTATGATAGTATGAAACTAGCCACCAGCCCTCTAAAGGGGAAGCCACGGCGAATGCGCGTGGACAGAGAAGAACGTTTGGCTTTCGTACGTAGACTTCTCACCCGACCGCCCGATATTCGGGCGGTCAATTTTTTTAGAATACAATCAATCTATTTTTCTATATTCCAATAATGCCATTAAAAAATCGCCCTGCCGGCGATTTTTGTTTTGTTTGGATATTTTCGTAGAAATTTTAAAATTTACCCGATATGTTTTCACCATTTCGGATTCGGTATCTTGTTAAAAGAAAAAGGAGGTGTAAAACATGTTGCAGAACATACTCACATTTATCGGGATACTCATCCAAATTGCTTCCCTGATAATACAAATTGAAGAAAGCAACAAGTCTTAACCCCCTTTTTCGGTCTTATTTTATATCGGATCCAAAGGGTTGTCAAGCATATCCTAGCCATTCCACTATTAAGAGCGGGCACCGCCAACCCAAAACTTATATATAATTTCTTTTATTTTTTAAACTAAAGTCTTCAATTATCTTTATCATAAGCTGCCACAGAGTCGACTATATAAATTACTGCTTGCCATAATCAAACGACTATGATATATTAAATATGGTCATCAGCCCCCAAAAAGGGAAGTCACGGAGGGAATCTCGCGTGAACAGAGAAGAACGTGGACCTTTTAGCGTAGGCTTCTCACCCGACCGTCCGAATTTCGGGCGGTCAATTTTTTTTATAATACAATCAATCCATTTTTCTATATCCAATAATGCCATTAAGAAATCGCCCTGCCGGCACTTTTTGTTTCGTTTGGATATTTTCGTAGAAATTTTAATATTTACCCGATATGTTTTCACCTTTTCGGATTCGGTATCTTGTTAAAAGAAAAAGGATATGTAAAGCATGTTGTAAAACATGCTAGCATTTATCGGGATCATTTTCTTCGTCATATCTTTTTCCTCGCCTTTACAGCTTTTTTGGTATCTACCAAATATGTAACTCTACGACAGGTGCGCTTTCCCTCTTCATCATAAAAGTGCCTAATTAATTGTCGTTTTGAAGCCGCGGGAAGCTTGCATACATCATCCACATACGAAAACTTCTTTCTGTCCGAAGCTGTTACAATCATATTGGGCATTTGCATATCAACTTTTCCGACAAATCTATACATGGGATTAAGTTTTACTCCGCCACTTTTTGTCTTTACCCAGGCTTCTTCAGATGAAATCATCCGAACTCCGCGTTTTTTCAAATCATAGTTAACATTTGACATAATTTTATCC
>CASDQF010000045.1 GCA_949282845.1 uncultured Alphaproteobacteria bacterium | reverse complement strand
TAAGAAGTTTTTTGTACTTCGATCAAATTAGGCATCGGTGCAATACTTGGAATTTTACCGAAACTTTTTCTGATACGCTTGCGATCCATGAAGGATTGTGACATGTTGTATTCCCCTAAAATTATACCACCGTCTAAGGGACGGAACCTGTAAAACTTAAAAAAACCGCTTTAGGTCGAGGTGCTAAAAGAGATAAAACTCCCTTAACACTCGACCCAAAACTTCATTTCAAACAAAGGTTATTTCAATTCAACCTTTGCACCAGCTGCTTCCAGCTTTTTCTTCATTTCTTCAGCATCAGCTTTTGCGACACCTTCTTTAACTGTTTGTGGTGCGCCTTCGACTAAGTCTTTAGCTTCTTTCAAGCCTAAGCCAGTAATTGTACGAACTTCTTTAATAACATTAATCTTGTTCGCACCGGCATCAGCTAAAACAACAGTAAATTCTGTTTTTTCTTCAGCAGCAGCACCGCCAGCAGCACCCGCAGCAGCAACAGCAACAGGAGCAGCAGCAGAAACGCCCCATTTTTCTTCTAACATTTTAGCAAGTTCTGCAGCTTCTAAAACTGTCAGAGCAGATAAATCTTCAATAATTTTATTTAAATCAGCCATTTTTTATTTCCTTTTTCAGTTATGCCCGAAGGCAAGTTCAATTAAAGTTAAGCAGCTTGTTCTTTTTCTGAATAAGCTTTTGCCAAACGAGCCAATTGTCCAGCAGGAGCTTGTAACAATCCGACAAGTTTTCCACGCAATTCGTCCAAAGACGGCAACGCAGCCAAATCCATGATAGTCTTTACATCAATTTTTTGACCATTCATAACGCCGCCGATGATTTCCAACTTATCGTTCGCTTTTGCCATTTTAGCAACAGCACGAGAAGCGGCAATTGCATCTTCGGAATAAGCAATTGCAGTCGGTCCGACGAACATTTCTGCAAGTGCTTCACATGGTGTTCCTGCAAGAGCAAATTTAGCTAAACGATTTTTGGCAACACGATATCCTGCACCGTCCTTATGAATATTGTTTCTCAACTCCGTTACTTCAGCCACTGTCATTCCTTTATTCAAAGTGACAATCACTAACTTGGAGGTATTGAAAACGCCATTCAACTCGGTAATCAGTTCTTGTTTTTCTTCACGTTTCACTTTTTACTCCGCTTTATTTTTAAGAACTCAAGTTAACCTCAAATTCTTGGTTTCTACACATGGACTTCAAAATATTGAAATCCAACTTTACCTGTCCAGAAACCTTAATCTTTTATCCCTCGGATAACTGATTTTCAGCTCTGTCTATGTGGGCGGGGTGCTCCCCTTTCATAAAACGCCGTCGTTTTAACCAACAGTCTTGGACAGGAATCTCTTTCAAGGCTTATGCCAAGCTGGACAATGTCAGCTTTACACCTGGACCTTGTGTGGAAGATAAAGACACTCTTTTTAAATAAACGCCTTTCACTCCAGCAGGTTTTGCCTTGTTAATTGCTTCCACAAAAGCTTTAACATTCTCTGCGATTTTAGCCACATCGAAAGAAGCTTTTCCTACAACCGCATGAACAATGCCTTGTGCGTCTGCACGGAATTGAACTTGACCACCTTTAACGGCTTTAACGGCACCAGCAACATCCATTGTTACTGTTCCAAGCTTTGGATTTGGCATCATCCCTTTAGGACCTAAAACCTTACCCAAACGGCCAACAACACCCATCATATCCGGAGTTGCAACCACACGGTCAAAGTTAATATTTCCGTTTAAAACTTCTTGCATCAAATCTTCATCGCCAACTAAATCTGCGCCAGCCTTACGAGCTTCCTCAGCTTTTGGACCTTTAGCAAAAACAGCGACACGGAATGTTTTACCTGTTCCGTTTGGTAAAGAAACAGCACCGCGAACAATTTGATCAGACTGACGAACATCAACATTTAAATTCATCGCAATGTCAATGCTTTCATCAAACTTTGCTTTTGCATTATCTTTAATAATTTTAACTGCTTCATCGAGATCGTATAATTTTGCCGCATCGAAAGAAGCATAAGTTGCTTTTAATTTTTTACCTAATTTAGCCATTTTTCTTATCCTTCGACTACGTCAATACCCATAGAACGAGCGGAACCAATCACCATCTGAGAAGCCGCTTCTACATCACGAGCGTTTAAATCCGCTAATTTCTTTTCTGCAATTTCACGCACTTGTGACATTTTTAATTTTGCAACTTTTGTCTTACCAGGCTCTTTAGAACCATTTGTCACACCGGCTGCCTTCTTAATCAAATAAGTCATCGGAGGCAACTTTGTAATAAAATCAAAAGTACGATCTGCATATGCTGTAATCACAACAGGAATCGGCATACCTGGTTCCATACTTTGTGTCTTCGCATTAAATGCTTTACAGAATTCCATAATATTTAACCCCTTTTGACCCAATGCCGGACCAACAGGAGGAGATGGATTTGCTTTACCGGCTGGAATTTGCAGCTTAATAAAGCCAATAATTTTTTTTGCCATTTATAACCTCTTTATATTCCAGATTCCTTTTAAAGGTTCGTGGTCTGAGGTTGGCGCCTCCGCCACGAGAACAAAAAGATCGGAACCTCTTAAATCTTTTTGTTCACTAACTTTTTTCAACCTGACCGTATTCCAATTCTACAGCCGTCGGACGACCAAAAATCGTCACAGAAACTTTTAAACGAGACTTTTCAGTATCAACCTCATCCACAACTCCGGCAAAAGACGCAAAAGGACCATCAATGACACGAACTTGTTCTCCCACTTCATAGCTGACTGAAGATTTAGGACGATCGACACCTTCTTGAATTTGCTGACGAACACGTTCAGCTTCGGCTGCCGTCATCGGAACAGGCTTTTTACCACCTAAGAAGCCTGTCACTTTTGGTGTATTTTTAACGACATGCCAAGTATCGTCATTTAAATCCATTTGAATTAAAACATATCCCGGGAAAAACTTACGTTCAGATTGAACTTTTTTTCCTTTTTGAATATCAACGACTGTTTCGGTCGGAACTAAAATATCTCCGAATTTTTCTTCTAACCCTTTTTTGGCGGCTTGCTCTTTAATCGAGTCGGCAACTTTATGTTCAAACCCGGAATAAACATGTAAAACATACCAACGCATCGCCATTTTTTATGCTCCAATTCCCAAGATAAACTTAATGAGGGCGGCCGAGATGCGGTCTGTTACAAAGAAAAAAACCGCCAAAACAAGACACATCACCATCACAACAATTGTCATTTGAAAAGCTTCTTTACGAGTTGGCCAAGTAATTTTAGATATTTCTTGTTTGACTTGCCTTAAAAAAGCTGCCGGACTTGTTTTACTCATACACACACCTTTTCTATAAAAAACGTTTCTTTTCCTTGGCAGGGGCGACAGGGATCGAACCCGTGACCTTCGGTTTTGGAGACCGACGCTCTACCAGTTGAGCTACGCCCCTTCAAAGAAAAGCACTCACACTCCGACTCCCTTTAAAGAGCCTGGACGCGCAATTATAGCGATGCTTTTAAATAATTGCAAGTCTTTTTTTAAACTTTTTTAACCTTTTATGAAAAGAATGTAGAAAAAACTTTTAAAGCTTTCCTATTTATTTTTACCATCGAACTTTCAATGAATTAAAAAGTCATATTCTGCTGAAGCCACCTGAAAAGTTTAATTATCTTTTTGATGTCCCTCAAATCTAGAGGCTACAACCATTGGCATCAGTCCATTATCGCCTATTTGTTTTCTTTCTAAAAGAGCTCGACATGATGAATGCTCTACCGACTTACATTTTTTATCAACATCAACTGAACGAATTTTCTTAGCTTTCACAGAACATTTTTTTTGGAAATCTTTTGCCTTTTCTAGAATTTGAATCATTATTTCTATTTTAAGCTTTCTCACAAACTCTCCTTCCCACATATTTATCTCTTGCATTCACATCTGGTCCTTTTTTCAAGAGGAAACACACTATTTTAGAAGCATTATACTCACTTATTCAAAACAACAATATTAAAGATTTATTTCTTATGTTAGAAAAATTTTCTTTCAATTTTCTATAAAATACAAAAGTGAAGGGCTCCTTTAAGAGGAGCCC
>CASDQF010000044.1 GCA_949282845.1 uncultured Alphaproteobacteria bacterium | reverse complement strand
GGGCTCCTCTTAAAGGAGCCCTTCACTTTTGTATTTTATAGAAAATTGAAAGAAAATTTTTCTAACATAAGAAATAAATCTTTAATATTGTTGTTTTGAATAAGTGAGTATAATGCTTCTAAAATAGTGTGTTTCCTCTTGGAAAAAGGAGCAAATATAAATGCAAAAGATCTTTTAGATATCTCTCCTTTATTTCAGGCATTTTTGGAAGGTCATTTGGAAATAATTAAGTTTCTTCTTGAAAAAGATGTAGACGTAAATGCTAAATTAACTCCAGCACTTTTATTTTGGGCGGTCCAGGAAAATCAGATGGGAGTAGTGAAGCCTCTTCTCGAGAAGGGTGTTAATGTGAATGTAAAAGATAAAGAAGGTTGGACACCTTTACATATGGCAAGTTGGAATGAATATTCAGAGATGGTCAAATATCTGATTGAAAAAGGGGCAGATGTGAATGCTAAAACTAAAAAAGGGTGGACAGCTGAGGATATTGCTAAACTTCCTAAGAAAAAGAAAGTAAATTTAACACGTGAGGAAGTGTTGTTCATAAAAAAACAACGTTCCGAAAAAGCTAAAGAAATTCGTTCAATTGATGCAGATGCGCAGGGAAAAGCTATTAATCATTCGTTACGTCGTACTCTTTTTGGCGGAAAGCAAATCGGTCATAATGCACCAATGTTAAAGGTCGTATCGATACGTTTAAAAGAACATCAAAATAACGCTTAAGCTTAAATCGAGTTCTAATCAAAAAAGAGTCTTTTTATTAGAAAGAAGCTAAGATAAAATTTCTTCGGCTTCTTTCTTTTATTTTTATATTAAACCGATATCTTAAAAATTCTTTTATGAGAAGTATAGAGAGATGTAAAAAAAATTAAAAAATCGCTTGACAAAAAATGGCATTATGTCATAATAACTCCACTTTCCAAGCCGGAGAAGGTGAAAACGATCTTCCTACCGTCTTGTTCTTAAGGGTTCCGGCGGGTGGGCCGAGTTCTACCAGAGTCGGGGCAAGGTGCTTTTAGCTACTCGAAATGGTTGCTAAAAGGTTTTTTTATTATTAAGAAAAAGGATATTTTAAGTATCGTTTCGAGTACATATAAAGATAAGGTTTAAAAAATGGATAGTCAAAATATCAGAATTCGCTTAAAAGCTTTTGACCACCGTTTGTTGGATCAATCAACGCGGGAGATTGTCAATACAGCGAAAAGAACTGGTGCGGAAGTAAAGGGACCTATTCCTCTGCCGACGCGCATTGAAAAGTTTACAGTGAACCGTTCTCCTCATATTGATAAAAAGTCCAGAGAACAGTTTGAAATTCGTACTCATAAAAGAGTGCTTGACATTGTCGATCCGACACCTCAAACGGTTGATGCTTTGATGAAGCTTGACCTTGCGGCTGGTGTTGATGTTGAGATTAAGTTATAAGGAAAAGGTCATGCGTTCAGGTATTATCGCAGAAAAAGTAGGCATGACACGGTTATTCACCGATGAGGGTGTTCACGTTCCTGTGACAGTCTTAAAAGTGGATAATTGTGAAGTTGTCGGTGTCCGCTCCTTGGAAAAGGATGGATACGTGGCCGTACAGTTGGGAGCTGGCAAAGCTAAAGAAAAGAATGTTGCTAAAGCACAACGTGTACAATTTGCTAAAGCCAATGTAGGAAACAAAAGAACTGTTATGGAATTTCGCGTCAGTGATGATTGTGTTATTCCTGTTGGCTCAGAATTAGGTGTCAATCACTTTGTTAAAGGTCAATATGTTGATGTGACAGGAACTTCAATCGGTAAGGGTTTTGCCGGTGTTATGAAAAGACATAATTTTGGCGGTGACTGTGCATCTCATGGTGTTTCTTTGACGCATCGTTCTGGTGGTTCTACAGGTCAATGTCAAGATCCAGGTCGCGTTTTCAAAAACAAGAAAATGCCGGGTCATATGGGAGCTTCGCAAGTAACAGTTCAAAACTTGCAGATTGTTGACTTGGATGAGGCAAAAGGCCTAATCATGGTTAAAGGTGCTGTTCCCGGATTTGACGGGAATGTTGTGGTTGTAAAAGATGCTGTAAAACGTCCGGTTCCTGCAGATGTTCCAATGCCTGCTGGATTAAAAGCAAAAGCAGAGGCTCATGCTGAACAGGTTGTAGCCGATGTTGCTGCTGATGTTCCGGTTGTAGAAACAACAGCATCTGAAGAAGTAAAGGAATAACGGCGATGAAATACGACGTTATCAATCTCGCAAATGAGAAAGTCGGTTCGATTGACTTAATGGATGCCGTTTTTGGTGTCGAAGTTCGACCCGATATTCTGTCCCGAGTTGTAAATTGGCAGTTGGCAAAACGCCGTGCTGGTACACATTCGGTTAAAAATTTATCTACGATTTCTGGTACAACAAAGAAACCGTTTAGACAAAAAGGAACAGGCCGTGCTCGTCAAGGAACACTGCGTGCCTCTCAGTTCCGTCATGGTGCAGTTGCTTTTGGCCCTGTTGTCCGTGATCATGCACACGATTTGAATAAAAAAATTCGTAAGTTAGGTTTAAAGTGTGCTTTGTCTGCCAAAGTAAAAGATGGAAAGCTTTTCGTTTTGGATGAAGTAAAAGCAG
Organism: uncultured Alphaproteobacteria bacterium; assembly: GCA_949282845.1. Classification (GTDB taxonomy): domain Bacteria; phylum Pseudomonadota; class Alphaproteobacteria; order CAAHEQ01; family UBA3637; genus CALXXX01. The sequence continues at coordinate 3,472 of CASDQF010000044.1, read as the reverse complement.
CTTCTCCTAAAACAAAGGAATTGAAGGCCAATTTTGATAAGTTAGGGTGGACATCTGCTCTGATTTTAAGTGGCGCTTCATTGGATGATAACTTTGCAAAAGCGTCCGGAAATATTGTCGGCATTGATGTTCTTGTTCAACAAGGAGCCAATGTCTATGACATTCTCCGCCGAGACACACTCGTGTTATCGAAAGAGGCTGTTGCTTACTTGGAGGCTCTGTTAAAATGAAGAAAACAACAGAAAAGAATGCTGAAACGAAAATGACGGAACGTTTATATGAAGTATTGCGTCGTCCGGTCATTACGGAAAAAGCAATGAAGGTTTCCGAACAAGGGCAAGTAACTTTTGTTGTGCCTATGGATGCCACAAAGCCTGAGATAAAGAAGGCTGTTGAGGGTTTGTTCGGTGTGAAAGTAAAGGCTGTGAATACTTCTTGTGTTCGCGGAAAGGTTAAAATGTTCCGGAATACAAAAGGTCAACGGAGCGATATGAAAAAAGCAATCGTAACGTTGGAAAACGGTCAAAATATTGATGTGACGACAGGAATTTAAGATTATGGCTTTAAAAACATATACTCCGGTAACTCCTTCGATAAGACACCTGATTGCGATTGATCGCAGTGAGTTGTTTAAAGGCGCACCGGTTAAGTCTTTGACTGAAGGGCTGAAGAGCTCTGGCGGTCGGAATAATCATGGACATATCACCAGCCGTCATCGGGGCGGCGGGCATAAACGCGCTTACCGTGTGATTGATTTCAGACGGTCTAAGATGGATATGCCAGCAACCGTTGAACGCTTAGAATATGATCCGAACAGAACAGCATTTATAGCACTCATTCAATACGAAGATGGGGAACAAGCTTATATTGTTGCTCCACAACGTTTGAAAGCCGGAGATGTTGTTCTATCATCCGAAAAAGTGGACATCAAACCAGGCAATGCAATGCCTCTGAAAAATATGCCCGTTGGAACGATCGTTCATAATGTTGAGTTGAAACCAGGAAGAGGCGGACAGTTGGCGCGTTCAGCTGGTTGTTATGCTCAATTGATTGGTAAAGATGGCGGATATGCACAGTTACGTTTGAACTCCGGAGAGCTAAGAATGGTTCGTGGAGAATGTCTTGCTTCAATCGGAGCTGTATCGAATGCTGACAAGCAAAATACGACATTAGCAAAAGCAGGTCGTTCACGTTGGCTCGGTATTAGACCTCAAACGCGCGGTATTGCGATGAACCCAGTTGATCACCCTCATGGTGGTCGTGGCAATGGTGGACGTGCTCCGGCAACGCCTTGGGGTAAGTGTACACGTGGGGCTAAGACCCGCACGAATAAGAGAACAGATCGTATGATTATGCGTTCTCGTCATTTGAGTAAAAAGAAATAGGAGAGACTAAATGACTCGTTCAATATGGAAAGGTCCTTTTGTTGACGGTTATATGCTGGCGAAAGCTGAGAAAGCAAAAGCAGCAGGACGTCATGAAGTGATTAAAACTTGGTCTCGTCGTTCAACAATATTGCCTGATTTTGTGGGCTTGACTTTTGGCGTGTATAATGGTAAGAAGTTTATCCCTGTTCTGGTAACAGAAAATATGGTTGGTCATAAACTTGGGGAGTTCGCTCCGACAAGAACTTTTAATGGTCATACCGCAGGCGATAAGAAAGCAGCAGTTAAAAAGGTTTAATGACGATGGTTGAAAAGAAAGAAGTAAAAGCGGTGACAGCAAGAGCTCGGGCTATTCGTACCAGCCCCCGTAAGCTGAATTTGGTCGCACAATCTATTCGTGGATTGGCGGTAAGTAAAGCTTTATCGGAATTGGCTTTTTCTAATCGCCGCGTAGCTGGGGATGTGAAAAAAGTTCTGATGTCCGCAATTGCGAACGCAGAAAACAATCATAACCTGGATGTTGATCGTCTGTTTGTGGCGGAAGCCTATGTTGGAAAAGCAATGGTAATGAAAAGATTTCATCCGATGGCTAAAGGTCGTGCGGGAAAAATCTTGAAAGCTTTTTCAAATCTGACGATTGTCGTTCGTGAACAAGAGGAGAAAGTCTAATGGGACAGAAAGTTAACCCGAATGGTCTTCGATTAGGCATCAATAAGACTTGGGATTCTCGCTGGTTTGCCGGTAAGAAAGATTATGCCAAGTTGTTGCATGAAGATTTAAAAATCCGTGAATATATCATGGAAAAGCTGGCAATGGCTGGGGTTGCTCGAGTTGTGATCGAACGGCCGGCTCAAAAAGCCAGAGTAACAATTTATTCAGCTCGTCCTGGCGTTGTCATTGGTAAGAAAGGTCAAGATATTGATGCTTTACGCAATGACTTACAAAAGATTACGGGTAGTGAAGTCAATTTAAATATTGTAGAGGTTCGCAAGCCTGAATTGGATGCAACTTTAGTGGCCGATGGTGTTGCGCAGCAGTTAGAACGCCGTGTTTCCTTCCGTCGTGCGATGAAACGGGCTGTTCAAACAGCGTTGCGTTTAGGTGCACAAGGTATTCGTATCACCTGCGGTGGTCGATTAGGTGGCGCAGAAATTGCACGTGTTGAGTGGTATCGTGAGGGTCGTGTTCCATTGCATACTTTGCGTGCTGATGTAGATTATGGAACAGCAACGGCGCATACGGCTTATGGCTGCTGCGGGATTAAGGTCTGGATTTTCAAGGGTGAAATCATGGCTCATGATCCGATGGCTCAAGACAAGCGCTTGGCTGAACAACGGTAAGAAAGGGTTTAGATTATGTTAGTTCCTAAAAGAACAAAATTCCGTAAAGCCTTTAAAGGTCGTATTCATGGCCTGACAAAAGGTGCTTCGACCCTGGATTTTGGGTCTTACGGCCTGAAGGCGTTGGAGCCGGAACGTGTGACAGCACGTCAAATTGAAGCAGCTCGTCGTGCAATATCTCGTGCGATGAAACGTCAAGGAAAAATGTGGATTCGTATTTTTCCAGATGTTCCTGTATCCAAAAAGCCGCCTGAAGTTCGTCAAGGTAAAGGTAAAGGGTCGGTTGAATTCTGGGTTTGCCGTGTAAAACCAGGACGGATTATGTTTGAGGTTGACGGTGTGTCAGAAGAAGTCGCTCGTGAAGCGTTTGCATTGGCTGCAGCTAAGTTGCCGATTAAAACGAAATTCATTGCGCGTTCTGCAAGTGAAGAGGTTTAATGATGTTGAAAATTAAGGATTTAAGAGCTAAAACTGACGCAGAATTGAATGATTTAGTTCAAGAGTTGCGTAAAGAGTCTCTCAACTTGCGTTTTTCACAGGCAACTGGTCAGCTGGCGAATACAAATCGCCGTCGTCAGGTGCGTCGTGAAATTGCAAAAATCAAAACGCTTCAGACAGAGCGTTTAGCAAAGAAAGGGGTATAAGATGCCTAAACGTATTTTACAAGGTGTTGTCGTTTCTGACAAAATGGATAAGACTGTCGTTGTCCGTGTCGAACGTCGTGTTATGCACCCCGTTTATAAAAAG
>CASDQF010000043.1 GCA_949282845.1 uncultured Alphaproteobacteria bacterium | reverse complement strand
CTAATCTTTTGATATATTTAATACTTTTATCCTCTTTTTGCTTAACCGCAAACGCAAAAACAGTTAACCGACAAGCTTATAAAGTCTGTAAAACGAATGAAGAAGCTTATTGGAATGGTTCTTCCGCTCAATGCTGTGATACAACAACCCACGAACTCGTCAAAAATTATACAAATGGCGTTGGCGAGGATGGATATGCTTGTTGTGAAATCAAAAAAGATACATCTTCTCAACATAATTGGACAATCGTCGGTGCCGTTAACAGTAATTGTTGTGGTGGATATCTTAATCAAGACGAATCAGGAAGTGAAGCTTCCGATTATATATATTCACAAAAACAAGATTATCAAATTCGAAAAAACGGTGGTGTATATTACTGCGGAGAAGAATTCACATCGACAATCGAACGTCCTCTCTCTAATGAAAAAGTTATACATGAAGAATATTATGAAAGCGACACTAAATATTGTATAAAAGAATTATTTTATCAGTTCTATTATAGTGACATACCTTCAGAAAGTGGATATTGTCTTTCTTCAGATAAAGGAGATCCTAAGTATGGTGAGCCAGTTTTAAATGATTTATGATAGATCGACGAAGTATTTCATCGAACTTTTAAACTATCCAACAACTGCCTTTTGCGCCATATCCTGAGCACTCACATAGTCAAACTTCCCCGTTCCCAATAAAGGAGGCGTATCTGTTAAAATAATCCGTTTAGGAATAGCCAATTCGGTAATTCCAGCCTCTTTAAAAGCAAGAATTAACCCTTCTTGATTAATATCACCACACGTTGTTATCAAGATAATTTGCTCTCCTTTTTTAGGGTCTGGGACTGAAACCGCTCCACTGATAAAACCAGGCCATTTCTTTTCTATGACTTGCTCAACAGCTAATAAAGAGACCATCTCACCACCAATCTTAGCAAACCGCTTGGAACGACCTTTAATAAAGACGAAACCATCCGTATCAATATCTACAATATCACCTGTTTCATACCAACCATCTTTTGGCGGTTGTAAAACACCGGGTTTCTCAGGACGCATATATCCCAACATAATATTAGGTCCTTTAACAACTAATTCTTTTCCCTCTTTAATGCCGGGAACATTTTTCAACCGATAGCTCATACCGGTCATGAGTTGTCCGACAGAACCCAATCTGTTATGCATAAAAGTATTAACTGCAATAACAGGAGAACATTCCGTTGCACCATAACCTTCCAAAATGCGGAGCCCAAATTTTTCAGACCAAAGCCGACGCGTTTCATCTTTTAGCTTTTCAGCGCCTGCCACAACAACACGCAAGCTGTTAAAATCATACGGGTTTGCACATTTAGCATATCCAGCCAAGAAAGTATCTGTCCCGAATAAAATAGTCGCCCGTGTTGAACTACATAATTCCGGGATAATACGATAATGTAATGGAGTTGGGTACAAAACCGTCTTAAAACCAATAACAAGCGGTAAAAAAGTTCCAGCCATCAACCCAAAAGAATGGAACATTGGCAAACAGTTCAACATAACATCATGAGGGAAAATATCAATCATACAAGGAACTTGACAGATATTACCCAAAAAGTTGCGATGGCTTAATAAAACGGCCTTAGGAAGCCCCTCTGAACCAGAAGTAAACAAGACAACCGCCGGATCTGTTGCTTTCACTTCTTTTGCACTGCGACGATAAGCACGCATCGGTGATAACATCGCATATAGAGCAAACAGTTTATCTTTTATTGTGAGATGTTTTTTCAAATCTTCCAAATAAACAATTTGAATGCCCTCGTTTACCAAACAGTCGACTAAAGCATCTAATTTCCCTAAAGCCACAACTTTACGAGCTGTTAAAATTGTTTTCACTTGCGCTGTTCGACAAGTTGATATGACCTGCTTTGGTCCAGAAGTAAAATTAATCATGGCAGGTATTTTCCCATACGCATGTAGTCCCAGAACCGTTAAAGCAGCAGCATTTGAAGTCGGTAGCATAACGCCTAACATTTTTTCATCCGGAAGAACTTTATTGATCAAGCCTCCTAATGCAAAAGCTCTCATAAAAACTTGTTGGTAAGTCAAAGGTTTGCGTTCAGTATCCTCCAACATCGGTTTACGACGACCAACCGCATGCATGGTGTGTATCATGGCTTCTAACAAAGTTCTATCTAAATTATAAGACTCAAAAGCCATCAACGAAAGCATGTCATACAGCTTATTGCTGGAAATACGTCGCGCTTCTCGGAAAGAAAGACCAGCTTTAGGCGTAAAATCAACTGCCGGCAAAAACTTCAAAGTAATTTGTGGTAAAAAACGACGTTCTGAACGACCTTTCATCCGCGTCAAAAAAGCATGCTCAGCGCCTAAAATTTGTATAGGCAAAATACATGCGGATGCTTTCTCTGCCATCAACGCAGGTCCTTCATAAATTTTCATCTGCGTATTTCCATTGGCAATCCGACTTTCCGTAAAAATCATACATAACTTACCGGCTTTAATTTCTCCAACCATCGTTTTAACAGCCAACGGACTTTGAGGATCTAGCGCTTTCACATCCATTAAATTACATAGCAACCGAACCCACCATTTGTCTGACAGTTCATTGGTTAAAGAAAAAGTAATTTTTTGATCTACAAATGCCGAAATCAATAAGGCATCCAAGTAAGAAGTATGATTAGGAATCATTAAAACACGAGGTCCGGCTTTTTTCAAATTCTCTAATCCCTCTACTTTTACTTTAAAGAAAAATTTCAAAAGACGACGACATAACCGTTGCCGTGTTTCAAACGGCAAAATCTGAGCAACATAAATAGCAAAAAAGATATTAAGAACAGCTAACGCTGAAAAAGTCACTAAAATAGACACATGCAATAACGTCAGTGATGCAACAATCAAAACACCACCTAAAACAGCCATACTCCCCAATACACTGGAAAAACCAAACATACGACCTCGAAATTTATCCGGTGTAGCGCGTTGTAACAGAGGATAAAACGGAATAATAAAACAAGCTCCGCACAAAGCCATGGCAAAAATATCAAACATTAACCGGCTTACACCTAAACCTAAGTCTAAAAATTGCCCTAATGTCAACTGAACCGTATGAGGCTCCAATGATACGGCTGCCCATAAAGTATCCATCAAAAACAAGGAAATACCTAAAGCAGAAAGCGGAGCTAGGCTTTGCCAACGACATCTATCAATAAGATAGGTACATAAGAAAGAACCAATTATATAACCAGCAGAAAACAAAACCGTCAACAAAATTAAAACTGATTTTTGTACTCCAAGAACATCTGTTAAAAAATCAACAGCGAAAAATAAAACAACACTCCCTAAAAGCCAATACCACGCCATGGATACTAAATAAAACTTAAACTGAGGGACTTTTTCAACAAAACCACTAAAAGAAGACAAATATTCCCAAGGATTACCGGAAATAACGAGCCCCGCATCTGAAGCCTTTAAGGATGGTAAACGCAATACGAACAAATATCCCAAAACAGAAGAAACAATTAAAAAAACGCCAAAAATAGGAAGAGCGTCTTCCAAAGGAACAAACATTAAAAATAACAAACTGGCAACAATAGCCGCCACAAAAGTTATACCCTTAAAAGAAGCATTAGCCGCTAAAAGGTTCTTATCTTTGACCAGATTGGGTATCATGGCATATTTAACAACACGTGTAAATGAAGTGCAACCTCCCAACAAAGTCAACGCAAGCAACATAAGCAAACGGCTTTCATATAAAACAGAAATCATTGTTAATCCCATCACACCGATTTCAGCTAATTTAATCCACTGGATTAAACGATTTCGTTCGATTTTATCTGAGCAAGGACCGGCAAACAACGCTGTTGTTAAAAAAGCTAAGCCGTAAAGAACAAAAGCAACACTTTGCCAATACACGCTCCCTGCTGTTAAATGAACCGCCGTTAAAAAAACAAAAATATGTTTGATTAAGTTATCATTAAAAGCACCAAGCGCATGTGCTGCCAATAATGGCATGATTTTTTTTTCTTTTAAAATATTTCCCATTGTGTTTTCATCCTCTGCTATTCATTCTCTTTTTTATTTACCACATATTCCGCGATGTTGCTAGCTTTCTTTTCAAAATCGCAGAAAAAGAAAAAAATACACAAGAGCTCTCAAAAAATTAAAAATAAACAAGTAAAAATTATGACATATCGGAAAGAACCTGATAAACAGCTTGAACCATGCTCTCAGGTGCTGAAGCGGCTGCTGTTATTCCAATAGGCTCTTGTAAATTCAATCCACGTAAATCTGCCGGAGTTTCAATTAAATAGGCTTTTTTACCACTTGCTTTTGCGACTTCTACTAATCGTTTGGCATTGGAAGAATGTGTATCTCCGACAACCAATACTGTAGAACAAGAAGAAGCTTTGACTGCCGCTTGTCGTTCTGTGGTTGCTAAGCAAATCCCATTTTCCAAAATAGCATTTGGATAAAGTGTTTGAATGTATTTCAACAAAGCTAGCGTTTCGTCCTGAGAAAGAGTCGTTTGCATCGCAACGCCGACTTTATCAAGCTTCTGAGGAATATCCTCTTTTTTTTCAATCACAAATACGGATGTTTCGGAAGATAAACGCCCTAAAGTCCCTATAACTTCCGCATGACCTTTTTTCCCAATTAAAAGGATAGAATAACCTTCTTTTTCAAGTTGCTCGACATGTGCATGAACTTTTTTCACAAACGGACACGTTGTATCAATGACTCTTAATTTTTTTTGAGCCGCCAAACTTTCTATCTCTTTTCCAACACCATGTGCGGAAAAAACAACTGTAGAACCATCAGGGACCTCTGATAAATCCTCAACAAAACAAGCGCCTTTTTCTTTAAAAGAATCGATAATCGCTTTGTTATGCACAATTTCATGTAAAACATAGGGCTTTTGAGGCAATGCTTTTTCCAATAAGGCAAGCGCCCGTCGAACGCCAAAGCAAAACCCCCGAGGTTCAATTAAAATTGTTTTCATCACACATACCTTTTGGAAAATGGTGGGTGATCAGAGACTCGAACTCTGGGCCCGCTGATTAAGAGTCAGCTGCTCTACCAACTGAGCTAATCACCCGCACCGCCATTTTATACACGATTTTATTTAAAAAAGCAAGACCTGTTTTTAAAAACTTTCAGACCTCTTTTTGACAGAAATAACATCTTTTGATATAATAAAAGAAGGTGATTGTTATGGGTCTGAAAGAAAAATTATTAAGTGCTTCTTTAGCCGGTATGACTGCTGGCAGTGCCTTATTGGGAGGAGAACCTAATATAGAAGAACCGGTGTTCCATGAAAAGATTACCATGACGGAGAACAAAGAACAAACACCTCAAGTTAATTCTGATATAAATGAAGAAACAGGTTCCACAACATTTTTATCTCCTGAAGAAATGCAAGAACATTTTCAGTTAGAATGCCAAGCAAGAGATCAAAAAAACGCAACTTATACAACAAAAGAGGGACACAAATATTACATTGATTATTCTTACGGCGCTAGCTTTGATTTTGAACTTTATCGTGCATATAAAGAAAAAAAATCTTCATTTGTTTTTGATGGCGTTACTTATCAAACAGAAACAGCTTATGCAGAAAATCAACAACTAAAAGCTGCTCGAAAAGCAGGAAAAGCGACATATACATTTATGGATGAAGAGAAAAAAGCCTGCTCTTATTATCCTCTTCAAGAACAAATGAACGTTTTTGGAAATACATATGAAGAAGTTCTGGCGCCTCAAGACGAAGAAAGCAAAAAATATCTAAACGAATATGCACAATTATATACTTCAAAACCCTCAGAAGAATTAGAAATGAAAGATCGACTATACCAACTTTGGCGCGTATGTGGATATCCTGAAATTCGCAATCAAACAGAAGAAAATATGACCCTCATGGGACGTATAATTGAATACAATCGCCATGGGAAAACTGCTCATTTTAAACCTTCTTTATATGGCAAAGATACGGTTTATCTCATTCCTGAACATTTCTTAGGTCACGAAACATTTAACGCTGAAGCAAATGTAGATTATCTTCTCCCTGAAATAGCTCATGCCTTTCGCCACAAAAACAACGTATTCGGAGAGGCGACACAATTCATCGGTGATGGATTAAAAGATATTTTAACTTTTAAAAGCATCGGTTTTACGCCGAAAGCACAACTTAATAATTACAGCAACCCTGATAGAATGGAATATGATGCGCATAAAATTGTAGAACCGGCTCTAAGAGATTTTGTCCATGGAAAAATTAAAACACTAGAGGAAATGTATTACATCATTGACACGGAACGAAAGAAAAATGGTAACGAGTATATTTGGACACCCACAGCTAAAGAAAAAATCGCAATAGGAGCAAAACAAATGTCCAACTCCCCCAAAGAGTTGAAAGTCGCTGATACCCTTCACACAAAAAATAGCCGTTCTATTTAAAATCTCATTTGAATTTCAAAAAAAGTCTGTTAGGCTGAATAAAAAAGGAGCCTTTCATGAAAATAAAGAAACAATTATTTATTAGCTTCGGAATGGGACTTATTTCAGCGCTTGGTTTTGTCCCTGCCGGTCTATTTTGGTTGATGTTTGTTTTATTTCCTGTCTGGTTTGCATTTATCAATCAAGCTCAAAATAAAAAAGTTTTATTTGGATTAGGCTTTAGCTTTGGAGCCGGTATGGGCACCGCCTCAATGTTTTGGTTAACCAACGCTTTGATGATTGATAATGGCTCTTTTGTATGGGCTTTACCTATTGTTCCGATTGGATTTGGACTGATTTTTGGTATTTTTTGGGCAATCCCGACACTTTTATGTTATTGGAGCCGTCCCGGTTTTCCTCGGTTGATCATGTTAGCCGGTTCATTAACGCTCTTTGAATGGATACGCTCTTGGATTTTCACAGGCTTTCCTTGGAATTTATTAGGTTCTGTTTGGATTTCCTGTCTTCCTGTCGCACAACTCGCCTCTATTACTGGTGTATATGGTCTAACTTTTGCTTCTGTTTTTTGGTTCGCTGCACCTTATTTTTATAAAAAGAAAAATCTCTTAGCAGCAATTTCTGCCTCTTTCCTATTAGTATTAGCGATTGGAACAGCTCGTTTAGCTGCCTCAGAAGACGAAACTGTCTGGGGTGTTCGATTACGTTTGGTGCAACCCAACATCTCTCAAACACTCAAGTGGGATCCAATTGCTCGAGAAGAAAATCTAATGAAGCACATTCGGTTAAGTAAAAAAGCCGGGCAAAAACAAGTCACACATGTGATATGGCCAGAATCTGCTATCCCTTATCTGTTAAATGTTGATATAGAGGCAAGAGCCATGACAATTAGCGCCGTTCCTCAAGGAGGAACTTTAATTACTGGAGGCTTACGATTAACAGATCCTAAAACACGCCAACTTGCTAATAGTATTTTTGTCTTAAACGATATGGGAGAAATTAAAAGTACTTATGATAAAGCTCATTTAGTCCCTTTTGGAGAATATGTCCCTCTACGAGGAATTCTGCCATTCGATAAGATTGTACCAATACATTCTGATTTCGCAGAAGGCCCTCATGTTCGAACAGTTCGTGTTCCAAATGCTCCACCGGCTGGGATGTTGGTTTGTTATGAAGTTATTTTCCCAGGGCACGTTGTTCAAAAAAAATATCGCCCGGAATGGCTTATCAATGTGACAAATGACGGTTGGTATGGGTTAAGTGCAGGGCCTTATCAACATTTGGCCGCCGCTCAAATGCGCGCTATTGAAGAAGGTTTACCCGTCGTACGAGCTGCCGGAACAGGCATTAGTGCCGTTATATCTCCGACAGGGGAAATCATCGATTCTCTTCCCCTTGGATTGGAAGGTGTCCTTGACGCGGATTTACCTCGAGCATTTCCCCCAACTTTATATGGAAGAATGGGGAATCTTATTCCTTTATTATTATGCTTACTTGCAATCGGATGGTCCATCTATAACTTTCGTAAACAAACCATATAACATTTTTTAAAGTTAACTATACGAAAAAAAAGTTCTTTCCCGTATAAAATATCATAATCATAAAAGCTTAATCCTCGGGAGGTATAAAGACAAATAAATCAGCCTTGATAGGAATATTCTCTTCTATCTCATATAAACTCACTGTTGACTTAATACCTTTCATATCCACAAGCTCCCACTGCTTCAATTCAACGGGGTCTTGAGAAACAATCAAAGTTAATTCCCCTAACTCCGGTTCATCTTTCTTAATCGCCGTAATGCGATATTCATCCAAATCCTCTTGCACATTTGTCACTAAAAATTCAGGATCATCAAATGAAAATCCGGGCTTCAACAAAATCGCTGCCGGTGTCTGATTAATTTCAAGATAAGAAACCTGATCAAAATCTTTATCATGATAGATAAAATATTGTCCATCTGCAATAAACTCTAATTGCGTCGGTGCATCATATACTAATCTCATTCGATTGGGCCGAGCCAAATAAAAATCTCCGTGTTTCATATAATCTCCATCTTTAGATGAAAACTCCGAAAATCGACTTTTCATGGTCGTAATCCCATCCAACAGCTTTTCAACTTTCGCTAAAATAGCTTTGTTCTCAGCTGTTTGTAATTCTGGAAGAACATCTGCCTGAACAGATATCGCGCAGCACATTAAAAGGATTATAAATAAATACTTTTTCATCTTTTTTTCTCCTATTCAAAGTTTGATGATGAATACATATTGCACAACATCAAACAGCCTTTTTTTATGAACTGTTTTAATATTAGTTATCTCCTGTCAAAATCTCTCGCCGCCCGGTCGGAGAGGCTTTTGAAACAACTCCCTCAGCCTCCATCCTGTCAATTAAATCCGCCGCTCGATTATAACCTATCCGAAGCTGACGCTGAACATAGCTGATGGATGGCTTTTTATCACGGAGAACGATTGCTTTTGCTTTCTCATATAAATCGCCTTCCCCACCCATCTGAGAACGATCAAAAACAGCGCCTTCATCAAAACTTTCTTCCTCTTCTTCCATAACAGCCTCAACATATTGCGCTTCTCCTTGCTCTTTCAAGAAAGAAACGACCCGTTCCACTTCTTCATCACTGACAAAAGGACCATGTAAACGAACTGGGCGCATACCGGCTGCCATAAACAACATGTCTCCTCGACCCAATAATTGTTCAGCTCCTTTATCGCCAATAATCGTCACACTATCAAACTTACTGGTCACTTGGAAAGCAATCCGTGAGGGGAAATTAGCCTTAATCGTACCGGTAATGACATCAACAGACGGACGCTGCGTCGCCATAATCATATGAATACCCGCCGCTCGCGCCTTAGCTGCAATCCGACTGACCGCTATTTCAATATCTTTACCCGCCGTCAACATCAAATCTGCCATTTCATCTACGATAACAACAATATACGGCATTGGTGTTAAATCCATATCTTGTGTCTCAATAATCGGACGACCCGTTTCTGGATCAAAACCTGTTTGAACTTGTCGTGTTAATGTTTTCCCTGCGGCCAATGTTTCTGCAATTTTTTTATTGTAAAGTTCTATATTACGAACACCTAAATTAGCCATTTGACGATATCGATCATCCATCTCTCGAACCGTCCACTTCAATGCAACAACAGCTTTACCAGGTTCCGTCACAACAGGCGTCAGTAAATGCGGAATACCATTGTAAACCGATAATTCCAACATCTTAGGGTCAACCATAATGAGACGACATTCATCAGGCGTAAAACGATATAACAGAGATAAAATCATTGTATTGATACCAACTGATTTCCCTGAACCGGTTGTACCGGCAACCAATAAATGAGGCATTTTGGCTAAATCTGCAAAATAAGGATTACCACCGATATTCTTACCTAAAATTAATGGAAGCGCCCCTGTATGCTCTGCAAAAGCAGGTAAATCTATTAATTCTTTAATAAAAACTGTCTGCCTATTCCTATTAGGCATTTCTATACCAATAACTGACGAACCAGGTATAACAGCCATACGAACCGAAACAACACTCATGGCTCGCGCTATATCCTCAGCCAATCCTATCACGCGCGCAGTTTTCACTCCTGCTGCTGGCTCAAACTCATAAAGTGTCACAACCGGACCGGGACTGACGCGTTGAATCGTTCCTTTTACACCGAACTGTCCTAAAACAGCCTCTAATCGACGAGAAATATTATCCATCATATCTTTCGTTAATGACTCTTTGTTTTGAGCTTTAGGGTCGTCTAATAAATTAACAGACGGCAAATTAAACCCATCCTTTTGATGTTTCTTTTTCACCTGCGTGATTGGCTTAGAAGAATTTTTTACAACTTTTTTAGAGGATACGACAGGTTCAACTTTCGATATAACCTTATCTTCCTTTTTCCGAAAGAATAAAGGCATAGAAAGATGCGGTAATCTTAATCCCGTCAAACGACGAATCATAGAACCAACTGGAATTTGGAAAACCAATAAAGCTAAAACTCCCCAGATACCCCATAAAAACACTTGTCCAACAGTTGGAATAAAAGGCATGAATCGAAAGCTAAAAAAGCCAACAACGCCCCCCTTGTCAAGAGGACCTAAAAGAACAGCGGCAAACAAAAATAATATTATAAAACCAAAAGAGCGCCAATTTGAATATTTAGCCGAACAATTTATGATCGCCCATATACCTTTCATTATCAGTCCCAGGACTAATAACCATGCTGCCAAACCAAATCCTTGTATTAAAAAATCTGCTATATATGAACCCGACAAACCCGCCCAATTTTGAACGGACATTGTACTTGTCGTATTTAAAGACGGATCGGTCGAATGATAACTCAATAATGAGATACCAATAAAAACACCAAAAGCTATCCATAAAAAACCTTTTACCCAATGTCCGATTTGTTTTAACATAATCCGCGTCCTTTCCCTGAGTCCGGAACAGCCTCCATTTTCAAAATTGTCAAAAGTGTCGCTGCACATTCATTTAAATCTTCTTTTTCCATAAGCGCTTGCTTTTCAGACGGTTCAAACGGCAGCAAAGAAACTAAAACAGCAATCAATCGCTGAGCTGAAAGACCTCGAAATAAATCTGAATCAAGATCAAGTCTCTTAGCTCGTGCATATATATCTAAAGCAAATAAAACAGCCTCTGTGTCAAATAATGGCTTTATTTCTTGAAAATCCTTTTGAAATGGAGCATATATCACTTCTGCCATAACATGGTCATCTTGTTTGAAACAGCTTAAAACTCGAAAACGACATACACCAACAAGATGCAACATTAAAGAATCCGTTTCACCTTCCATAAAACCTGCTATTCGTCCGGCACATCCGACATCATAAAAACCTTTTCCTTGCTCTTTCTTCTGCACAATCCCTATCATTCGACCATGCGCCAATGCTTCGAAAACCATCATCATTTGCTTCGGTTCAACCAAACGAACAGATAATTTACCTCCAGGCATTAATACTGTTCCTGGTAAACTGAGAAGAGGAATTTTGGTGGGTAATTCTCCCATATTTAAATCAAAAAGTTTTACGGGCGTCATTCTTTTTCCTTTTTTCTTATCATAAAAGAAAAAAGCTATCATTGTCCAGGAAAAAGTCAGTTATTCGACAAAGATTGTGTCAATAAAACTTGTTCGGGAATTGCTTCTGCCGTAATAGCCCCCATCGGACAAACACTCTGACATTTACCACAGCCGATACAAGACAAAACATCATACGCCGGAACGCGTTGTCCTCGCACGACAGAAAGAGCTTTCTTCGGACAAGCCTTAACGCATTCATAACATCCGATACAAGCTAATCTATCAATATTCATAATACTGATTCGTGTCTTTTGTTTTTCTGATAATGCAAGCTTTCGTAAAGCTCCCGTTGGACAAACACTTGAGCAACGATGGCATTTAAATCGACAAAAACTTTTATCAAACTCAATAAAGGGTCTTGCGAAATCTTGATCTGCCTTTCGAATAATGCCCTGCGGACAATTTTCAACACATGCATTACAGTTTGTACAACGATTTAAAAATCGTTCGACCGAACCGGCTCCCGGAGGCAGAATACGCAACTTTACACTGCGAGCTGTCTGTTTAATCCAATGACCAGTCGCAACAGCTCCAGCACATAAGAGACCTAATCCTGCACTTTTCAACAACCGACGACGACTTAAATTTAACGCTTTATGAGACGCTTCTCCTTTTAAAGCTTCTTTTGATGAAATAACGGGCGCTTTTTTTACATGCGCCAGGCTTATGGCTCCAACAGGACAATTCGACACACATTTTAAACAACGAACACACCGCGTATTATCAATTGAATATACTGCCTGGTGCATGCACCCTGCGGGGCAATTTTGCTCACATCGCCCGCAATGAACACATTTGTCACCGATATGAAGTCGATAATACGAAAATTTAGATAAACCTCCCAAAATAGCCCCGACAGGACACACATGTGTGCAAAAAAAGCGCCCAAACGGCAAAGCTAAAATTAAAATAAAAGAGACAATGCACAAACCGACGATTCCAAACGACAAGATATTTCCGATAAGAGAATAAGGCTCGACAAATCGTAAAAGTGCGTTTGTCCCTCCTAAAAAGCTTCCCCAAAATATTAACGCCAAAGCCCAACGCAAAAGTAAACTATTTTTCTTTATTCCTTTTGTTCGATGAAAAAGCAACATTTCAATTTCTTGTGCTAATCCAAGAGGACAAAACAAACTACAATAAAACCGACCGAACAAAAGCGTTATTAAAATCCATCCTAAAACGATTCCACCAATAATCAGTTTTGGCTGAGAAATAAAGTGCAACAATGCCGGACCAAATTGCCCTTTCAAAAAAGGCGTTATATGTTTGACCCCCATAAAAGCAAATAGAAAAAAAACGCCGATAATAAAAGCAAAGCTGAGCCGTATTAAATAGACTTTTGAGTGACGCATATACTCTTTTACTCCCAAAATATAACATAAAATTATATTCTTGTTGTTTTAAAAGAAAGCAATCTTTTTTCAAGCCTTTTTAAAAGATATTGTTCAACCATCTATCATTTGACCGTTTGGAGCACCTCTATAGGTCTCAATATCGCCGCCGGAGCAATGACCATCTACCAAATTTTGAACGGGACAACATCTTTTTTCTCGGGAACATCGATTATTCATATCTGTTTCAGAAAGATAGCCAATATATCCCTCAGGACAACAAGTTTTCAAATCAACATACCAGCATCCTTCATCTTTTGAGATAACAATATCTAAATGATAATTTAAATGAACAGGACAACAATAGCCATTATAACCAGGAGAATAGCCAATATATCCCTCACCACAACAGACCGGAACGGCAACATTTCTTGAAAGATCATAGAAATGTTCATCTACACAACATTTAGGTTGATTACAGTTTTTCATCAGCGGAGAAAAACCAACGGGACAACACGCTTTTATTTGCTCACCCCAACAAGAAACGCCAACCTCAGATAATTTTGAAGAGGCCGGACAACACATAGCTTTGTGATAAGCATTTGTATAGGCTGTTTCCCCTTTTTCACAACAGACCGTGGCCTTATCATAATCATAAAATGTTTGACAACACTTTCCTTCTTCATTCAGTTCCGCACAACATAATCCATTACTTCCTGCTTTTTGATCAGGAGGACAAGACGCAGAACATTCTCCCTCAACTAACAATGGCTTATCTACAGGACATCCGCAGCCTCCAGAAAATAAAGGAACTTTTCCAACATCACAAGAATCCAGTTCATCCCATATACCGGAAATACTTCTTTCTAATTGAATTTGAATAGCCTCTCCGACACAAGCGGCTTCATTTCCATTCCATAATGTATCTTCTATCCAGACACGGTAATCATTTTGAAATAAGGGCAATAAAACACGACAAATTGGCTCAGATACCGGCGGCAGAGATAATACAAAAGCATCTGAGGAGACAGAAAAAACTTGTATTGAATCAACTTCTTCAATCAAGCTTCCTTCCGGAAGATTTTGTATCTTCTCTGAAGTTAACATGTCTTGACTGATTTGAGTACAAGTAAAGGCCAACTCATTTGCCTTTTGATGAATACGAAGCTGTCTTATCCCCAAAAACGCCCCTAAACTCAGCAGTGACGCAATCGTCAACATGCCAAGCATTTCTATCATGCTCCGACCATAACAAGACTTGAAAAATAATTTCCTTATTAACGACATTTTATGACACACTCACTCGATTGGTTAAGTTATATATCTATATTAAGTATGTCAATGTAAAGAACTTGTATTTCGAAATATAGAAAATTATTTTTTTTTACACTTTTCTACTCTATTATTTTCAAAAAAAAGAAGCCTATAAAAATAGGCTTCATAGGGTTTTTAATAATTAACTTTCTTTAGCCATTCTTCTATATCTTCTTTGTTTGGTGAAGATGTTCCATGTCCAATGAAAGCTTCTTCTACTTGACATCCTTTACATTGAGCCGTCAAATCTTTAATAGTATTTTGAGCATATCCCCCTCCATGAGTGATAAACGGAATAACTTTTTTACCCTGTAAATCTGTTGAAGCTAAAAAGCTGGAGACGGCTGGAGCAATTGTTCCCCACCAATTAGGACTACCGATAAAAATGACATCATATCCTGACATGTCTGGAAGAGGTCGAACTAATTCTGGCCGATAGCCTTCTGCAATTTCTTTCTTTGCCTGATCAACTGTTGCTTGATATGCCTCAGGATAGGGAGTTTTTGTTTGAATTTCAAATAAAGTTCCACCTACCTGCTTTTGTATTTCTTCTGCGACCGCACGTGTATTACCGCTCCATGAATAATATGCTATCAGTGTTTTTGACGATATCATTTCTGCTTCTCCTTTTGTTATACCTAATGTTAACAAAGCCATTAAAAATAAAAATATTTTTTTCATCTTTTTTCTCTTTTCCTCATAAAGAATGTTAAACTTCGACTAATTCATACACATCAGTTCCTAACCCCAACTCTTTCATAGCCGTTAATTGATGTAACCCCTCTCGACTTTCAATCCGCTCTTTTAAATCATGCAATTCATTTTCCGGTAATTGATAAACTAAATCTATAGAGGCCTTATCAATAGCCAACAAATCAGTTGAGGCCAGAATACCGATATTCCGGGTTTTAGGAGGAGCTGCATCAACCCCTGCGCAATCACAATCGACACTCATATTGCGCAAAACATTGATATAAACAATGCGTGGAGAAAAATAATCAACCGTTGCCTTTGCGGAATCTGCCATATTTTCCATAAAACGAGCTCCTGAACGCCATTTTGAATAATCATGATCGTCCGGTGCTTCATGAACCATCTTTTTTCCGACAGGACCATCCGCACAACCAATAGCTATGTTTTTCATAGAACCACCAAAGCCCCCCATTGCATGGCCTTTAAAATGCGTCAAAACGACCATTGAATCATAATCCAGCATATGTTTCCCGACAGACATTTCTTTAAAGTGCTTACCATTTTTAATCGGCAACATGACAGCACCATCTTCATCCATAATATCCACTTTACAAAAATCCCAGCCGTTTATTTTTAAAGTTTCTCTATGTTGTTGTGTCGTTTGACGCGCACCGACGTAAAGCGTGTTTGTTTCAACCAGACTACTATTAGGGATATGTTCCTGAAGGGCCTTAACCATGTCACGTGGAATAATATTTGGACCATGAGGCTCCCCTGAATGCCATTTAATAGCTACTTTTCCACCAATATTTTGACTGATTTTATCATACAGCTTTATAAGAGCTTCTGAACTGATATCGCGAGAAAAATAAACCGTCGCCTTTTGCGAATCAGACAACTTTTGCTTTGCAGAAGCAGAACCAGCCGCCGCAACAGCACTTTTTATACCAAAAGTTTTGCCTATCAAACCTAAAAAAAGAAAGCTAGATGTCAATTTTAAAAAATCACGTCTTTTCATGTTTCCCTCCTTTGCTTTTTAAAGCATAAAACTTAGAGTATACTCTCAGTCAAGTTTTTTTAATAAATTTTCAAAAAAAACTCCTGCCTCTGTCAGGAACAGAAGCAGGAGATGTCTTTTAAACAGCGTATATCTTATTTTTTCTTAGGCGTCGATTTAGGAGCTGTTTTTGCTTTTGAAACAACAGCCGGCAAAGCCTTAGGCTCAGATTTTTTTTCTGGAGCTCCTGCTAAAATTTCACAAAGCATTCTGAAAACGACAAAAGCGACTAAAACACTTAAAAAGCCCCCCAACATTGCAGAAACATTTGGGAATCTGAACAAAGCAACCAAAGCATAAATTGCTAACACGATTAAACCAATCATGTAAACAACTGCAATGTGCGCTTTTAATATAGGGCCGATTTTAGATGTTAAAATCGGTTCTTTTACATCCTTAAACTGAGCTAAAAAATCAGTGACTTTCTTAGCTTCTTTTTTAAAGTCGAATTTTGTTTTTTCCATGAGTTTCTCCTTTATTTTTTACGCATTGTTGGGAAAGCGATAACATCCCGAATAGATAAAGAACCGGTTAAAATCATCACAATCCGATCAATCCCCATGCCAAGTCCCCCTGTGGGCGGCATACCATGTTCCAACGCCGTGACGAAATCTTCATCCATCATATTTGCCTCATCATCGCCAGCTTCACGGGCTTTGACTTGCTCTTCCAGCCGCTCGCGTTGGTCCAGCGGGTTGGTGAGTTCTGAATAAGCATTACCGACCTCCCAAGTATTGATAAAAGGCTCAAACCGTTCCACCAAACGTTTATTAGCACGGTGTTCTTTTGTTAACGGTGAAATATCCTTAGGATGATCAATAACGAAAATCGGTCCCATCAGTTTATGTTCGCATTTTTCTTCAAAAACAGTAGAGACAACAAGCCCCCAAGAAGCATTTTCCGGGACTTCTACATGTAGTTTTTTAGCAGCCTCCACAGCTTCTGCATTTGTTTCGAAAGCCTCAAAATCGATACCTGTTTCTTCTTTAACCAAATCCAACATCGAACGACGAGGCCAATGTCCTCCCAACTCGAAAGTTTTTCCATCAAAAGAGACTGTTGTTGTTCCCAACACTTTCATAGCGGCATACTGAACAATTTGTTCGAACAAATCCATCATATCATTATAGTCTTTATAAACCCAATATAATTCCATCATCGTAAATTCCGGGTTATGCCGCGTATCCATTCCCTCGTTGCGGAAATTACGACCAATTTCATATACGGCCGGCAAGCCACCGATAATCAGTCTTTTCAAATACAATTCCGGAGCAATTCGCAAATATAAATCCATATCTAATGTATTATGATGTGTAATAAAAGGCTTCGCATTTGCTCCCCCCAAAATAGGATGCAAAATAGGCGTTTCCACTTCCAAAAAACCTAATCCGTTCAAAAATTCACGAATAGCTGAAATAATTTGGCTCCGCATAATCAACGTTCGTGTTGTGTCAGGATTGATCATCATATCTAAATAACGTTGACGATATTTTGTATCTTGATCTTGTAAACCGTGGAATTTTTCCGGCAAAACCTGTAATGACTTAGCCAAAACATCTAAATGCTTTGTTGCAACAGAAAGCTCTCCCCGTTTCGTGCGGCGAACAGTCCCAGTCACACCTATAATATCTCCCAAATCCAACAATGCTAACACATCTTTTTCACTTTGTGGCAAGTTCTCTAAAGACGAAAAAATTTGGATTTTCCCGGTATCGTCATATAAATCCATAAACATACCAGAATTACGAATAGCACGAATACGCCCTGCAACTTTCACTTCATCTTCTGTTTGTTCTTCATTCGCCAATGTTGCATACTTTTCATTTAAAGCTTTAGATGTAAAATCCGGATTAAAAATATGAGGGTACGCATTAATACCCATATTTTCTAGTTTTTTAAGCTTCTCTATCCGAATGGTACGTTGATCCAAACCAGCTAAATTACTATTTTCAGTTGTCATTTTTCACTATTCCTTTCTTTTCCTCCTATCCTAGCATTTTTCTCACATTCGTCAATATTTTATTACGAAAGAAACATGATTTTTATCTTTTTAAACAAAGCAAAACCGACTTTATGTGTTATTTTGTTGAAAACAAGACTAAAAACAAGTATAGTGATACGAAAAAAAACGGAGGTAAAATGCTCTCATTGTATGATGCCGCAAAATTTGCAGTTCATAAACGCACCTTTCAAGGCGGCTTTTGGATGACTTGGGTGTTCGTTATTTTCTTTTTTCTGGATGCTTTCATCAACTGGGAAGTTTTAATGAAAGTTCCGGCTTTCAGGTATCTTATTTCTATACCATTCGATTCCGAAACAGCCTTATTACAATTTATCTTCGGCTTTTTTGTCATTATTTCAGAAAACACATATTTAATTTTCATTTTCTTGCAAATAGTCGTTTTAATGTCTTTCTTTATGGCTTTAATACATTTAATTTTCTTTAATTATTATTTCGCCAGAGCCAAAAGAGATTTGTTTCAATATCCGCCGACAATTCACTTCCTGTTTTTCCTAAAACTACTTGGGAAAGCTCTACTTTTCAGCTTTCCTGTCCTCGCCGGAATTTATGCTTTACTCGATGAACAAGTCAAACGTATTTTCACTCTAACGGCGCCCCCCTCCTCTGTTGCAGGCGACTTTTTGCCACAACCTTTTGGAATATGGACTTTCCTTTGTGTCGCCATCGGTGTCTTAGTTTATTTCGCCTATGCTTATCCTTTATTTGCTCAACGGTTCGCTTTTAAAAATGTGGTTAATCTGAAGACCGTTTTTGAGAATAGACGAACCTTTGCCGAATTATTAGGTTGGACTTTCCTGACGACATTTATCTTTGCTGGATTACAAACTTTAATTATCCTGGTTCTCAAACATTCAGATAATTTAACTGTTTGCTTCTTTTTTATGGTATCTTACGTGTT
>CASDQF010000042.1 GCA_949282845.1 uncultured Alphaproteobacteria bacterium | reverse complement strand
CCTGTTTTTAAAGATTGTAAACGGACAATATCTGTTAAAGAGAGTTCTAAATCACCTTCACTCATTAAATCTAACATTTGTCCCCCTACCATGCCATGCATACCGGCGGCGTTTCCTAATAAACTGATGAGTTCACATCTGACGACAGGATCAACCCATGTTTTATCACTGGCTAACACTTCAAAGGCTCGTGTTAAAAGTCCGTCTCCCGCCAGAATAGCAGTTGCCTCATCAAACTGCTTATGACAAGAAGGTTTCCCACGACGCAAATCATCGTCATCCATAGCCGGTAAGTCGTCATGAATTAAGGAATAACAATGAACCATTTCTAGAGCCGTTGCCACTCGGATGCTTTGCATGGGAGAAATGCCAAACAGTTGTGCTGTTTGCATCAACAAGAAAGGACGTAATGCCTTACCGCCGCCGATAGAGGCATAGCGCATGGCTTCAATCACTTTTTTTTCGGGATTTGCCAGAGGATGTAAGAGTTTATCTAACTCTTCATCTACCAATTTTCGAACATCTTTTAAACAATCAGACAGTTTCGACATCAAAAGCCTCCTTTCCGGTAATTTCACCATTTTCATTGATGGTCAGCTTATCAATTCGTGCTTTCGCATCTGTTAGCTTTTTTTCACAGATTTGTTTTAATTGTATTCCTTTTTCATAAGCTTCGACGGCTTGTTCTAACTGAACGCGTCCACTTTCTAGGCTTCGTACAATATTTTCCAGCTCTGTCAAAGCTTCTTCGAAAGTTTTTTTTGTTTCTTCTGTCATTGTTCCTCTCTTTTAAAATAAGCCTACCATAAAGCGGATTTCCTCGCAAGAATATTTAACACTTCATTAAGTTTTCGGGGCTAAACTGAGCTTATGAGAAAATTACAGGTTCAAGCAAAAAAAAGACATCAGCTGTCGGAAAAAGAAATTTCCGTAGCTCGTGGTCCTTTTATGCGTCCCTCTCCAAAAGCTAAAATGACGCAAAGAGCACAGCAAATTGCTTCATCCTTTCGAAAGGCGAACGAAGGTCGAGGACTTCGTATTTTCGTGGCAGGAGGCAGCCGATCCGGAAATGATCCTCTTTATGAACAAGAAGCTTATAAATTAGGTCAAGAAATCGCTAAGATGAATTTTCGATTGGATTTTGGTTTGTCTGGACATGGTATTATGGGTGCTGTCGCTAAAGGAATGTTAGCTGTTTGGGGACAAGCTCATACAGAAGAGCATATTCCCATTAAAGGTATCACAACCAAAGAATATATGGCACTCACTCAAAAAGACGAGGTTGTCAATCAAGTTAAAGATGTTATCGTTGCTCATACTTTAGAGGAGAGAAAAAATCAATTACTTCGAGCAGATTTTGTGATTTTTGCTCCGGGAGGATTAGGAACTTTAGATGAGTTAGTTTATGATTGTGTTGCAATGCAAGATGGTTTTTTGCCGCTTAAGCCATTTATTATTTTTAATGTGGAGGGACACTATCATCATGTATTGGAGTATTTGAAAGAAATTCATTTAAAAGGTTTTGCTGAACAAACGCCTTTTATTGTTGTCGATGACAGCTTTGAAGCCGGTGTTGCTTTCGAGGTTTTAAAAGAAGCTTATCAAACGCCGCCGCCTAAAGAAAAAGTCTATGATTTTGTTCAAAGAATTATTTATGAGTTGCCGTATATTTTGGAAAGGAAAGTCGATCATCCGGATCTTTCTATTTCAGAGATTCGTCAAGAGATGATACAGCAAGTGGATAAACTTTCCCCTTTGATTGAAAAAGCGTATCTGAGGAAAGAGATAGATCGGATGTATGGACGATTAGAGCGTACCGGTCATGATACAGCAGTAGTTAGTGAGAAATTATCTGGGTTAAAGGCACAACGAAGAAAGGTGCTTGCATAATGGAATTTATCAACCTGCCAATTTTAGTTCTTTCGTTGATTTTGGTTGTGAGTATTTTAACAAGTCTTGCATCTAGTCGTATGAATATTCCGTTAATTTTGGTTTTTTTATGTATCGGCTTGATTGTGGGCGACGGAGGCGGATTAGGGATTATTTCAGGATTTCATCAGCCTAAAATTGCTTTTTTTATCGGTTCGGTTGCATTAGCTCTGATTCTGTTTGATAGTGGGTATCAAACCAATTTAAAGAGCTATAAAAAAACAGCAGGTCCTTCCATGCTTTTGGCGACGGTTGGTGTTTTCTTTACGGCTTTATTTTTAGCGCCGGCGGCTCGATATATTTTAGGTTTTACATGGTTGGAAAGTTTTTTATTGGCGTCGGTTATTAGCTCGACGGATGCAGCGGCTGTTTTTTTCTTGTTACGCATGAGTGGTATTTCTATTCGAGATAAGATAAAGTCCACATTGGAAATTGAAAGCGGTAGTAATGATCCAATGGCGATTTTTTTGACCTTTTCTTTTTTGTGTCTGATGCAAGCGCCTGAACAAACAGCCGTTTGGTTTTTAATTATTCATTTTATCCTTCAAATGGGTATAGGTGCTGTTGCGGGTGTTGTGATGGGGTGGGGTATTCGATGGGTGATTAACCGAATTCATTTTGATACAGCGCTTTATCCCGTTTTAGTGATCGGTATGGTTTTAACAGGTTTTGCTGCAACAAATTTATTAAACGGCAGCGGCTTTTTAGCATTATATATCGCCGGTTTGGTTTTGGGAAATTCCAAGCTGCAAGGACATCATCAGATTTTACGTTTTCAAACAACATTAACTTGGTTGTGTCAGATTATTATGTTTTTAACATTGGGATTGTTTGCCAAGTTTAGTGAGTTGCCGGCATTATTGCTTCCATCTCTTGCATTGAGCTTTATTTTAATCGTTTTTTCAAGGCCGTTGGCTGTTTTTTTATGCTTATTTCCTCTGAAATACACTTTTTTAGAGAAAATATTTATTTCTTTTGTTGGGCTCAGAGGTGCCACCTCTATTTTAATGGCTCTGGCACCGCTTGTCATGTTTTTGCCAAATGCTGAGATGATGTTTAATCTGATTTTTTTAATGGTTTTGATAAGCTTGGCTATACAAGGATTTTTCATTCCGATGATGGCTAGGTTGACACGCGTTATTCTTCCTCAAATGGAAAGACCTCCTGTTAAGACAGAGCTAGATTTACCAGGGCTTGCTGATAGTTCACTTGTCACATATAAGTTAATAGAAACAACTCCGGTTGTTCAAGGAGCAAAAGTTCCTCGTTGGGCGACTCCTATTTTGGTGAAAAGAGGCGATATGTCCTACAATGGTTCAAATATTAAAGATTTTGAAGTAGGTGATCGCGTTTATGTTTTTGCGATTTCAGAGAAGCGAGAAGATGAATTAGATTGGCTTTATGGAGGAGGCCAGCGCTCAGATTTAATGGAAAATATGGGAGATTTTATTATTTCACCTGATACAAAGCTAAGTGAGCTTTGTTATTTGTATGGCGTTCCGCTTCCTGCAAAAGCTCCCTCTGATCAGACTTTGCGTCAAGTGTTGGAGAAAAACTTCTCAGATATGGAAGTGGGCGATCGTTTTGCTTTGGGGCCTGTTGAGCTTGTTATTCGCAGAAAAGAAGAGGATGCCGTAAGCGAGGTTGGTCTCATTTTAGCGCCTCGACGAAAGAAACCTCCGTTCGGTCGCTTCTTTAAGCTGAAAAAAAGTTTTTTAAAATAGATTTTATAATGACTTAACGCATTTTCTGTTTATTTTTTTATAAAAGTTTTTCTTGCAGATTTTATAAAAAGATAGTATGAAGAAATATCAATCAAATAATATAAGAGGGTATAATGAAGAAAGCTATTGGGTTTGTCGTTGTTTTGGCTATTTTAGCAGGCGCAGGGTATTATTATAAAGATCGTTTTTTGCCATCCACATCAGAGACGCAGGCTAGTTTGTTGTCTGTTGATGTTATTCAAGCAGAGAAAAAAGAGTTTTTTCCAACGCTAAGCTATGTTGCAAAGATTGAAGCTAAAGATCGTGTTGAGGTTCGAGCTCGTGTGACAGGCTTTTTGACAAAACGGTTGTTTAATGAAGGCGAATTTGTTAAAGAAGGTCAACTTTTATTTTTGATTGAAAAAGATCAGTTTGAGGCTACAGTTCGTAAGGCTGAAGCTAATTTAGCCAGCGCGATAGCAAATGAAGAAAATCAAGAGGCTCAATATAAACGTGCTAAAGATTTGTTTAAAACAAAGGATGTATCGGAAGCCAGATTAGATGAACAAGAAGCGCTTTACAGTTCTGCAAAAGCAGCTGTTAAACAAACGCAGTCCGAGTTGGATATTGCTAAGTTGGACTTGGATTATACAGATATTAAAGCCCCGATTTCCGGTCGTATCGGAGAAGCTATTTATAGCGTCGGTTCTTTAATCGGACCGGAATCCGGCTCTTTGGCCTCTATTGTCAGCACCAGCCCGATGTATGCGGTTTTTTCTGTTTCCGAAAATCAATTGCTTCAAATCAGAGATTTTTTAGCAGCCGGACATGAAGAAATGACAACCGGAGAAAATAATGAAATGAAAATTTCTTTTATTTTAGCTAATGGAACAAAATATGATGAGGCTGGTTCTTTGAATTTTATTGATATTGCGCTTGATGATCAAATGAATACATTGAAATTGCGTGCCTCATTTCCTAATCCGGACAATAAGTTGATTGCGGGACAATATGGTCGTGTCGAATTACAGTTTGAACATCCTCAAAAAGCTGTTTTGTTGCCTCAGGTCGTTCTTCAACGAGATCTGGCCGGTCCGTTTGTCTACCGCGTAAATGACAAAGATCAACTGGAAATTGTTCGTGTAAAAACAGGTTTAGAATTAACAAGTGGCGATATTATTATTGAGGAAGGAATTGAACCAGGAGATCGTATTGTTATGAATAACTTCCAACGGGTTATGATGATGCCTTCCGGTACGCCTGTTCATCCTGTTCTCAAAGAAACAGAAGAACAAGATACGCCAGCTTTAACGGAGGAATAAAACATGATTGCAGACGTTTTTATTAAGCGCCCTCGGCTTGCGTTAGTTGTTTCTATTGTTATTTCCATTGCTGGTTTTTTGGCTTTTTTGGGATTGCCGGTTGAGCAATTTCCAAATATTACACCGCCGCAAGTATCTGTAAGTGCAACATATCCCGGTGCAAATGCAGAAGTGATTGAAAGTTCGGTTGCACAGCAACTTGAATCGACAGTGAATGGTGTGGAAGACATGCTTTATATGTCTTCAACTTCTTCTGATGATGGTAGTTATAGTTTAACAGTTACTTTCGCCGTCGGAACAGATCCTGATACCGCTGCTATGAACGTGCAAAATCGTGTTAAGCAGGTGGAATCAAAGTTGCCGGAAGATGTTGTTAAACAGGGTGTGACGGTTCGTCAACGTATGTCATCTATGTTGCAGGTGTTTGGTTTAACATCTAAAACAGGGAAATATGACAACAAATATTTAACCAACTATGTGATTATTAACATGAAAGATGAGCTGGCTCGCGTGCCGGGGGTTGGTGATATTCAAGTGTTTAGTAATTATGATTATGCGATGCGTATTTGGGTAAGTGACGATAAGCTCAAAAGTTTAAAGTTGTCTGTCACAGACATTATCAATGCTATTTCGACGCAAAATATTCAAGCATCTGTCGGACGGATTGGTTCTATGCCGACGGGAAAAGATCAGTTGTTTCAAATTTCTTTAACTTCTCAAGGTCGTTTAACAGATGTGAGCGAATTTGAAAACATTATTATTCGAGCGAATAATGATGGGTCTTATTTAAAACTGAAAGATGTTGCGCGAGTTGAGTTGGGTGCAAAAAGCGAAGAAATTTCCAGCCGTTTTAATGGTAAACCCGCTGTTGCGATGGCAATTTTCCAATCTCCGGGGTCAAACGCAATTGAAGTGGCGGAAGGAATTACAAAAAAACTGGCTGAATTAAAACAGCGTATGCCAGATGAACTGGAAACGGTTATGATGTTTGATAATGCTGCTTTCGTGAAACGTTCTATGGCGGAAATTGAAAGCACTTTGATAGAAGGCTTCATTTTGGTTGTTTTGGTTATTTACTTTTTCTTGGGTTCTTTACGAACAACCTTTATTCCTTTGTGCGCTATTCCTGTTTCGTTGATTGGTGCTTTTGCGGGAATGATGGCTTTGGGCGTGACGATGAACACGGTTTCACTATTGGCCTTGGTCCTTGCTATTGGTGTGGTGGTTGATGATGCGATTGTTGTCGTTGAAGATGTGGAAACGATGATGCAGCAGAACCCAAAAGATAAACCCGCTCAATATGTGAAGAAGTCTATGGATCGGATTACAAACCCGATTATTGCAACAACATTGATTTTATTGGCAGTGTTCGTTCCTGTCGCTTTTATTCCGGGAATTACGGGGCTTTTATATCGTCAGTTTGCTGTTGCTATTTCTTGTGCGGTCGTGATTTCTGCAATTAATGCGTTAACTTTGTCTCCGGCTTTGGCGAAGCTGATGATGCGTCCCGGCGTGAAACCGAATAAAGTTGTGTCAAAAGCTATGGATGGCGTGGAATGGTTGCGTAAAGGATATGCCGGGATTATCGGTAAGTTTATTCCGCATTCTTGGATAGCTGTTCCAGGATTGATTGCGGTTGGATTGTTGGCTCTTTATTTCTTTAAGGCAACACCAACAGGTTTCTTGCCTGCAGAAGACCAAGGATCTTTCTTGGCAGAGGTTCAATTACCGTCAGGAGCTTCTTATCAAAGAACTTTAGCGGTTGTTAAAGAGGTTGAAAAACGAGCTTTACAAGTTCCAGGTATTCAAAATGTCATGGCTGTTGTCGGATATGGTATGTTTTCCGGTGGAGCTAATTCCAATAGTGCTTCTATGTTCATTAAGTTAGATGAGTATGAAGATAGAGAGTCTCCGGACTTAATTGTGGATGGTGTTATTAAAAAATTCTACGGAGCTACAGCAGACATTAAAGATGCGATTATTATGGCGTCTAATTTGCCGGCTTTGATGGGAGCTTCTACTCAAGATGGTTTTGAATATATGTTGCAAACGACGGAAGGTGCAAGTCCGGAAGATTTGCTAAAAACAGCAAATATGCTGATTGCTGAAGCTCGTAAAAATCCTGCTCTTGAAAATGTGATGACTTTTTATCGCGTAGACAGTCCTCGTATTTCTGTGACGGTTAATCGTGAAAAAGCTTATGCATTGGGCGTTCCTGTCTCTGACATTTATACAACGATGCAGACTATTTTAGGAGGAATTTACATTAACGACTTTAACTTATATGGTCGTTCTTGGCAGGTTATGATGCAAGGCGATATTCAGGATCGTTCTACAAAAGAAGATATTTTTAAGATGGAATTAAAAAACAATAAAGGAGAAATGGTTCCTTTACGTTCTTTGATTACTATCAAAGAAACCATAGGTGCTTCGAGCATTCAACGATATAACAACTATCGTGCTTTGAAAATTACGGGTAAAAATGCAACAGGATACAGTTCTGGTGATGCATTGAAAGCGATGATTGATATTTCTAATGCACATTTACCAAGCGGTTATAAATATGAATGGACCGGTACGGCGGCTCAGGAAATGGAAGCTTCTGGTCAAGTCGCGATGGTGTTCTTCATGGCTTTCTTGTTCGGTTATTTATTCTTGGTCGGATTATATGAAAGTTGGACCTTACCGATTTCTGTGATGTTATCCATTATCGTTGGTTTCTTGGGTGCTATTTTAATGATTTGGTGGCAAAGTAAAAATCCGACTTATCGTATCTTCGATGATTTATATGCGCAAATTGGTTTAATTGTGTTGGTCGGATTGGCAGCTAAGAATGCTATTTTATTGGTCGAATTTGCAAAAGATCGGCATGAAAAATTTGGTGATAGTATTCAAGAAGCTGCTTTGCAGGGAGGTGCCTTGCGTTTCCGTGCGATTATGATGACGGCTATTTCTTCTTTAATGGGCTTTTTGCCTTTGATTATTGCTACGGGTGCGGGCGCATTGTCTCGTCGTGCCGTTGGGTCTGCGATTTTCGGAGGAATGGCGTTCTCTGCGTTTGTCGCTATTTTCTTTGTGCCTTTATTGTATGTCATTTTACAAACTTTAGCTGAGAAAGTGGCAGGGCCTCGTGTGGAAGATGATATTTAATTCTTCCGCAAAAGATTTAAGTTATAAAAAAGCCGCTCATCAGAGCGGCTTTTTTTAATTTGAATAATTTATTTAATTTCCGGATCTAAATTACCTGCTTTATAGAGCTTTGCCATTTCAGCTAAAGGAATAGGCTTGATTTCAGAAGCATGTCCGGCAGCTCCGAAAGCTTCATATCTGGCTTCGCAAACCGCTTGCATTGCATCCATAGCTGGTTTTAAGTATTTGCGAGGGTCAAATTCTTCAGGTTTTGTTGCAAACACTTTACGGATAGCTCCAGTCATAGCCATTCGTAAATCAGTATCGACATTGACTTTACGAACACCATGTTTAATTCCTTCGACAATTTCTTCCACAGGAACACCGTAAGTTTGAGGCATTGCACCGCCGAACTCGTTAATGATATCTTGTAAGTCTTGAGGAACGGAAGAAGAGCCATGCATTACTAAATGTGTGTTTGGAAGCTTTTCATGAATTTTTTTAATCGTATCAATGGATAAGATGGCACCATCCGGTTTGCGCGTAAATTTATAGGCTCCATGAGATGTGCCAATCGCAACAGCCAGAGCGTCAACATGCGTTTCTCGAACAAACTTAACGGCATCATCCGGATCTGTTAATAACTTGGATTTATCAATCGTGCCTTCAAATCCATGCCCATCTTCTTTGTCTCCTTTGCCAGTTTCTAAAGAACCGATTACGCCTAATTCGCCTTCTACAGAGACGCCGATTGCATGAGCGACATCAACAACTTTCCGTGTGACAGCAGCATTATATTCATGAGAAGCCGGTGTTTTTCCATCTGCTTCTAAGGAGCCATCCATCATGACGGAAGTAAAACCATTTGTCATTGCTGAATAGCAAACTTCAGGGGAAGGACCATGATCTTGATGCACACAAATTGGTAAATCAGGATACATTTCAACGCCGGCCATCATTAAATGTTTTAAAACAGAGTCGTTTGCGTAAGCACGTGCGCCTTTTGAGGCTTGAATAATAACAGGAGCATTCATTTTTTTTGCTGCTGCTAAAATAGCAAGAACTTGTTCCATATTATTAACATTAAATGCCGGAATACCATAATCGTGTTCTGCAGCGTGATCTAAAAGTTGTCTTAAGCTAACTAAAGCCATTTTATTTTCCTTTCTTTGTTGTTAAAAAATCATGCCAGTCGATTCCGTCGACTAACAACTGTTTTGCTAAAGGTTTTTCATCCTTTTTATAAGCAAAAGTAATTTCAAAAGCGTGTTTTTGTTTATCAGTTAAAAGTTTTTCCAGAACCGGAGCATCTTCTTGTGAAACATAATATCGATTTGATGTGATGAAGGTTGTCATAGGGCAAACTTTTTCTTTGAAAATAGAGCAATCAACTTTTTCCCAATCAATTTTGTAGAGAATGTAATGTCCAGATAATAAATCTCTGGGATCATATCCTGTAATGGGTAAAGTGACTTCAAAACGAGTCGTCGTTTCGTATGCTAACCAGCATGTCCATCCCAGCAGAACAATAAATGGTAAAATTAAAACCAACATCATTCTAAAGTGTAATCTATTCATTATGTATTTTTCCTTTTAAAATAAGCCACTGTTTTTTTAGATACCATTATAGCGGCTAACATTAAGCAACCAAAAGCAATTAATCCCCAGCCTGTCGTCCATAGATTCGAATAAAAGGATGAGAAAATATAGAACAAATAAATTTCAATGATAACAATTATTCGTACAAAGGCTGTTTTTTGTCGAAGTATTCCTTCGTAAGCAGCGGTTATTCCAAGTAAGGTAAGTATTAAGGAAGTGGCTACCCAGGGAACATTATGCCACCAACGTAAAATCAGTTCACTTAAAAGCAATGTTAAGGACATAAAAAAACACATAAAAGATTTCATGACTTGCCACATGGGGAGTTTTGTTCGTTGAAAAAAGCGTTTTGCTAAAATAGATAAGCAGCCTAAACATATATAAGTGAAAGAGCCGACAATGACGGTTGCACAAATGGGCGTTTGGTGATAAAAAGTTTCAATCCAAACTCCGATTTGATCAATTCCAAGCCAAGCAGCAATTGGTTCTAAGAATTTTAACAGCTCGGGTAAAGCAATGACGGAAATGATCAGCCATAGAAAGGGAACAAAAATCCAAGAGGCTAAAAATATCATAGGGAAGGTTAATAAGCTCCATAATAAACAGGCGGCAGATAAAGAGCCATTACATTGAAAAATTTGTCCAATGAGGCCGATTTGTGCTCCGGTCATAAAAAAAGATAGCGTTAGAAAAAGGCCTTTGAGGTGAAAATGTCTTCGGACTTGTGTTATGTATGTTCCGGTTAAGAAGGTGAATAATAAGGTAAAGCCTCCGATTAGTTTAAAATAATTTGGAATATTTTGCCAATTAGCAGCGACTAAAGCAAAAATACCCAGTCCGATAGCAATTCCTGCTAAAGTGATAAGTGTTATAAAGAGATTACTATTCGTATGGGATGCTTCAAAAGCTTCAATTTTTTGAGCTTGAACAGAAGTAATCAGTTTAGCCTTTGTCCATTGTTCCAACTTATGAGACAGTTTCATGTAATGCCTCCAATACTTTGTTTTCTATCACTTGCGGAGTTAATCCAATCGTCGTATATACTTGCTCGGCCGGAGCCGATAAACCGAAACGATCAATTCCGATGGAATAATCAGCATATTTTGTCCAGCCAAATGTACTAGCCGCTTCGATGCTAATGCGTAGCTTGTTTCCTAAAACATCGGTTTGATATTCTTTGGATTGTTGATTAAACAACTCCATAGATGGCATAGAAACGACCGCAGCTTCAATTCCTCTGGCGGATAATAAAGCTTGCGTTTGGATGGCGAGAGCAACTTCAGAACCCGTTGCAATGAGTGTAACAGCTCTTTTTCCTTTTGCGGGGCTGATAACATAAGCTCCTCTTTCAGATAAATTGATGTCTGCTTGTGTGCGGAGGAAAGGTAATTTTTGTCGAGATAAAATTAAGGCCGACGGTCCGTTTTTGTGTTGAAGAGCGATTTGCCAACATTCTGCAGTTTCTAAAGCGTCACAAGGTCTGAGTGTTATCAAATTCGGAAGACTGCGGAGCATAGCAAGTTGTTCAATCGGTTGATGTGTCGGTCCATCTTCTCCCACTCCGATAGAGTCATGTGTAAAGACATAAATAACCTGTTTTCTCATCATGGAAGCGAGTCGCATGGCTGGTTTTAAATAATCAGCAAAAACTAAAAAAGTTCCTCCGTATGGAATAAAACCGCCGGATAAAGCAAGTCCGTTCATGATGGCACCCATAGCATGCTCTCGGATACCATACTCAATATAATTTCCATCAAAATTTTCAGCGGAAATAACTTTTGAGGAAGTTGCTTTTGTCAGGTTAGAAGGAGATAAATCAGCAGAACCGCCAATCATGTTTGGAATAATCTCCATAATTTTTTCTAAAGCCATTTGAGAGGCATTGCGAGACGCTATATTAGGTTTTTGTATCAGAAGAGTGTTTTTAAAAGTCTGATACATCGTTTCAAAGTTTTCAGGTAAGTTATTTTGAAGCAATGTGTCAGTAAAAGCTTTTCTTTTTTCGCTTTTTTTCAGACGTTTTTCCCACGCTTGTCGTTCGGCAGAGCCGCGTAAGCCGGCGTTTCGCCATTCTGTTAAAACTTCATTTGGTATTTCAAAAGGAGGGTAAGGCCATTTTAAATTTTGTCGCAATCCTTGAATTTCTTCTTCGCCTAATGGAGCGCCATGCGCTGCTGAAGTGCCGGCTTTTGTCGGAGCTCCGTAACCGATTGTTGTTTTACAAGCAATCATAGCAGGTTTATCGGATTGTCGAGCTTTTTGAATGACTTTGAATAAGTCTTCCGGACTGTGACCGTCGACTTCAAAGACTTGCCAACCACAGGCTTCAAATCGTTTTTTCTGATCCGTTGATGTTGATAAAGTTGTGCTTCCATCGATGGTGATAGAATTGTTATCCCAGAGAAGTGTTAATTTATTGAGTTTTAAGTGTCCGGCTAAGGAAATAGCTTCTTCTGAAATCCCTTCCATTAAATCACCGTCTCCAGCCAAAACCCAGGTGCGATGATTGACTAAATCTGAGCCAAAACGAGCAGCAGCGATTTTTTCTGCAATAGCCATGCCGACGGCCATTCCGATACCTTGTCCTAATGGACCCGTTGTCGCTTCGATTCCTTTTAATAAACCATATTCCGGATGCCCGGCCGTTTTAGAGTCTAGTTGTCGAAAATTTTTCAAATCTTCTAAAGAAATATCTTGAAATCCTGATAAATAGAACAAGGCATAAAGCATGGCAGAAGCGTGTCCTGCAGATAAGATAAACCTATCTCTGTCCGGCCATTCAGGACAAGTCGCATCAAACTTAATGATTTTCGTCCACAATAATGTTGCAATGTCTGCCATTCCAAGAGGCGTTCCCGGATGTCCTGAGCCGGCTTTTTGAACCGCATCAACAGCTAAAAAACGGACGGCATTCGCCATTTGTTGTTCAGAAATCATCATGCTCCTTTCTTTTTTTATATCTTACATAAAAAGCTTTTATGAAGCCAGCTTTTTTGTAAATAATTTAGATAAAAAATAACTTAATCTTTTGCGTGAGCGCGAGGATGGGCATGTTCATAAACTGTTTTCATTTGTTCAATATTGATTTCCGTATAACGTTGTGTCGCTGATAAACTCGCATGACCTAAAAGTTCTTGGACGCTTCGTAGGTCGCTTCCTGCCGCTAATAAATGTGTGGCAAAACTGTGCCGTAAGGCGTGAGGCGTTACTGTTTCAGATAAACCTAAGACAGTTCTGAGCTTTCGAATTTGACGCTGAACGACGCCCGGATTTAATCGTTCTCCTCTGGCGCCCACAAAAAGAGGACTGTTTGAATCTGCAGAGGGACGTTCTTTTAGATAGCTTATCATCGCATTTCTAACCAAGGGTAATATCGGGACAATGCGTTGTTTGTTCCCTTTCCCGGTAATAATTAAAGTATCTGAAGAACTTGGAAAATCTTGGATATTTAAATTTAAGGCTTCTGAAATACGCAGACCGCAGCCATATAGTAAAGTCAATAAAGCAACATCTCGGAGACCTTGCCAGTGTTCCTTTTGCATGTTTTTGGCTTGTTGTAATAAAGCAAGAGCATCTTCTGCTGTTAAAGGTTTTGGAAGCGTTCGCGGCGGACGAGCCGGTCTAACGGCTCGAATAGCTGTATTTTCTAAAATTTTCGAGCGTTGTAAAAAGCGGAAAAAATTACGCAAAGTAGACATTTCTCGAGCGATAGAAGAACGTCCGATTCCTTTTCCCGCTCTATCAACAAGAAACGAACGAAAATCTGAGACGGATAATTCAGATAAATCTTTTTCTCGTATGATGTGTCCTAGATAATCTGTTAAGAAACAGAAGAACTCTTTCAAATCAATAAAATAGCTTTGGCTTGTATGTATCGATAGTCGTCTTTCGGTCGACAGCCATTCTTGCCAAGCAATGATGTCTGTCAGCACTTCTTTTGAGGCGAGTTGTTGAAAATCCTTGATGTCTTGCATGCTTTTTTATATCCTTAAGAAAAGTATAGGAAAGTTTCATTGAAAATGCAAAAAATATCTGTTCTTTTACCGAACCCGTTTGGCATCTGCACCTATTTTGCAGAGGATAATTTAAAGCCAGGGAGATTTGTTCAAGTCCCTTTTGGAAGAACGCATATTCTCGGGGTTGTCTGGGACACGCCTATTGATGAAAGCTTTCCGGATAATAAGATTAAGCCGATTGATAAAATGATAGATGATTTTCATTTAAGTAAAGAAAATCGTTCTTTTATTGATTGGGTGGCATCTTATACGCTTTCTCCTCCGGGACTTGTGCTTAAGATGGCGTTAACAGGAGCGGAGTTTGACAAAAAAAGTAGACAACCTCTTTCTTTCTTGCCTCCGATACCTGGGCATGCGGAAGTTTCTTTTTCATCGTCTCAACAAAAGGCGGTTGATGACTTAACAAGACAAGTTAAGCAAAATACTTTTAGCGTTACTTTATTAGATGGCGTGACTGGTTCCGGAAAAACGGAGGTATATTTTGAAGCAATAGCAGAAGCTATTCGACAAGGAAGACAAGCATTAATTCTTTTACCTGAAATTACATTAACAACCGCATGGTTGAAACGATTTGAAAAGCGTTTTGGCGTTCAACCGGCTTGTTGGCACTCTGGTTTAACGCCGAAAACAAGAAGGGATACTTGGCAAGCTGTAGCAAATGGGAGTGCTCAGGTTGTCGTTGGGGCTCGGTCTGCTTTGTTTTTACCGTTTCAAAATTTAGGTTTAATTGTTGTTGATGAGGAACATGATTCTTCTTATAAACAAGAAGACGGTGTTTTATATCAAGCACGAGATATGGCTGTTGTTCGAGCTCGTTTAGGTTCTTTTTCTGTTATATTAGCTTCAGCAACGCCTTCGTTGGAGACCTATTGTAATGTGAAGTCCGGGCGCTATCAGCGCTTGGTTTTACCAGAGCGTTTTCAGGATGCGGTTTTACCTGAAATGACACTTGTGGATATGCGTTCTAAAGAAGCTAAAAAAAAAGGTTTTTTATCAATTGCTTTAAAGTCTGCTATAGCAGAAACGCTTCAGGTTCATCAACAAGTATTATTGTTTTTAAATCGCAGAGGATATGCGCCGATGCGATTGTGCCGAGCGTGTGGAGAAAAATTAGTATGTCCTCATTGTTCTGTTTTTTTAACCGAGCATCATCATCCGGCTGCTATGGTTTGTCATCAGTGTGGGTATACTCGCTCTATCCCGACGAAGTGTCCTGCTTGCGGAGAAGAAGGGACATTAATTTCTTGTGGCCCCGGTGTTGAGCGAATTGCCGAAGAAGTGGCAGAAGTTTTTCCTTTGGCAAGAACGGCAGTTATTACAAGTGATACGGTATCTAATGCTTCGGCTTTTGAAGCTCTTTGCGGACAGTTGGCTTCAGGTGAAGTGGATATTTTAATAGGGACGCAAATGTTGGCAAAAGGGCATAATTTCCCTAATTTAACATTGGTTGGGATTGTAGATGCAGATTTCGGATTATCCGGGGGAGATTTAAGAGCCTCGGAGCGAACTTTTCAATTGTTGCAGCAAGTATCCGGTCGAGCAGGAAGATCTGTTCATAAAGGTCGGGCTTTTATTCAAACTTATAGTCCTCAAAATTTAGTGATACAAGCTTTGCTAAAAGGGGATCGTGATGTTTTTATGGAAACGGAGATACAGGCAAGACAATTGTTGGGGATGCCACCTTTCGGAAGATTGGCCGCCATTATCATCAGCGCCGGAAACGAGCAACTGTGTCAACGTGCAGCTAAAGCTTTAATTTCTAAAGCTCCCTTTTTAAACGGGGTAGAATTTTTGGGGCCCGTTCAAGCGCCTATTTATCAACTTCGAGGGAAATATCGGTGGCGAATTTTGGTTAAATCAGAAAAAACAATACGACTGC
Source organism: uncultured Alphaproteobacteria bacterium (assembly GCA_949282845.1). Classification (GTDB taxonomy): domain Bacteria; phylum Pseudomonadota; class Alphaproteobacteria; order CAAHEQ01; family UBA3637; genus CALXXX01. The sequence goes on along the minus strand of CASDQF010000042.1, from coordinate 5,308 downwards.
AAACGATTTTAACGACTTGGCTCGCTCAATTGAAACTGCCTTCTTCTGTAACTATCAGGATAGATATTGATCCTTATTCGTTTTTTTGACGATTATTTATCGTTCAAGCATTTTTTTATGCGGTCAACATCTCGACGTATCATATTTGTGTAAAGTCCGGGACCGGCTGTTAATTTCCATCCCATTAAATCCATTTTGATGGTTTTATAAGCATCATTTGTTAATAATTTAATTTCTTTTTTCTTCATGGTGGGTTCAATAATCAGACACTCCGGATGAAGTGTTTTTAATTTTTTTTGTGTTTCTCGAATAGTCTTTGGACCGGTTAATGTGTCGACATCTATGCCTAATGCTGTTCCGTTTATACTAAAATAGTCGAATAAATATGGAAAACCGCCATGTAGACTCACAATAGTTTCTTTTTGATTCTGAAGCTTTAACTTTTTTAATTCTTCAATATAACTTTTTGCCTTTTTAGCACCGGCTTTATATTTATTTGCGTTGGCTGGATCTTTCTGAGATAAAGTTGCTTCAATAACATCAATCATTTTTAACGCATTGTTAGGATCCATCCAAATATGGGGATCATTTCCTTTTCGCCCATCGGAAAGAGGTAAAAGTGTTAAATCCGGGGTTTTTTCCATCAGCGGAACAGAAATAGCATTAGGTGCAGCTTCTTGAAGAGCTTTAGGAACAAAAGTTTCTAATTCCGGACTGACCCAAAAGACAATATCCGCGTTTTTTAGGATTTTCATTTCAGAAGGTCTGAGTTCATAGCCATGATGAGAGTCGTTTGCACGTGTTACTAATAAATTAACTTTGCTGACATCTTCCATTACACCAGCGACTAAGGAGTGGATAGGCAAGAATGTTGCTACGACTTTTGGCGCTTTTGCAATGGCAGGGAAACTGATTAACAGAAATAAAAAGGCAAAAAATGAACGCATGATATTTCCTTTCCTTGCTTAAAAATTAGATTCATTATAAGATAAGATTTCGATTTTTCAAGGAAAAGAGATGAAAACAACACTAATTACTTGTCGAAATGTCGGATATATTTCGGGCGGTCATATGATTTTAGACGGGATTACCTGTTCTTTTGAGGCTGGGCAAGTGACGACGATTATTGGTCCCAACGGTGGTGGTAAAACAACTTTAGTTAAACTTATTTTAGGAATCGAAAAACCGACAAGTGGGGCTATATATCATCGAGCCGATTTAAAAATTGGTTATATGCCGCAACGCATTACGATTGATCCGAGCATGCCGTTAACGGTAAAGCGTTTTTTGGAAGACAAACGAGCATTGGATATTGTAAACGGACGCGGTCTTTTGAATTTGGATATGTCGACATTATCCGGTGGAGAGATGCAAAGAGTTCTATTAGCGTATGCCCTGCAAAATGAACCGGATGTTTTAATTTTGGATGAACCGGCTCAAGGACTAGATGCTGAAGGAGAAAGCCAATTATACAAGCAGATTTTAACTTATCAAAAAGAGCATAAATGTTGCGTTATTTTAGTATCACATGATTTAAATTTTGTTATGCGTAATACACAACATGTTTTGTGTGTAAACAGACATATTTGTTGTGAAGGGGCTCCAGAGAAAGTTGCAGGAACTTCTTGCTTTAAAGGAATGGTTTTGCCTTATCATCACCATCATAATCATACACATGATTTGAAAGGAAATCCTATTCATGGTTGATTTTATGATTTTAGCTTTGTTGGCAGCGTTAGGTGTTGCGTTTGTAGCAGGCTCTTTGGGATGCTTGATGATGTGGCGTCGCTTATCTTTATTGGGTGATACTTTAGCGCATGGTTCAGTATTGGGTCTGGCCGTCGGTTTTTTAATAGGAGCTTCGCCGATTGTTTCTTTGATTGGATTGACGGCAGTATGGGTTTTTCTTTTATGGTTTTTAAAGCGTTCACGATGGGCGACAACAGACAGTGTTTTGGCTTTTTTAACACAGAGTTCATTAGCTCTTGCTATTCTTCTGTTTGCTTTGGCACCTGTCGGAAATCCGAACCTTATGAGCGCTTTTATCGGTAATATTTTAACAGTCAGCCGAGAAGATGTTATTTTAATTTGGATTGTGAATGGGATTGTATTGTCTTTATTACTTGTCTTTTGGAAAAAATGGATATTGATTGCGGTTAATGGAGATTTAGCTAAAGCCCGCGGGATCAATGTTTCATTGCTGGAATTTCTGTTTTTACTGATGACAGGTCTTTTTATCGCTTGCGGGATTCAAGTAATGGGAGCCCTTTTAGCTCCTGCTTTTTTGGTGATACCTGCTATGGCAGCGCGTCCTTTTTCAAAGACACCTGAAAAAATGGCCTTTTTTGCGACTTTGGTTGCCGTTCTATCAGCAGTTTTAGGATTATGGTTCTCTTTTGAAGTCGATGTTCCAACTGGACCAACAATGGTTGCCGTCGCTTTGAGTTTTTATGTGTTTTCTTATGGAATAACTGCCTTTGTTAAGAAGATATTAAGGAACAGAGTCTTATCATCAAAAAAAGCATAAAAAGAAAAGAGGTTAACATGATTTTTGCACCTAAACCCCCGGTTGAACAAAAGACAACTCAAACAATGCAGGAGCCGTCTGTTTCTCCATCAACGCCTCAGGTTATTCAGGAAGTCCCTCAAGCTGCGCCGATGGTTCCTCAGCAAGCTTTGGAGACCCCTTCATATGAAGAAAGTCTATTACCTCGCATTGATGATGTTTGGTTCTCGGATATTTATTTTACTCCGGAAAGAATTGCTTATGTGCATGATAAACAATCTCAATTCGGCTTAAAAGTTTTTGATGCACCAGACTTAATGGATTTTCATAAAGCTTTAGAAGAAAATTTCCAAGGGGCCTCCAGTTATTCTATGCATTATGGGACTTCGACTTATCGCGTGGAACGAATTAAAACAGTGACAGGTATTCATTATACAGCTCGACGAATGCCACATCACATACCTGATATCTATCAATTAGGTATTCCAGAACCGTTAGTTAATCAACTTCTTTCATTAAATACAGCAACAGGTCTTATTTTGTTCGGCGGTCCGACAGGTATGGGAAAGACAACGACGGCAACATCTTTATTAAAGACTTATTTGGAAACAGAAGGAGGATTTGCGTATACGATTGAAGATCCTCCAGAAATGCCTTTGGATGGTGTTTACCAAACGAAAAAGAAAGGATTAGGTATTTGTAAACAGACGGAAGTCGTTAATCAAAATTGGGATGGCGGTTTACGCTCTGCTTTACGAAGCAGACCAAGATATATCCTGGTTGGCGAGATAAGAACGGCTGAAACAGCCAGTGAACTCTTACGTGCGGCAACTTCCGGTCACTTGGTCATTTCGACAATTCACGCCAACAACCTGGAAGATGCTTTGAATTCCGTTATTAAATATGCTTCGGCTGCGGGGATGAATGAAGAATTAGCGGCAGATTTGTTGGCTCGCGGTATTTTAGCCGTTGTGCATCAAAAGCTGACAGGGACGGTTAAGTTGATTCCAACATTGCATTATTGTTTTGCTAATCCTAATCCATTAGAAGCTGATCAGATGCGTATGATTATTCGAGATGGTAAAATTAACTTGGCAACTTTGATGGAATCTCAAATGGCTAAGATGATTCAAGGTAAGCCGTTATTTAAGAGTTTTTAAAGGAGGAAAATATGAAAAAAACATTTTTGCTGGGGGCTGTTTTAGCTGGAATTTCTTTTGTGGCTTTAGGTGCTTTTGCTCAGGCAGTTGATGGTAATGTTGTTAAATTCTCGGTTGATGAGAAACAAAAAGCGGAGATTGAAGCTAAAATTGCGACTTATCAAAAAGAAGCAGATGCGATTATAGCGGCAGCTCAAAAAGAAGTGACAGCTGCTGAACAAAAATATAAAGAGGCTGAATCAATGGCTAGAAAAGCTAAAGCGGATGCAGAGGCAGCTATTTCTAATGCCCAATTATCAGCTAATCGTGCACGTGAGGAGTTCGAAGCTGTCCAAAAAGAAACAAATGAGGTTATTACGCGAGCCAATCAAACAATCCAAAAAGCGAACGAGGACTTAAAGCGTAAATTATCTGTTCTTCAACAACAGTAATGAAGGAGCTTTTTTTGGATAACGTGTATGTTTCCGGGAGCATTTTATCAGCGGATTTCGCTTGCTTGGGGCGTGTCGTTAAAGAGTTATGCTCGGCAGGCGTAGACTTTGTTCATGTAGATGTAATGGATGGTCATTTTGTTCCGAATTTAACAATCGGACCTATGGTTGTTTCAGCAATTAAAAGTTCTTCAACCGTTCCTTTAGATGTTCATTTAATGATGAGCCGTCCATCTATTTTATTAGATAGCTTTATTAAGGCAGGTTCTAATCGAATTACATTACATGCGGAAATAGAAGAAGATGTTCGTTCTTTACTTATGCAATTAAAAGAAAAAGGGGTTGATACTGGTTTATGTTTAAAACCGGCAACGCCTGCTGAAACAATTATTCCTTTTTTGGATTTGTTAGATCAAGTCCTTGTTATGACAGTAGAGCCGGGTTTTGGTGGACAGCCGTTTAGATATGAGTTGATTGATAAAATTCAGGAAGTCAAAAGACTGATTCAAGGAAAAAAAATACAAATTGAAGTAGACGGTGGCCTGAACGATAAGACAGCACCAAATTGTGTTAAAGCCGGTGCAGATATTTTAGTGGCGGGGAATTATATTTTAAAATCTTCGGATTGGCATCAAGCGATTATGTTATTAAAGGGGCAACAATGACGAAAATTATGATTGTAGAAGATGAACTTGGTCTACAAACCATCTTAAAATATAATTTAGAAAAAGCGGGCTATGAAACGATACAAGTAACAGATGGTAAAAAAGCTCTTGAAGAAATTCGTTCACAAGAACCTGATTTAATTTTGTTAGATTGGATGCTGCCACATAGTTCAGGGATAGATATTTGTAAATCACTTCGTCAAGATCATGATATTCGTCATACACTTGTTCTAATGTTAACGGCAAGAGGAGATGAAGCAGATAAAGTTTTCGGTTTGACGGCAGGAGCAGATGATTATTTGACTAAGCCATTCTCTGTTCCGGAATTAATGGCGCGTATTCGTGCTTTGTTGCGGCGACAGGTGACGAAGCCTGTTTTAGAAGCCAAGACATATGCAGATATTCGAGTAGATTTTGAAAAGAGAGAAGTGACGCGTTCCGGTCGGCAAGTTCATTTAGGCCCGACAGAGTTTCGATTATTACAGATTTTTATGTCGGCGCCGGACAAGGTTTTTTCTCGTGAAGAATTATTAACAGCTGTTTGGG
>CASDQF010000041.1 GCA_949282845.1 uncultured Alphaproteobacteria bacterium | reverse complement strand
TCTTAAGACTTTAATCATGGGATCAATGGCAGAAGTAATAGCAGTTGCTATTTCATGATCATTTGGTAAAGGAATGACTTCCATCAGTTTTTTGTATAATTCATCTTGTTCCGTGTTTAAAATAATTTTTCGCATGATAGAGACAGCAAGTTCCGGATAAGAACCAACAGCCGTTTCGCCAGATAGCATGACGCAATCGACCCCATCATAAACAGCCGTTGCAATATCCGAGACTTCTGCTCGTGTTGGGGTTGGATTTTTAATCATACTTTCTAACATTTGCGTTGCAATGATGACAGGTTTTCCTTGTAGGCGGCATTCAGCAACGATATTCTTTTGTAAAGACGGTAATTTTTCCAGAGGAGATTCGACACCTAAATCTCCGCGGGCGACCATAACGGCATCAGAAGCCGCCACAATCCCTTTTAAATCTGAAAGAGCCGCAGGTTTTTCGATTTTTGTGATAATCCAAGCACGGCCGTTTATCTTTTCACGAGCCATTAAAATATCTTCAACACGTTGAACAAAAGATAAAGCAATCCAATCAGCTCCCATATTTAAAGCAGCTTCTAAGTTTGATAAATCTTTTTCTGTAAGAGCAGAAATTGGCAAAGAAACACCGGGAACATTAACACCTTTATGTGCTGAAAGAGTTCCACCAACAACTACTTCCGTATTTAAAAAGTCTAATCCTTTTTCCAAGACGCGTAAGCGAATATTACCATCATTTAATAACAGATAATCGCCTTTATCTACAGCTTGATAAATTTCTTTATGAGGTAAATTAACACGTGTCTCATCTCCTGGTTCTGAGTTCATATCCAACCGAAAAAGAGAACCATTCTGAAGAAGGACACTATCTTTTTTAAAAGTTCCTATGCGGAGCTTTGGACCTTGCATATCGCATATAACTCCAATCGGAAAGCCAAACTTTTCTTCAGCTTCCCTAATGTAAGACATATTACACTTGTGATCTTCAACCGTACCATGGCTGAAATTTAAGCGGAACAGGTTTGTGCCTGCTTTAACTAAAGTAAAAATATTTTCTTTAGAAGCTGTTGCAGGCCCTAAAGTCGCAATGATTTTTGTAAAAGTCTTTTGCATGTTTTCTAAATTCCCAAAACTGTAAAGCTCATTTCCCCTGCAAGTGTTTCATTTTGCCCGATGCTTTGAATACCTGTTCCGATGATGCCTTCTGAGGCTAGGTTAAAAGCATTGTTAGCCATGGTTGTCGGTTCTAAGCAAAAAAAGTTTTTATGATAGGGCGAATAAAGGACAAGATGTCCGAATTTTTCATCTGCTTTTATTTCTACGCCCATACCGAATTTAGGCCAATCAATACGAGCCGTTCCATCAAAACCACCAAAGCAAGTATCAAAAGTAGCGTCTTTTAATTCTTTTGGGTTTTTGAATGACCATTCTTCCGGAGTATGATAAGGTCTATCTATCGGATCATTTTCATGATACCATACATTTTTACTGTTAAAAGTTAAAGTAACATTAGGTGTTTTCGGGAAATAAGGATGTAAACCCATGCCGCAAGGCATTGGTAATACAGCCGTGTTAGTTAATTTAATTTCAACGGATAAAGTTTTTTCATTGAGACGATATGTGAGTTGAGCCGTATAAGAAAAAGGGTATCCTTTTTGTTCTTTATTATGGGACATAGAAAGTTGAAGCTCTGTATCAGAGGCTTTTTCAACAGTCCATTTATTTTTCCAACCATCTCCGTGGAGAGGGTCAGGAACTCCGGCTTGATTTGGTGCGACAAAACGAGTAATTCCCCAGTAAGTAAATTTACCATCTTTGATACGATGAGTATAAGGCAACATCGGAAACATAGCCATTCCATTAGGATCTCGTTTTTGAATAGCAGTAGAGGAGGCTGGTCGTAAAATATCAAATAATTTTTCTCCTTTTGTCCTGAAATATGCTACAGAAGCACCACATTCAGGAACTATACCAACTTCTAAAAACGAATTTGACAGAACAATTAATTTATCCGACATATTTTTTCCTTTATTTTGCTTTTTGGGCGTTTTCTTTTAATTCTTGGTTAGCACGTACCAACATGGCATCAATAGAATCTTTTTCATCTTGACGACCGGCACTGCCGAAAGCCGTTGTGATAAATGCATTGCCAATTTCTGTTTTCAGGTTTTGTTCTTGAATTTTTAGACGTAGCCGTTCTTCCAAGAATTTCACATTTTCCAGAGGAGTCTCTGGCAGTAAAATGGCAAATTCAACATCACCGATACGACCTAAATAATCAGAATCACGAATAGAATTTTTACAAATTTGGACTGTTTTTTGCAAAGCTTCGTCTCCAAAACTATAACCGAATTCTTGTCCGAGTATACGGAAATGATCTAATTTTAAGACAAGTAAGGACAATTGACGATTATAACGAGAGGCTCGTTTGATTTCCTTATCACCTGCTTCCAAAAAAGCAGTACGATTTAAAACACCGGTTAGAGGATCAATGGAGGTTAGATACTTCAGCTTTTCTTCCAGTTGTTTCCGTCGAGTAATATCAAACCCGACCGAGCGAATTTCAACAGGTTTGTTGTTTTCATCGTATACGACGCGATTTGTCCAAGAAATCCAAGCTTGTTCTCCATTTTTACGGATATTTCGTGTCTCGACATCGACATAAAGCTGTGGATTTATAAGAATTTTTTCAATTAAAGTCGGCTGATTAGGCGCTTTTCTTTTGGGCTCGGGAGCAATTGTTCCGACAACATGTTTGCCGAGCAATTCTTCTTTTGTAAAACCGAAGAATTCTTCTGCATAATCATTTACATAGGTAATAACACCTTCTTGATTAAAGGCAACGATGATACTTCGAGTAGTTTCCGGAGAAAAATCATCTATTAAATCGTTTTTGGATTTTTTAAGTTCTTCTAATTCTTTTGTTTGCTTTGCAAAAGACTCGCTGGCACTTTTCAAATTTTGACAAATGCGAGCATGTCGTATTTTGAGCTGTGCATACAGGAAAATGAAAAGGCATGTAGCCGTTGCAAAAGCTGTAGCTAAAATCCATGGTTCAGTGCATGTCATCAACTTTACTTATCCTCTTTAAAAATGAATTAAACTACTTTTAGACTAATGTATAAAAAAATAATTCGCAACCAAAATCGGAAAATATTGACATTTTTTTGTTTTTAGTTCACTTTATTTGTCACAAAAGAGGCCTGAATGAGTAAAGAAAAAACAATTGCAAGTTTAAAAGAGATACAAGAGAACACGTACAAGTACGGTTTTACAACGGATGTATTTTCTGAAACGGCTCCTAAAGGTCTTAATGAGGAAGTGATTCGTTTTATATCAAGTAAAAAAAATGAGCCGGATTGGTTGTTGGATTTTCGGTTAAAGGCGTATAAGCATTGGTTGACGATGAAAGAACCTCATTGGGCAAAGGTTTCTTACTCTCCCATAGATTATCAAGACTTATATTATTATGCAGCGCCTCGTCAAAAGGAAGGTCCGAAGAGCTTAGATGAAGTTGATCCGAAGATCTTAGAAACTTATGAGAAACTAGGAATTCCTTTGCAAGAGCAAAAAATGTTAGCTGGTGTTGTAGCAGTGGATGCTGTTTTTGACAGTGTTTCTGTTGCAACAACTTATCGTGCTCGATTGGCAGAGCAAGGTATTATTTTTTGTTCTATGTCTGAGGCAGTGCGAGAACATCCGGAATTGGTGAAAAAATATTTAGGTTCAGTTGTTCCTTATACAGATAATTTTTTTGCTTGTTTGAATAGTGCTGTATTTTCTGATGGTTCTTTTGTTTTTATTCCCAAGGGTGTAAGGAGTCCAATGGAGTTATCGAGCTATTTTAGGATTAACGCTCGAAATGCTGGTCAATTTGAACGGACTTTAATTGTCTGTGAGGAAGGAGCTTACGTTAGTTATTTGGAAGGGTGTACAGCTCCTCAAAGGGATGAGAATCAACTTCATGCAGCCGTGGTTGAAATTGTTGTATTGGATGATGCAGAGGTTAAGTATTCCACAGTTCAAAACTGGTATCCCGGAGATAAAGAGGGAAAAGGGGGTATTTATAACTTTGTGACGAAAAGAGGCCTGTGCCACAATCGAGCGAAATTGTCGTGGACACAAGTGGAAACGGGTTCTGCTATTACATGGAAATATCCGTCTTGTGTTTTGGCCGGAGATGATTCTATTGGTGAATTTTATTCGGTGGCTTTAACAAATAATTATCAACAAGCCGACACTGGTACAAAGATGATACATTTGGGACGTAATACACGTTCTACTATAGTTTCTAAGGGGATTTCAGCGGGTCATTCTAATCAAACTTATCGAGGGCTTGTAAAAATGGGGAAGAAAGCTCAAGGTGGTCGAAATTTTTCCAGATGTGATAGCTTGCTGATAGGAGACAAATGCGGCGCGCATACTATTCCGGTGATGCAAAGCGGCAATATGACCGCTCAGATCGAACATGAAGCAACAACCTCTAAAATCAGTGAGGAACAATTATTTTATTGTATGAGCCGCGGATTGAATTCGGAAGAAGCGGTATCACTGATTGTCAATGGGTTTTGCAAGGAAGTCATGCAGCATTTGCCGATGGAATTTGCAATTGAAGCCGGTCGTTTAATCGGTATTAGTTTGGAAGGAAGTGTGGGATAATGAAAATAGAACCGGAACTTTTGAAAAAAGCTGTTCATACATGGGGGAAACAGGCTCAGTTGCTGATGGTCCTGGAGGAAATGAGCGAGCTTCAAAAAGAAATTTTAAAAAACATCAATCGTGGTAAAGAGAACCTGGATGAGATTATCGACGAAACGGCGGATGTTGAAATTATGTTGGAACAACTTAAATATATCTTTGATATTGAACAGCAAGTGACGGACAGAATTCCCATTAAGCTGAATAAAATCAGAGTTCGGTTAGAAGGTTAAAATGGCTTTACTTGAAATTAAAAATCTATGCGCCCGTGTGGGTGAAAAACAAATTCTAAAGGACTTTTCCTTGTGTATTGAGGAAGGAACGGTGCACGCAATTATGGGACCTAACGGTTCGGG
>CASDQF010000040.1 GCA_949282845.1 uncultured Alphaproteobacteria bacterium | reverse complement strand
TCTTGATATTCTTCAAAAATAGTTTTTTGATTTTCTATTGCCAATCTGAAAAAAATTAGCTACAACTGTAAAAAAGCATTTATAGGATTAAAGGGGGCTAAATGATAAGTTATGGTTGGATGTTAACTTTGGTTGGAATGGGAAGTGTTTTCGCTTTCTTATGGTTATTGATGCTTGTCATTCAGTTTTCCTCTTGGATTATCCGCAAATACGAATCGTCTAGCGAAGGATTAGACAAAGTTGCTTTAGCCATCGCTGTTGGCTTGAAGGAGAGGAAATAAAATGGCAAAAAAGAAAATCAAGTTAACTTGTACAGCATTTAGAGACGGTTTCCAATCGGTATATGGCTCTCGTGTTCTCTCTAAGGATTTTTTGCCAATTGTTAAAATGGCACGGCAAGCTGGTATTGATCGCTTTGAGTCGGGCGGCGGAGCTAGTTTTCAGTCTGCCTTTTTTTATCTCAACGAAAATGCTTTTGATGTGATGGATGCTTTCCGTGAGGCAGCAGGACCTGATGCTCATTTACAAACGTTGGCACGAGGTATCAATGTCGTTGGTTTAGACAGTCAAAGTTCTGATATTATTCGTTTGCATGCTCGGTTGTTTAAAAAACACGGCGTCAGTATGATACGCAATTTTGACGCATTGAATGATCCTGAAAATTTAGCTTTTAGCGGACAATGCATTGTCGATGCCGGTTTGGAGCATCAAATTTGTATTGCAATGATGTCTTTACCTCCGGGAGCAACCGGAGCGCATACCCCTGATTTCTATGAAGAAACTTTGAAAAAAATTATAAAATCGAAGATACCATTCCATTCTTTATGTTTTAAGGACGCTTCTGGTACCAGTGTTCCAGCAGTTGTTTTTGAAACTATTCAAAGAGCCCGTAAACTTCTTGGGAAAAAAACAATGATAGAATTTCATTCTCATGAAACAGCAGGAGTGGGAACGGCTTGTTATTTGGCTGCCATTCAAGCCGGTGCCGATATCGTTGATTTATCAATGGCTCCTGTTTCTGGCGGAACGTGTCAACCGGATATTGCAACCATGTGGCATGCGTTGCGTCAAACAGATTATGAGTTAGAAGTCGATGTTGATGCGGTCATGAAAGTTGAAGATGCTTTTAAGGAAGCTTTAAAAGATTATTTTTTACCACCAGAAGCCTTACGAGTTGAACCGATGATACCATGGTCTCCGATGCCTGGAGGAGCATTGACAAGTAATACACAAATGCTTCGTGATAATGGTATTATGGATAAGTATAGTGAAATTATTAAAGCAATGGAGGAGGTTGTTCGAAAAGGCGGCTTTGGAACTTCTGTCACTCCTGTTTCTCAATTTTATTTCCAGCAGGCATTTAATAATGTCATGAGCGGACCTTGGAAAAAAATTGCGGAAGGATATGGTAAAATGGTTTTAGGATATTTCGGAAAAACACCTAAAACACCAGATAAAGAAGTTATAAAAATTGCTTCAGAACAGTTGAATTTGCCTCCGACAAAAGAGTCTCCTTTGGTCTTGAATGATGCTAATCCGAACAAGGGTATTCAACATGCTAAAACGATTTTAAAAGAAAATAATCTGCCAGAAACAGATGAAAATATCTTTATTGCTGCTACTTGTGGAGATAAGGGAATTGCTTTCCTTAAAGGACAAGGAAAGGTGATGGTTCGATATAAAGAAACTGAAACTCCTAAAAAAATGGCATCTTCCTATAAGATAAATATAGAAGGGAAGGATTTTGATGTTGTGTTTACTTCTTCTGGAGCAGAAGTGAATGGAAAGGCCTATGAATATCATCTAGAAGAAGAAAAAAAATCAATATTACCTGTCCAAACACCCTTAGTCGAAGGACAATCTATTACAGCTCCGATGTTGGGAACAATTACAAAAGTTCTCGTTCAAAAGGGAGATACAGTTAAACGCGGTCAAACACTGTTTATTATTGAAGTTATGAAAATGGAAAATGAAATTAAGGCACCGGTAGACGGTCAAATAATTGATGTTATTATTACGACAGGAACACAAGTTCAAGCAGGTCAATTACTTGCGAAAATGGGGTAGATAAATTATGTGGGAAAAATTGCAAGGATTATTCCAAGAAACAGGACTTTATGGCTTCTTCTCCTCTTATGAGGTTATGCCTGGAGCTTTGATGCCGGAAGGACTTGGACAACTTTTAATGATTGTCGTATGTTGCGTTTTATTGTACCTTGGAATTGCCAAGAAATTTGAACCACTTTTATTGGTTCCCATAGCTTTCGGAGGTATTTTAGCCAATATTCCTTTTGCCGGATTATCAGCTCCTGGCGGTTTATTGGATGTCCTATACCGTATGGGAATTGAAAACACTTTGTTTCCTTTGCTGATTTTTATGGGAGTCGGAGCTATGACGGATTTTGGTCCTTTGATTGCCAATCCGAAAACGCTTTTACTTGGAGCTGCGGCACAATTTGGTATCTTTGGAACGGTTTTGGGTGCTCTTTACTTGGGAAGTATTTGGAATGCTGTTGATTTTACTTTAGCTGAGGCTGCTTCGATTGGAATTATCGGTGGCGCTGATGGACCTACTTCTATTTTCTTGACAACAAAGCTGGCTCCTCATTTATTAGCAGCTGTTGCAGTTGCTGCTTATTCTTATATGGCTTTGGTTCCGATTATTCAGCCGCCGGTTATGAGAGCATTAACAACACAAAAAGAGCGTCAGATACAAATGAAACAGCTTAGAGAAGTCAGTCGTTTGGAAAAGATTTTGTTTCCGTTGATAGTTTTATTCTTATGTATCTTATTTTTCCCTAGTGCGACTCCGTTGATTGGCATGCTCATGTTTGGTAATTTATTGAGAGAGAGTGGTGTGACTGCTCGTTTATCTGATACAGCCCAAAATGCACTCATCAATACGGTGACTGTTTTTTTAGGACTTTCGGTAGGTTCTAAGATGATAGCAGAGAATTTTTTAGTGACTAAAACGCTTTTGATTTTACTCTTAGGCGTCATTGCTTTTATTCTCGGAACAGCATCAGGAGTTCTTATGGCTAAATTGATGAACCTCTTCTCAAAAGATAAGATTAATCCTTTAATCGGATCAGCCGGCGTATCTGCAGTTCCTATGGCCGCGCGTGTTTCAAATCGTTTGGGACAGGAAGCAGATCCGTCTAATTTCCTATTGATGCATGCAATGGGACCAAATGTGGCCGGTGTTATTGGCTCAGCTGTAGCAGCGGGAATTTTATTAACATTAGTGGGGTAAAAGATGGAAAACACACAAGAAGTCATGTCAAATTTGAATTATTTATTCGAAAGCGGACAATATGAGGAACTATTAAATCAATCAGAACGTTTTTTAACAGAGGATCCACGTTTTCCTGCTTTGCATGTATTTAAAGGTGATGCATTACGCGCATTAAGTCGACCAGAAGAGGCCTTGGATGCGTATCGTGAAGCTATTTTATTGGACCCCAATGATGCTTTAGCACGAACAAATTATGCTTCTCTTTTATTTGATCAAAAAGATTATGCAAATGCTTTAAATGCTTCTGATTCTGCTATTTTTATTGACCCTGCCTTTACTGATCCTTATATTGTTTCCGGTAATGTTTTGTCTGCTTTAGGATATGCAGATCAGGCTGTTTTCGCTTATCATCGAGCTTTTTCTTTAGATGAAGGCAATAAAGAATTAGGAGAATATGTTGCAGAACTCTATACAGAGCAACAAATGCTAGATCAAGCGATGCCCGTTTACTTTACTTTAGCTGAAAAAGAACCGGATAATGCAGCTTTACAATTAAAAATTGGGGGTGCTTTATTATTCTCCTTACAAAATGGAGCTTCTTTTGATGCTGTTTCTCAATATGCTTCCACTTGGGAAAAAACATTTAATAATAATTCGCTTATTCATTCTTTTGCAGAAGAAATTAAGACTAATAATGTGAATTATAATCCTTTAACTGTTGAGCATCTGACGGCTTTTTTTGATGCTTCTGCGGCAGATTATGATACAGCAATGATGGGTGAGGGATATGCTGTTCCAGATTTGTTAAAAGAGGCTATGGAAAAGAATTTTGCCAATCACACGGATTTAGAAATCTTAGATGTCGGTTGTGGAACAGGCCTTTGTGGTGCTGTTGTAAAGCCTTATTCGGCAGTAGAAGGATTATATGGTATTGATGTTTCCTCTAAGATGCTAGACATCGCTTATGATAAAAAGATTTATGATAAGGTTTTTAATGGAGATTTTGTTAGCTATTTTGCTCAAAATGACCGTAAATATGATTTAATCTTAGCAGGAGATGTTTTACCGTATAATGCTGATTTTGCCGCTTCTCTTTCTTCTATTAAAACAGGATTAAAAGACAAAGGGCATTTAATGTTCAGTTTGCGGTTGAATCAATTTAATGAAGAAGAAGCAGTCTTTTATCCACCATTTAATGAAATTTTTAATAAAACGGCTGTTGAGCGTATTTTGAAGGAAAATGGTTTTACTCTTATTTCAGAGGCGCCAGTTGATGAAGAAGGACAAAATTTAAAGGCTCCAGAATATTTTTATGTGGCTCAAAAGATAGCATAAAGTAAATATTCGAAAAAACAGTTGACAAAAAGCTTTTTGTTTGATATTCTCTTTTTATCAAAAAAGGATCTCCCCCTTTATTTCATGTATCTCCTTTTTTGATGGTTGTTCAGGAAAGCCTCTTCTTCGGAAGAGGCTTTTTTTCTAAAAGGGGAAAATAAACCAGGAAAAAGGATTGACAAGCATAAGAAGAGTTGGTAGTTTTGGCTCAAGAATGATTTTTCATTCGAGGGCTTAGAAAACCCTATCTACCGGTCGTTGTGCATAACGACCTTAAAGATGTATGCCGATTTCTGCTCCTTAATGGGCGGATGTCGGCGAATAAGGTCTTGACCAAATAAGTCGAGCCGTCTGGTAGTAACGGTTTTCTAACATCCGCCCGCCTTTGGCGGGCTTTTTGCAAGGAAGTTAGAAAATGGATACAAAAATTTTAAAACAACTTGGTTTGCAAGTTCGTCAATTGCGTCTACAACATAATAAAACAATTAAAGAAATTTGTACTTTATATGGTGTTTCAGAGAGTTTTTGGGAAGAAATTGAAAATGGGAAAAAATTTGATTTAACTCTTTTGCAGTGTTTGTGGATTGCTCATGTTTTCAATCAAAAAATCATTTTTGAGTTTGTAGAAAATGAAGTATCATACTTAAATCACCAGCTTTAAGAATATGTTTTTTAAGATTTTTTATTGCTTCTTTTTGGGGGTGAAAAAATATCTTTAAAAGATAAAAAAAAACTTTTCTTTTTTGAGAAAAATGCTATGCTGAGAGCATGTAAAATTAAATAAGAAAGGATATCAAATGGCTGGTAGTGTGAATAAAGTCGTTCTCGTAGGGAATCTGGGACGAGAACCCGAGATTCGTCATACAAATACAGGTAAAAAAATAGCAAGTTTTTCACTTGCAACTTCGGATGTCTGGAAGGACGCTAACGGCGGTCGTCAAGAAAAAACAGAATGGCATCGTGTGGTGGTTTTCAATCCAAGTACAGCAGATTTTGTGGAACGTTATTTGAAAAAAGGTTCTAAAGTATATGTGGAGGGTTCTTTGCAAACACGAAAGTGGACTGATAATGCCGGTCAAGATAGGTATGCAACAGAAGTCATTGTTGGAAATTATAAAGGAGAAATAGTCCTTTTGGATCCTAGAGCTGATGCTGGAACGGATGTGGGAATTTCAAATGGTGCAGCTCCTGATGCCGGTTGGGATTCTTCCGCTTCAGAGGGAACAGCTCCAGCTTCTGATTTTGATGATGAAATCCCATTTTAGTCTGATTAAATAAGAATTGAAATTGATTTTTTAAGGTGATTGATGTGACTGATACGATTGTGCAAAACAGTGATATTGTGCCTGTTTCTATTGATGAGGAAATGAAAAAGTCCTATTTGGACTATGCTATGAGTGTCATCGTTTCTCGAGCGCTGCCAGATGTTCGAGACGGCTTAAAACCAGTTCATCGGCGAATTTTGTTTTCCATGTATGAAAATGGTTATGATTATAATAAGCCTTTTAGAAAATCTGCGCGTATTGTCGGTGATGTCATGGGTAAATACCATCCACACGGAGATTCTGCCATTTATGAAGCAATGGTTCGTATGGCACAGGATTTTTCAATGCGCTTGCCTCTTATCAGTTCTCAAGGCAACTTTGGTTCTATGGACGGCGATAAAGCTGCCGCTATGCGTTATACAGAAGCCCGTTTAGGTTTGTCCTCTCATTGGTTGTTGGAGGATATTGATCGGGATACGGTTGATTTTCGTCCAAATTATGACGAAACATGCCAAGAACCAGTCGTTTTGCCGGCACGTTTTCCAAACTTGTTAGTTAATGGTTCAGGTGGTATTGCCGTAGGTATGGCAACAAATATTGCACCTCATAATCTTGGTGAAGTTTTGGATGCTTGTATTGCTATGGTTGATAATCCGGAAATTACACCGGAAGAGTTATATGAAATTGTTCCTGCTCCGGACTTTCCAACCGGCGGTATTATATTAGGTCGTGGCGGTGCTCGGTCTGCTGCGATGACAGGACGTGGCTCTATTATTATGAGAGGTCGTTGTTCGATTGAGGAAATAAAAAAAGATAAAACTGCCATTGTCGTGACTGAAATACCTTATCAAGTTAATAAAGCCGCTATGATTCAGCGAATTGCTGAGTTGGTTAAAGATAAAACAATCGATGGTATTACTGATTTAAGAGATGAATCAGATCGTCAGGGAGTTCGGGTTGTTATTGAATTAAGAAGAGATGCTCATCCTGAAGTCGTTTTAAACCAATTATATAAGTTTACTCCCCTTCAAACAAGCTTTGCTGTCAACTCTTTGGCCTTAAATAATGGTCGACCGGAGATTATGAATCTGCAAGATATCTTGCGTGCTTTTATTTCCTTTAGAGAGGAAGTTATTCGTCGGCGCACTATCTTTGAGTTAGGAAAGGCAAGAGATAGAGCTCATTTATTAGTAGGTTTGGCTATCGCTGTGGCTAATATTGACCGCGTGATTGAGATGATTAGAACAGCGCCGGATCCTAATATAGCCAAAACGCAGTTAATGGAAACTAAATGGCCTGCTTCAGATGTTGCTCCATTGATTGAGCTGATAGATGAGCCAGATCGTAAAGTTGTCGATGGTTATTATTATCTTTCTGAAGCACAAGCTCGTGGTATTTTAGATTTGAAGTTGCAGCGCTTGACAGGTTTAGAACGAGACAAAATTCATGCTGAAGTTGGAGATTTAGGTTCTCAAATTAAGGAACTTTTATCTATTTTATCTTCTCATGAAAAACTGTATGGTATCATGCGCGAGGAATTTGTAAAAGTCAAAGAAGATTTTGCTACACCACGTAAAACCACAATAGAAGAGGGTGAGTTTGATCAGGATATGGAAGATTTAATCGCTCGTGAAGATATGGTTATTACGGTCACAAGCACGGGTTATATTAAACGTGTTCCTGTCGGAACTTATCGCGCTCAACATCGAGGAGGTAAGGGACGTTCCGGTATGTCGACACGTGAAGAAGATCAAGTTTCAAAATTATTTGTTGCTTGTACACATGATCCGATTTTGTTCTTCTCCAGCTTGGGAATGGTTTATAAAATGAAGGCTTATCGTTTGCCGGAGGGGACGCCTCAAAGTCTTGGAAAGGCGCTGATTAATTTGCTTCCATTAGATCAGGGTGAAACAATTACTGCTGTTTTACCGCTTCCTGAGAAACAAGAAGATTGTGAAGGACTTAGTATTATGTTTGCGACACAATCCGGTAATGTTCGTCGTAATAGATTGGATGATTTCTATAATGTAATGAGTAATGGTAAAATTGCCATGAAACTAGACGAAGGGGATAAGTTGGTCGATGTTCAGATTTGTAAAGAAAATCAAGATATTTTATTATCGGCTGCCGGAGGTAAATGCGTTCGTTTCCCCGTTACGGATGTTCGTGTTTTTGAATCTCGAGCTTCCACGGGTGTTCGTGGTATGAAATTGGCAACAGGGGATAAAGTTATCTCTATGTCTGTTTTGGAGCATGTTAAAGCGGAAATAGACAAGCGTGATGCTTATCTGAAAATGTCAATAGCCAAACGCCGTGCAGCAGGAGAGGAAAATCCAGAGGATACAGCGGATTATGAAACTTCTACGGATATAACATTGTCTCCAGAAGAATTTGAGCAAATGGAGCAAGAAGAACAATTTATTTTAACGGTTACTGAAAGAGGGTATGGTAAACGTTCCAGTGCTTATCAATATCGTATTACCTCTCGGGGAACACAAGGTGTCACCAATATTGATACTGTTAAAGTGCCGGCTGCTGTTGTTGCTTCCATGCCTGTGAAGGATGAAGAGCATGTAATGATGGTAACCGATGCCGGAAAATTGATTCGGATGCGCGTTTCAGATATTCGAATCGTCGGACGTAATTCAAAAGGCGTCATCTTGTTCCGATTGGATAATGATGAAAAAGTTGTTTCTGTCTCTGCCGTTAAGGATTATGAAGAGGATGAGGTGACGGAGGATAATGTCGCTGATGAAAATCAGACTGTAAATGAAGAAATAGAAGAGGTAAAGAATGAGGAAAATACTTAGTTTTTTAATAGGTCTATGTTTAATAACAACAGGAGTAAATGCAATGGATAAAGAAAATACGCTTTACATGGATTTAGACTATGGTCGAGTAGTGATTGAATTATTGCCGGATGTAGCGCCTAATCATGTGAAACGGATTAAAGAATTAACTCGCGAGGGTTTTTATAATGGTTTAAAGTTTCATCGTGTCATAGATGGCTTTATGGCACAAACAGGAGATCCTTTGGGTAATGGAACAGGCGGAAGTGGTACAAAATTGAAAGCAGAATTTAATGCAACGCCTCATGTCAGAGGAACTGTTTCAATGGCTCGAGCTCAAGATCCAAATAGTGCTGATAGTCAGTTTTTCATTTGCTTTGATGATGCTCGTTTCTTGGATGGACAATACACCGTATTTGGTAAAGTTGTCGAAGGAATGGAATATGTCGATATGATTAAAAAAGGCGATGAAAGAATGAATGGAACGGTTTCTAATCCTGATATTATTGTTAAAATGCAGGTAGCTGCAGACGCTGAATAAAATCATTCAAGAAAGCCTCTTTTAAAGGGGCTTTTTTGATAAAAATATTGACAAAAAAATAAAAAAATATTATCCTTTTTTTCAAAGAAAAGAGGATAATATGTTAGGTGAAAAAAATAAAATAACTCCAGAAGAGCAAAAATTTTTAATTCATATTAAAAATGGAGATGAAAAATTCGTTGCTGAATATCTTCAATCGGGCGGAAATATTAATTTTACATTTCGAACAAAGGAAGAAACAGAAGCTAATCCTTTGGTTCTCGCAGCTAAAGAGGGGCATTTAAATATTGTTCGTCTCTTAATTGCTAATGGTATAGACGCATGTTATGATGTAACGGCGTATGTTATGGCTCTTAAAAATAATCATAAAGAGATTGCAGATGAAATTTTACATTCAGAAGCAATGGGAAAAATTCAACCAAAAGATTTTAATGCTTTAGTTGATACAGAAAATTTGTCAGCATTGATGAAATTGGCTGAAGTCAAGGAAAATAATGATTTATTAAGAACTTTTTCTCAGGAAAACATATTGGATGCTAAGAAAAAGATTTCCGAAGAATTTGCAGAAGTTTTAGAGTATGCAAGTTCGAAATTAAAATACCCGCTGGTAAAAGAGATGATTATGGAAGGATTTGATGCGTCTTTTTTAATGCATAAGGTAGCGCAGCGTAAGAATTATTCTTTTTTAAGTTTTTTATTTTTAGCTTATCAGGAACGTTATCGTCGTCATCCGGAAGATACACAAGCCTGGAGAGTTTTAGGTGAATACAAATTGAAAATTCAGGATTTTCTTAATCGTAACATAAAGGAAAGAGAAGAATAAAATGAATAATTTATATACTTCAGATAATATTAAAAATTATCTTCCTGATGACTTGTATATGTTACATCTGATGGAAAGTGGACAAAATAATATGCTGTTTCAAGCCCTAATAAATAAGGATCTAAAGACATTGAAAATGATGTCTTTAACAAAGCATGATTTAGCAGATTCATTATTGTTTCAAGATGAATTAGGAACTATTCAATGTATTCCACCATTGGTTTTAGCAGCTATGTTCAATGATACAAAAACAATTCATTTTTTACTTGAAAAAGGGGCTCCGGTGAATTATCCGGATTGGATGGAGAGAACAGCATTGATGTTTGCTGCATATCGAGATAATAAGGCAGTTGTTAAAGATTTGTTAAAGCACGGAGCTTTAGTTTCTCCAAAAGATATTTCTTCAGAAAAAACAGCTCTTGATTATGCTAAGACAGACGAAGTTCGTCAGCTTTTAAGAGGCGTTTTAGAAAAAGAGCAACTCGGAGATATTATGTCTCTTGCTTGCCATAAACGGCCGATTTATAAGAACTCTTGCAAAATCAGATAAAATACATATAATTTGTAATGGCGAGGGAAAATGAAGATTATTTTTACGCGTCAATCTATTCAAGAAACTCGTCATTTAAGACATGCTTTTAAGCGAGAAGAGGTGACAAGTCGTTTTTTAAAGCATCTTTATTTTTCCGGTTATGCAGAAGAATTTAAAGAACGATTAGATTTAGATTTATTAAAAGCCGGCATTATGCCTGAAAAATTTGATATTCATCATATTCGACCTTTGTCTGGAGGGGGTAGTAATAATTTTTCTAATCTTTGCTTAATTGAGCAAGCGTTTCATAAATTTATTAACCGACACTGTTTTGATCCAGCTTTGCGCTATATAAAAGAAGGTGAAAGTGTCGAGATTGAAGTACCTGATTTAAGGCTTATTGCATTTTATCAGGATTACAGTCTTTTTGTCCAAAAAATTTTACATCGTCCGACACGAAATAGTGAGCATAAAATATTGCCTAAATTATTATATCAACAATCTCAAACTTTTTCATTGGATATATCAGAACGGGTGAGATAAGCCCTCTTGTTTAGAGGGCTTATTATACTAACTATTGTTAAAAGTAAATACAACACTGTTGCTTGTTGTTCCTTCAACAATATTAACAAGTGTTGAAGAACGATTTTCCAGTGCATTTGCAATACTTGTATTTGCTAGATTTTGAACGGTTACGACAACTTTATCGTTTGTCGTATTATTTTTATTTACCGTGCAATTTAGATGTTCAAGAGGTTCTGTTTCGCCATCTAACAGAGATTTACAAGTTTCATTATTAACATCTTGTGAACCATCACCCTTTGTTAAAGCAATGACAGCCGCTCTGGAAACATAATCTAAAACTTGATTAGCTCTGTGGCGATTCATAGCCATTGTATAACCGGCTAAGCCGCCGATAGATAAGACGCCGATGATAGCTAAGACACCTAACATCTCAATCATGCTGCGTCCAGATTGTGTGTAATTATTTTTCATTTTTTTCTCCTTTTAAATAGAAGGCCCCTTTTAAAAAGGGGCTTTTCTTTATTTAAGGTGAAGCAGTTGAAGCCGTACCACAAGTCATTTCAGTTTCTGGATTAAATGTGAAAGTCGTTCCGTCTGTGGAAATGTGAACTTGCTTTGAGCATCTATTTGCGGCTGCACTTGCAATACGTTCATTTTCATAACTAACAGTCACTTTGACTTCATCACTGTCTGCAGGTTTTGAGACGGAGCAAGTACTTAAACCAGTAGGTTCGTTTTCTTGATCTAAAAGTGAAGTACAATCGCGACTAGATACTTCTTGACTACCGTCACCGTAAGTTTGAGCAATGACTGCCGCACGAGAGACATAATCTAAAATTTGATTTGCTCTGTGGCGGTTCATCGCCATTGTGTAACCGGCTAAGCCACCGATGGACAGAACGCCAATGATGGCTAAAACACCTAACATTTCGATCATGGAACGACCAGATTCATTTCTTATCATTTTTTATGTCCTTTATCATGTTAATATTAAAATCAGCAGCGGGCTGAAACCGGGGACACTTAGTCCCATTCTCCTTTTGATAAACTTTCTTTTTACAGAACATCAAAAGGAATGCTTTTAAAAATCCGTTCTTTTGAGGATTTTTATTATGCATTTTTATAAAAGCAAAATGAAGGATGCATCGCTCAACAAGGTCGTGCCAAAACAATGCATCCATCTTTTCGCTTTTGAATAATATATAGAGAAACGAGTTTTTTACTCGATATACAAAAAAACTATTAAAAAATATCGTAGTTTTTTTCTTATTTAAAGTAAAGTGGGGGGGGGGGGGGCGAGCGTGGCAAACAAAGAACAAGATAAATCTTGTTCTTTTAAAATATATGTTTGCTCAAAATTCATAATATAGTTGTCCTTTTTATTTCTTTTAGACTCTTTTTACATATTAAACTGTTAATTTTAGGTTAATGTCAATAAAAAAATCAAAAAAAGTATTAATGAAAAAAATTGACAAAAGATTTAAAATGGGATAAAATATTATTTTAAAAAGAAATTAAGAGGTTAAAATGTCTCCTGAAATAGCTCAAAAAATAAATAAAATTTTATCTCAGAAACAAGCCTATCAAAGTTTTTATGTACGTCAAATTGATAAAAAAAACTATCATGATTGGTTAAAAAATCGTTTAAACCAATTGGGTCGAATTACGCCAGAGCGTTTGAAAAGAATGGGAGCTGATAATGAGCGTATAGATTTTATTATGAAATCAGAAGTTCAAAATTATAGTGATGCTTTTGAGTTGGCGATTAGTTATAAAGATAAAGATTTAGATGCTCTTTTTTCAGAAAACTATTTAAAAAGAGTTCATTATGAATTACAAAAATCTTTTTTGGGTTATGAAGCTCTTTCTTACAGAGATAATCGTGCTTTTATGCCGGGAGCAGAAATTGTTCCATGTAATCCGCAACGAATTCCTGCAGAAATAGCTCGTTTGTTCTATGAAGTCAGCCAACTTGATTCTCCTATTTTACAGGCTTTAGAGTTGCACCATAGAATTGTTGTTACTCAACCCTTCTGTGATGCAAATAAAAGAACGGCTCGACTGATGATGAATACTTGTTTGATGAGAGCTGAATTTGCACCTATTATTATTCCTCCAGAAAGTAGAGCTCCTTATGTTCGTGCAATTGAAAGTTATTATTTAAATAAACAATCAGAAAACTATCACGCCTTTATGTTAGATAAAATGGCTCAAAGCCAAGAAGAAGCAATAAATTTTTTGAAAGTACAACCGATGAAACAATCTACTCATCATTCACCTCTTTCTGTTTGTGCTTTCAAACAAGAAAAAGAACACGAAGATTAAGCTTTTTGAATAATATCTCCTGGTTTGGGATTACCGAAATGTTTTGCCGCCGATCCGCCTCGAAGGCAGATTTCCGTAAAGTGACGGTTATCCCAGCCAGAAGAACCAGGTGCAACAATTAAACAGCCGTCTGGAACAGAAAAAATA
>CASDQF010000039.1 GCA_949282845.1 uncultured Alphaproteobacteria bacterium | reverse complement strand
CTGTCAAAGTTATTAACAGAAATCCACTCAAAACAGCGTTTCCACTATCTCAAGCTATCTCTCTAACTTGTACACAAATGAATGTCTCTCAACATCCATCCGTCTCGCACTTCCGGCCACTGACCGTCATTATATAACAACCAGACGCCATCCGTGCATCTATTCCTTACTCAATTCACTCCTCTAACAACATCCTTCTTCAAGGCTGCCCCTCGCGGAACAGGTTTTGCATCTTATACAAAACTAATTTCAATGTCAACACTTTTTTTAAAATTTTTTTTCTTTTTTTACTTCCTTGCATAACTATCTATATTTAAACAATAAAATCTTTCTATTTTTTTCCATCCTCTTTCAAAAAACACTTCTTAAACTTTGTTTCTTAATTTAAAACGACTCTCTTTAAAATGTTTTTTTAAAAATCTAAAAAAACATCTAGACAAATCAACTATGAATAAAGTATGATTATTTTACCAATAAAATAAGGAGATATCGATGTTCATTTCAAGCAAAGTCACCCCCCCCCCCCATATTTTATCTAATCTTTTGATATATTTAATACTTTTCTCCTCTTTTTTCTTGACAGCAAATGCAAAAATAATTAATCGACAAGCTTATAAAGTCTGTAAAACGAATGAAGAAGCTTATTGGAATGGTTCTTCCGCTCAATGTTGTGATACAAAAAGTAGTGATTATATTCTAGTGAAAAATTACACAAATGGTATTGGTGAAAATGGTTACGCCTGCTGTGCAATATCAAAAGATAAATATTCTTCTTCTGATTTTCAAGATGGTTCTGTTATTGTGACAACAGTTAGCACGGCCACTGGATATACAATTGACGGTGCAGTCAATGGAACTTGTTGCGGAGGGTATACTACTTCAGACATGACCGTTTCCAGGAGTGATGGATCTAGTCATACTCAACAATATAATCAATATTCTTCTCAAATCCTTCAAAATGGCGGTGTTTATTACTGTGCTCAGAGTTGGACAGAAGGATGGAAAGATTTTAATAATCCCAATAATAATTATGAAAGCGGATACTTTTATGAAAGTCCGAATCGCTGGTGTGCTCATAGCAATGGAAAAATAAGTCATTGTGCTTGCTCTGAAAAAGGAGATCCACGAAATGGAGCTGATTGTTAATGTAAATACAATGTATTTACTTTCCTATACAAAAAGAACTAAAAATAACATCTAAAATTTCTGAAACCTCTACACGGCCCGTGATTTTCCCCAATTCTCGGGTTGCTAAACGTAAATCTTCCGCTTTCAAATCTATTTCAGATTGTTTCATTGCTTGTTTCAAATGAGATAGACATGCTTCTAAAGCTGTTCTATGGCGAATTTGAGTTAATACAGGCTCAGAAGAAGAACCCATTTGACAAATAACAACTTCTTCTAATT
The DNA here is from genome assembly GCA_949282845.1 of uncultured Alphaproteobacteria bacterium. Lineage (GTDB taxonomy): Bacteria > Pseudomonadota > Alphaproteobacteria > CAAHEQ01 > UBA3637 > CALXXX01. The sequence continues at coordinate 5,444 of CASDQF010000039.1, read as the reverse complement.
TCTTCCATAAATCTTCTATCCCTTCCCCCGTTGAAGCTGAAATAAACAATCCATCTTTTTTTTCTGAAATTAAATCTGACTTATTCCATATAATCAAATTCTCTGAGTGTTGATTGATTATTTTTTGAGTGACCTCATCAAGCTGAGGATATAAAGAAGCATCGCCTAAAACTAAAATCAAATCCGCATCTTCAGCACGTTGTAAAGCACGACGAATGCCTTCTGCTTCAATTTCTTCTCCTGTCTCTCTTAAACCTGCTGTATCTGCCAAAATAACAGGATAACCGGCTATATCTAAATAAACTTCAACAACATCTCGTGTCGTTCCCGCTTGAGATGAGACAATCGCAACATCTCGCTTTGCTAAACAATTCAATAAGCTACTCTTTCCAACATTCGGAGCGCCCACAATTGCTATTCTAAAACCATCTCTTACTCTTTCTCCGCGATGATTATCTGATAAGTGCTTCTCTAAAGATGTTATTACATTGTGTATACTTTCCTGAACTTCATTCAAACGACTTTCCGGTATCTCCTCCTCCGGAAAATCAATAAAAGCCTCTATATAAGCAAGTTGATGTAGCAAAACATCACGCCAACCGTCATACAGCTTGGCTAATGCTCCTCCCATTTGACGAAGAGCTTGTCGACGTTGTGCTTCCGTATCGCTATGAATTAAATCTAAAACACCTTCCGCCGCTGTTAAATCCATTTTTCCATTCTCAACTGCACGACGCGTAAATTCTCCTGGCTCTGCTAATCGACAGTCTGATTGATGAGATAACAAAGTCAACAGCTTATTTAAAACAGCTCTTGAACCATGACATTGAAATTCAACAACATCTTCCCCAGTAAAACTGGCAGGAGAAGAAAAAGCTAATAAAATAGCTTCATCTATTGCTTCTTCTCCATCATACAACGTCACAAAATATGCATGACGAGGCGTTATAGAACTTAAGTGACAAAGCTTTTGAGCGATGGCAAAAGATTGGGAACCTGATAGTCGAACAACCGCAATACCCGCCATCCCTGGCGCCGTCGAAAGTGCAAAAATGGTATCCATCTCAGCTATTCATACTTTCAAAAAAGTCATTATTGTTCTTTGATACTTTTAATTTATCAATTAAAAATTCAATAGCCTCAGGTGCACCCATCGGCATCAGAACACGACGAAGCATCCACATCTTCGGAAGAATATTCTTATCTACAAGCAATTCTTCTTTACGTGTTCCTGATTTTGTAATATCTATTGCCGGGAATATTCGTTTGTCTGAAACTTTCCTATCTAAAACAATTTCTGAGTTACCTGTTCCCTTAAACTCTTCAAAAATAACCTCGTCCATTCGAGAGCCCGTATCAACTAAAGCTGTGGCTATAATTGTCAGTGAACCACCCTCCTCTACATTTCGAGCCGCTCCAAAAAAACGCTTCGGTTTTTGCAAAGCATTCGCATCAACACCACCTGTTAATACTTTTCCGGAAGAAGGAATGACTGTGTTATAAGCTCGAGCTAATCGAGTAATAGAATCAAGTAAAATGACAACATCTTTTTTGTGTTCCACTAATCTTTTAGCCTTTTCTATAACCATCTCGGCAACTTGAACATGGCGATTTGCCGGCTCATCAAACGTAGAAGAAATAACTTCTCCTTTTACTGAGCGCTTCATATCAGTCACTTCTTCAGGACGTTCATCAATTAACAAAACAATAAGTGTCACTTCCGGATGATTAGCTGTAATAGCATGTGCAATATTTTGCATCATAACTGTTTTACCTGTCCGCGGCGGAGCCACAATCAAACCACGTTGCCCCTTTCCTTGAGGACAAATCAAATCAATAATACGCGCTGTTAAATCCTTATTTTTTTCTCCAGAAGGCAAATCGTATTCCATTTTAAGCTTTTCATTTGGAAATAAAGGCGTCAAGTTATCAAAGTTAATTCGATAACGTAATTCTTCAGGATCTGTCTCATTCACAGAAATAATTTTACTCATCGCAAAATAACGCTCACCTTCTTTTGGAGGACGAATTTCACCGTAAAGCGTATCTCCTGTTCGCAAACCAAAGCGTTTAATTTGAACCGGTGCAACATAAATATCATCCGGACCTGCTAAATAATTCGCCTCAGCAGAACGCAAAAAGCCAAAACCATCTGATAAAACTTCTAATACACCTTCACCATATAAAACTGTTTCCGTTGACGCAATTTGCTTTAAAATTGCAAACATCAGTTCCTGTGTATTCAAAGCAGGAGCATTTTCAACGCCTAATTCTTCTGCATATGCTAAAAGGTCTGCAGGCGTTTTTTTCTTAAGTTCTTTCAAATCCATTATTTTTTTCCTGTATTTTATGGAGAATATTCGAGCGAATGCTCTTTACATTTTATTAAAGACTTACCGTTAAAATATGAAAAAAACAATCGCTTGTCAAGAGGAAAAGATGAAACCAAAATTACTTATGTTTGATTTAGAATACCATAAAAAGACACATTCCAGTCATTTTTTTAGAGATTTTTTAGAGGATAACTTTGATATTGTCAGTTATTATGAGCCTATCGCTCAAACTCAAAGAGAGGATTTTCAAAGTATCATTGATGCAGATAATTATGCTGCTGTTCTTTTTTTTCAAGTCACTCCTTTACCGGATATTGCTCAAAAGTTACGTCATCCTAATCTAATTTATGTCCCAATGTATGATACTGTGTTTGATTGGACAAAAGAACATTGGCTTGCTTATAAAAATTTTAAAGTGGTTTCATTTTCTAAAACAATTTCTCAGCTTTTATTAGAAATGAATTTTTCTGTTTTTCCCATTCAATACTATCCAGAACTCAAGCCTTTTGAGCCAGGAAATCCTGATGAAGTCTTTTTTTGGCAAAGAGTGGGATATTTTGGAACACACCAAGTCACAAAGTTAATTCAACCTCCTAAAAGACTCCATCTTCACGCAGCAATAGATCCGGGTCATTCAGGAGAATTACCTACAGAACAAGAAATATCGGATTATAAAATGACTTTTACAACTTGGTTTGAAACAAAAGAACAAGCAACGGAAATTATCAGACAAAAAGGAATTTATATTGCACCTCGTATGTTGGAAGGCATCGGAATGAGCTTTTTAGAAGCTATGAGTATGGGAAAAGCTGTTGTTGCTTTTAATAGACCTACGATGAATGAATATATTCGAGATGGAATAAATGGATACCTTTTCAGTGAACATTTAAAACAAATCGACTTTTCAAATTTGGCAGAAATCCAAAAAAATGCTTGGAATAGTGTCAAAGAAGGAAGAGAACATTATCTAGAAACACTTTCTGAATTGCCTTCTTTTTTACTAGATGCTTAAAATCTGAGTTATCCACATCCTTTTTTTCCAACTATATATAATAAAAATATAGTAGTTATAGTATATCCTTGTGGATAATGTGAATAATTTTTATATTTTCTTTTATCCACAGACTTACACACCTGTTTTTAGAAAAATAAAAGGCTTTGTCAAAACGAGTCGTTTAAGTTATCCACAATATCCACAGAGTTGTCTTGACAGTACTTGATTTTGTGGATAAAAGAGGGGATTGTTATGTAGAAAATTGAGTAACTTAAGGAAAAAATAAAAAAATGAAAAGTTATCCACATAATTCACAATTGATATTAGCTTCTCAAAGTTATGCACGACAGCAATTATTAAAAGAAGCAGGCGTTATTTTTACAACATGTGTGGCAGATATTGATGAGAAAAAACTACGCACAGCACATTCAGAGTTAAGTATAAAGGAAACCGCTCTTTTTTTAGCATGTGAAAAAGCTTGTAATGTAAGCACAAAGTATCCACATTTTTTAGTAATTGGCGCAGATCAAACTCTTGATTGTGAAGGGATTTTATTTGAAAAGCCCGAAACATTGGAAGATGTTAAAAGAGATATCGCTCGATTACAAGGAAAAGAACAAATACTATATACCGCTGTTGCGGCAGCTTATAATGGAAGTATTTTCTGGAAATGTGAAAAAGAAAGTCATTTATGGATGAAAAAAATGGATTTGGAAGAGCAGGGGACTTATATTCATGAAAAAGGAAAAGATGTCATTGGTTGTTTAGGTTGTTTTCAAATTGAAAAGTCTTTAGACTTATTTAGTCGTATTGACGGTGAAATTGCTGCTATTCAAGGACTTCCAATGAAAGAACTTATTGCTTTTTTAAAACGAGAAGGTATTAAAGTATTATAAGTTAGCTGCAATACTCTCCATGTTTAGGATCACCTGTATTGCTACAAAAACAGGCAGAACTTTCTGTTCCACCTCCCTGTATTTCATGTGCACACCAACGGGAATTGCTTTCATAAGAAATGTCGGCTGTATATCTAAGGTTATCTTGTACACCAGCTGATTCTGTGTATTCCTCTGCACAGAAATAAGTACCACCATTCTCAAGAACAGAAAAAGAAGATGTACGATCAGTCCAATAACCATCACTACTAATCGAATAGTCCATACTATAAGAGCTGGTATACCCGCCACAACAAGAACCATTAGCCGCACCTACTAATACATAGTTAGTTTTTGTAGTTTGACGATAGCTTTCAGTTATTTTCTCGTCTTTTTTTATCTGACAACAGGCATAACCAGCTTCACCAACACCATTTTTATAATTTTTAACAAGTTCGTGTGTTGTTGTATCACAGCATTGTGACGATGAGCCGTTCCAATAAGCTTCTTTATTTGTTTGACACACTTTATAAGCTTGTCGGTTAACTGTTTTTGCAGAAACAGAACAAGTTAAAACTAACAATAATAAAATATAAGAAGATTGTTTTATATTAAACATAAATTACTCCCTAAGAATTGGATTTATTATAAAATTTTGTAATTTGTTTGTAAATATTTATTTTGCTTGCTTATTAAAATAAAAAAATGTATTCCTTTTATTTAAGGAGAAATATATGCGCGAAATTGTCTGGGATACAGAAACAACAGGATTGGATCCTTTTACGGGAGATCGTTTAGTTGAAATCGGAGCCGTTGAGTTAATCAATCATGTTCGAACCGGTAAAGAATATCATCAGTACATTAATCCACTTCGTTCTATGAGTGAAGAAGTTATTCGTGTCCATGGATTAACAGAGGAATTTTTATCGGATAAACCAACTTTTGATGAAATTATAGATGATTTTTTAGCATTTATTGGTCCAGATTCAAAATTAGTTGCGCATAATGCTTCTTTTGATATGAAGTTTTTAAATTATCAACTGAAAGAGCTTGGTAAACCAGAAATCGGAGAAGAACGGGTGGTTGATAGTTTATTAATTGCTCGTAAGAAATTTCCTGGCGCTCGTGTTAATTTGGATGAATTATGTCGTCGTTTTAATATAGATAACTCTCATCGAACAGTTCATGGTGCTTTATTAGACGCTCAATTACTGGCTGATGTTTATTTAGAGCTATTAGGAG
>CASDQF010000038.1 GCA_949282845.1 uncultured Alphaproteobacteria bacterium | reverse complement strand
GGTATCGCTTCCGCTTCAACCTTATATACATATCCATACTCCGAATTCTTCACCGTGTTCAATGTATATCCCATAGACGATAACTCATCCTGTAAATCCGGAAACTTAAAGGCATATCCCGTCGGACGTGTCTGATAATACTCATCTGTCATCGGGACATTCGAAGCACGTAACATCACATCATGAATCGTCTCATTCGCTCGGTGTTTGTTCATCGCATACGTAAATCCAAATAACGCTGCTACGCTTAATACCCCTATTAAAACCAATACACCCAGCATCTCTATCATGCTGCGGCCGGTTTGTGTTTTCCTATGGAAGATTTGGTGATATTTTTGAGCAAAAAGATGAATAAAACGATTCATGTTAATTCTCCAAATGAATTTGTAAATCTTATAAACTTATCTTACCTATACCCTATCAGCTCTTCCTATACTGTCAAGAAATTTTACAAATAAACTATTCATCTAAAAAAAATTAAACTTTTACAAAAACAAGTTCTGGTGTTTTCTCAGCCAAAAGACAAAAGTCCTTTTCCGATAAATAAACTTCTATTTCCATCTCATTTTCTAATTCTGTTTGGCAAACAACTCGACCTTTTTCATATAACCATGCTAAGGTTTTACCATCTCCAAAATTGACACGAACAAGACATAATCGATCATTTTTAAATAAAGTTTTTTCTATATCTCTCAAAAGCGCCGAAATACCCTCTCCTGTTAATGCAGAAACAGGCCAATAGCGACTCTTTTGACGATTCAATTCATGAAGTGCTTTTTGTTCCTCTAACGACAAAAGATCGATCTTATTCAAAACCTCTTTCAAGCCGGCATCAACTTTTTCCTTTAATCCTAAATCTATTAAAACCTGCTCTACATCTTTTTTCTGAGCTTCTGTATCCGGATGAGAAATATCTCGCACATGTAAAATTAAATCAGCTTCCAAAACCTCTTCCAAAGTTGCTCGAAAAGCCGCAACAAGTTCTGTTGGTAGCTCAGAAATAAAGCCTACTGTATCTGATAAAATGACAACCCGACCGCTTGGAAGTTTAATACGACGCATTGTTGGATCTAAAGTAGCGAATAATAAATCCTTTGCAAAAACATCTGCTTTTGTTAACTTATTAAACAAGGTTGATTTTCCTGCATTTGTATAACCAACCAAAGCAACAATAGGAAACGGAACCCGTTTACGTGCTGCTCGCTGCATATGACGTGTTTTTTTAACTGTTTCCAGCTTTTCCTTAATTTTTAATATTCGCTCATCAATTAGACGACGATCGATTTCGATCTGTGTTTCTCCAGGTCCACCGACAAAGCCTAAACCACCCCGTTGACGTTCCAAGTGTGTCCAAGAACGAACCAAACGACTACGTTGATAAGTTAAATGGGCAAGCTCAACTTGTAAAACTCCTTCTTTTGTTCGAGCTCGTTCTCCAAAAATTTCCAAAATCAATGCTGTTCTATCAATAACTTTTGTTTCCCAGGCTTTCTCTAAATTGCGTTGCTGTATTGGAGATAAGGCACAATCCATTATAACAACATCAACTTCTGCTTCTTTTAAAACTTGTCGTAGACGCTCTACTACACCAGAGCCTATATATGTAGCAGGTTTTACCTCTCGGATCGGAATGACTTCTGCTCCTTTAACTGACAATTCTATAGCTCGCGACAAACCAACAGCCTCTTGAAGACGAGCTGTCGCGGAACGAATAACTGTTCTATCCTTTAAATCAGGGAAAATAACATATGCATTTGATGACAAAATACTAATCCTCTAACTCAGGATCAATCGGCTGCCCTGGCATAATGGTGGAAATAGCATGCTTATATACAAATTGTGTATGATTTTCTCGACATAATAAAATGCCCTCTGGATCTAATCCAGTAATAACACCTTGCAGTTTAACACCATATAATAAAAAAATTGTCACAGCTATATGATGCTCTGCTAAATAAGTTAAAAATGGATCTTGTATATTTTTTTTCATTTTGACACCTGATTAACCTTATAACGCTTTTTAGAAAAAATACAATCCTGCTGAAAAAAGCTTCTCAACAGTTTTAAACTGTCCTGGAGCTGCTAAGATAATAACCGTATCATTTACCTCAATTTTTTTAGCCTCCTGAAGTGGAATAAGCTCTTCATTTCTGATAATCCCACACAATTGAATGCCTTTTTTCTTAGCAATTTTCTCAACTGGAGTACCAACAACTTTAGATGTTTCCAATGCTTGAATTTCTATCAATTCTCCCATTTCTGATCGTAAAGTGTATATAGATTGTATTTGTCCTTTACGAATATATTGTAAAATTGTGGAGATAATAACAGAGTTTGGATTAATAATCACATCTACCCCTAATTGAGAAACCAAACTTTCATAAACGGAGTTATTGACCAAAGCAAAAGTCCTGCCGACTGCATATTGTTTTGCTAAAAGAGACAGTAAAATATTGTCTTCATCTTCCCCAGAGACTGCGACAGAAGCATTTGCTTTCTCGAGATCCGCTTCTTTTAAAATATTTTTTTCCAAGCCATTTCCTTTAATAACAAGAGCATCTTTTAATTGACTGGCCAAATAAACCGCACGCTCCGTATTTTCTTCAATAATGGATAGATCTGTTGAAATATCTTCTTCTTCTATCATTTTAGAAAGACATAATCCTATACGTCCTCCTCCAAAAATAACAATTTTTCGAGTTCGATGTGTCTCTTGTCCCAACGCCTCCAAAAAATCATTTGCATATTTTACCGGCAATAAAACATAAACTTCGTCTCCGGCTTTCAAACTTTCTGCGTTTGTCAGAGAAAGAACTTGATTATTTCTTAAAACGGAAACAAGACTAACTGGATAATCCGGAAATTTTTTATAAAAACGTTCCAGCCTTTTTCCCATCAGCGGTGCATTATCTAAACATTTTGCCCCCAAAAAAGCGATTTTTTTATGATGTAATAAAATATATTCTAATGCTCCTGGTCTTTTAAGATTACGTAAAATACTTCTTGCGATCTCGTTTTCCGGAGAAATAACAACATCAATATGCATTTCTTTTAATATTTTTTCATAAAAACTATCCGCGTAAAATCCAGACCGAATCCGAGCAATTTTTAAAGGAATATTAAATAAACTAGCTCCTTCCATACAAGCAATCATATTAACTTCATCATTGCGTGTTACAGCGACAATTAAATCAGCATCCTTAGCGCCAGCACTTTCTAGAACTTCAGGAGAAGCAGCATGTCCTTTCACTGTTTGAATATCCATATCGTTTTCTAGATCATTTAATTTCTTCTGATCCGTGTCTATTAAAATAACCTGATGTTTTTCCTCTGACAAATAACGTGCGATGCTGACTCCAACATCCCCTGCTCCACAAATGATAGCCTTCATTTTTCCCCCTTTAATAAACCGAATTTTTTCATTTTACTATGTAATGTGTTTCGATTAATTCCCAACAACCGAGCAGCCTTTAGCTGATTACCATTCGTTTTGGCTAAAATAACTTCAATTAAAGCTCGTTCCGCTTCTCCGACAATTCGATCATATAACTGTGTCGGCAGTTTTTTATCATCATAATAAGAAACATATGAGTGCAAAAAACGTTCTAACATCAACCCCAAGCCACTTTTTTGCATTAAAAAAACTCCTTAATTAAGGCAATAACATTCTCTTTTTTCTTTTCAGCATAAACGAGACGACGAAACTGTGCAACAAAAGAATGACCCGTTGCATACCAAGCCAGATGTTTTCGAGCAATAAATAACCCCTTTGCACCATAATAACTCAAAAGCCTTTCAAAATGCTCTAAAACGACTTCCTTCAAATCAAAGCACGGAGACTTACCATCAATTTCACTTAATATCCAAGGTTTTCCTAGTGCTCCTCGCCCAATCATAACACCGTCTGCTTTTGTAATGGATAAACATTTCTGAGCGCTCATTTCATCAACAATATCTCCGTTCGCAAAAACAGGAATATGAACTTTACTTTTAACGGCCGAGATAAATGACCAATCTGCTTTACCACTATACCCTTGTTCTTTTGTTCGAGCATGAATAGTTAAAGCATCTGCTCCGGCTTCTTCCATATGCTGTGCAAAATCAACAACATTACATTCATCCTTATCCCAACCAAGTCTCATTTTTACTGTCACGGGCACATCAACAGCGTCTTTTACTGCTTTAACAATCTGAAATGCTTGGTAAGGATCACGCATTAAAGCGGCTCCACTTATATTAGAAATCAATTTCTTAACAGGGCAACCCATATTAATATCTATTAAAACTGCTCCATTTTCTTCAGCTTTATGGGCCGCAAAAGCCATATGTTTAGGATCATTACCAACAATTTGTAATGCAATTGGACCTATTTCATCTGACAAATCCATCATACGTTCCGTTGTTTGAGAGTGATAAAATAATGATGTTGCCGCAATCATTTCTGTCCAAATTAAATGAGGACCAAAATGGCGAACCATTTGACGAAACGGCTTATCCGTCACGCCGGCCATCGGAGCTAAAAAAGTATGAGAACTCAAATTAAGAAGAAAGGGCATAAGGCCTCATCTTTTTCAAAAATGCATTTATTTGCTCTTTAGCTTCTGTAAGCTGTTCCTCAGAAAGTTGAGTTTCCAAAGCAGAAAGTTCCGGTGAAACAGTCGTTAAATCCGAAACATTCGGAAAAATAAAAGCTAAAGATAAGTAAAGCCACTTATAAGCTAACACTTTATCCGGTATCTTATCTTCATCGGAAATGTAAATTTCATATAGTTTACGCTGAGCAGGAATATAGTCTAACTCAGCAGCTTTTTCATACCACTGAATAGCTTTTTCAACATTAACTTCAGTTCCTTTCCCTTCTAAATACATGTAAGCTAAAGCTGTCATTGCTTCAATATGACCTTTTAAGGCCGCCTGATAATACCAAGCAATTGCTTTCGCATAGTTCATAGGAAGTTTCTTACCTTCTTGATATATTCGCCCAAGTTCATATTGACTTTGACTATCTCCATAACCTGCTGTCTTTAAAATCCATTCAACATCCCATTTATCGTCAATATCTGGAGCACTCTCCATGCGATAAGCTGGATTTTGACGGACGATTTCTAAATTATGTAATGCTTGTTTATCTCCTTGTTCAGCTGCTTTTTCATACCATTTTTCTGCTTCCTGCAAATCAGGCAAAACGCCGGGTTTACCAAATTGATAAATTTTTCCAAGTGCAAACTGAGCTTCTAAATAACCTCCGCTAGCCGATTTACGCAACCAACGAACAATCTCTGGATAATCCTTTTTCTTCTGAGATTCATAGTAAACAGCTAACTTGAATTGAGCTTCCGAAATACCATCATCTGCCATAGCATACAAATCTGTCTGCTCTATTTCCTCAAGCGGTGTTGTCTCTGTAAAAGGCAGCAAAACAGATGCTTCTGCTCCACAGAGCATAAAACAAAATAATACAAAAGATAACAGTTGACTTTTATACATATTTTCTTAATATTTTTGTTAAACATAAATTGAACTCATTTTAGCATTTTTTTAAAAAAAGGTTAAGAAAAAAATGAGAAAAAAAGTACGCGTGATTGGTGCTGGACTTGCCGGTAGTGAAGCTGCATGGCAACTAGCAAAAGCAGGCTTTGAAGTCGAATTGTTTGAAATGAGACCTGTCGTCAAAACGCCTGCACATACCACAGACAAATTTGCTGAACTTGTTTGTTCTAATTCTTTTCGTTCTGATGATGCTCAAACAAATGCTGTCGGACTTTTGCATGAAGAAATGCGTCGTCTAAACTCCTTAATCATGGAGTGTGCCGATGAAAGTAAAGTTCCGGCAGGTGGGGCTTTAGCTGTAGATAGAAATGCTTTTGCCGGTCTTGTAACACAAAAACTGTCTTTTCATCCGCTCATCACCATTCGCTATGAAGAAGTTGGACTACCGAATGATGATATACCCTCTATTATTGCTACAGGTCCTTTAACTTCTCCTAAAATGGCAGACGCTTTACAACAATTGACCGGTGATGAACACTTACATTTCTTTGATGCCATTGCTCCTATTGTTTTCACGGATTCTATTAACATGGAAAAAGCTTGGTACCAGTCCCGTTATGATAAAGGAGATAAGTTCGATTATCTCAACCTTTCCATGAACAAAGAAGAATATGAAACTTTTGTGCAAGCCTTATTAAATGGTGAAAAAGTCGCTTTTAAAGAATGGGAAAAAAATACACCTTATTTTGAAGGTTGTTTACCTGTCGAGGTCATGG
>CASDQF010000037.1 GCA_949282845.1 uncultured Alphaproteobacteria bacterium | reverse complement strand
CGGAAACAGTATTAGCAGATGTCAGTTCTCGTCCTGTTAGACCGGCTCGTATTTTTTCTGTTCCTTTAGAAGAAACAGAAAATTTTAATCAGTTTATAAGTCAAATTAAAGATGCGTTATGGCTGAAAGAACAAGAAGGAGAAAAATCAGTATGAAAAAAATTTATCTGATAGCAATCATGATGTTTTTTATCAATCAAGCTGAAGCTCAATTAGTTGATTTAATGGGTTCTATGGCTGTTGAAGGAGTTTTAACAACTCAATCAGTTCAACAAGTTGGTCGAGCTCATCAACAAGTTTTATTACATCAATTTATACAAGCTATGGATTTAAAGAATACAGAAATTTTTACTTCCGGTCTTTCAGATTACAACTCTTTACCGATATCTCGAGTATCAGCTGGAGGAATAACAGCAACTTTTCAAGGTGAGGGAAATTTTTATAAGGCTGATTTTTCCAATATGACACCGGCTTTATGTCGATTATTATTATCTCATCAATGGCCAAATGCTGTTGAAGTTCGTTTTTCCATGCCCACGGGTCCTGTGATAGCACCTTTTGGAGCAACCGATTCAAATCAATGTGATTTAGCAAAAAGTATAACATTGATTTTTCAATAGCTTATTATTTAAAATATATATACAAAGTAATTACATCTTTTTTAGAATGATTTCTTTTTAGAAAAGTATCCATTCCTCCCATTCTTATAATTTCTTTTTTATTATCCTCTCTACTTTATTTTTTTTTGAATAGGAAAATCTTTTGATTATTCTTTTTTTTAACGATTTAAGTTTTTAAAAGGAGAGGAAGATTGTTAACGAGTGTATATTTTAGTTCAAACTTCTTCATTTTATAAAAATGATTTTAAATCAAAATCTTATTATTTTTTTTCTTTTTTTTATGAAAAAGGCTGGACAAGTTTCTCCTTTTTCTGTAAAAATGTTTCACATGAAACAAAAATATTTTAAAAAATTAAAAAAATGGAAAATGTTTCACATGAAACAATCAAAAAAATAAAATAAAAATAAAAAAAGGAAGTGTTTCACATGAAACAAAAAGAATTTTTTTTAGAAAAGACAAAAGAAAAATTAAAAATTTATCAAAATTTGTTGCAAAAATGGCAACAATCTATCAATTTAATAAGCCCGTCAACTTTATCTGATATCATGACACGACATTTTCAGGATTCCGCTCAACTTTATCCTTTGATACCAGATACTGCACAAACACTCGTCGATATGGGAAGTGGTGCAGGATTTCCGGGCCTTGTCTTAGCTATTATGGACCAAACTCAGGGAAATGGAAAACTTGATGTTCACTTGGTGGAAAGTGATCAAAGAAAATGCGTCTTCTTGCGTGAGGTAATTCGACAATCTCAAATTAAAGCAACTGTCCATTCTTCCAGATTGGAAAACATTCCTCCTTTCCAAGCTGATGTGGTAACAGCAAGAGCTTTAAAAGACTTAAAAAAACTCTTAGACTTGGCTCAACCTTTCTTGACATCTGAGACAGTCTGTTTGTTTTTAAAAGGAGAAAAAGCTCAGAAAGAACTTTCCGAAGCAAGTCAATATTATTCTTTTAATGTCGAAAAAATATCTAGTCAAACAGCAGATTCTGGATTGATTTTAAAGTTAACGGAGATTAAAAAATGACTGAACAACATAAAGCACGTGTTTTTTCAATTGCTAATCAAAAAGGAGGCGTAGGTAAAACAACAACCGCTGTTAATTTAGCAACGGCTGTGTCTTCTTTAAAAAAGAAAGTTTTATTAATTGACTTAGATGCTCAAGGAAATGCAACAGTGAGTTTAGGACTTTCTCGTCAAGGTAAAACACATAATGCGTATACTGTCTTAACTGGTCAGGATAGTATTCAAAGCTCTGTTGTTGAAACAAAAATTCCATACTTATATGTTTTACCGTCCAGTAAAGAATTATTAGGGTTGGATATTGAATTATCAAATATTGAAAATCCTCAATTTTACCTTAAAAATGCTTTAAATATGCCGGAATTAGATTTTGATTATGTCTTTATTGATTGTCCACCAGCGGTTGGCTTGTTGACAATTAATGCTTTAGTTGCTTCAAATGCTGTTATTGTTCCCATTCAATGTGAGTACTTGGCTTTGGAAGGGGTAGCGGATTTAATTAAAACAATTGAACGCGTGAAGAAAAACTTTAATCCTGGTTTAGATTTACATGGCGTTTTATTAACGATGTTTGATTCTCGAAGTCGGTTATCAACTTCTGTTTCAGAAGATGTTAGACGCTTTTTTGGAGAAAAAGTTTATGAAGCTTTTATTCCGCGTAATGTCAGAATACCGGAAGCTCCGTCACATGGTAAACCTGTTTTATTGTATGATTGGAAATGTACGGGCTCGCAAGCGTATATTCGTTTAGCCGCTGAGTTTTTAAAAAGAGAAAAGGAGCTATTGAAAAATGGACAAAAATAAAATTGGTTTAGGTAAAGGTTTAAGTGCCATTTTAGGAGAAATTGAAGAAGAAACGACATCTGTTCCTTCTACTCATGGATTAGGAATAGAATTAATTGCTTTAGATAAATTAATTCCTGGGCGTTTTCAGCCAAGACATCGGTTTGAAGAAGAAGAATTAGCTGATTTAGTTGCTTCTATTAAAGAAAAGGGCGTTTTACAGCCTTTATTGGTTCGTTCTATATCTAATGGAAAATATGAGATTATTGCAGGTGAACGTCGTTATCGTGCTTCAAAGGAAGCTGGTTTATCTGAAGTTCCTGTTATTGTTAAAGACTTTTCAGATAAAGAAACACTTGAAGTTGCTTTAATAGAGAATTTACAAAGACAAGATTTAAATCCTTTAGAGGAAGCTCAAGGTTATCGCCGTTTATTGCAAGAGTTTCATCATACGCAAGAAGAATTAGCTAAAGTTGTTGGAAAAAGTCGTAGTCATGTGGCAAATATGATGCGTTTACTGGAATTACCGGATATTGTTAAAGACTATGTTGAAAAAGGTCAGATTTCTGCAGGACATGCGCGCGCTTTGTTGAATGCAAAGAACCCTGAAAAATTAGCTCAAAAGGTTGTAGAGCAGGGCTTAAATGTTCGTCAAACAGAAGCTCTGGCGATGACGGAAGGTGAAAAGAAAAGTAGAACATCTTCGGCTACATCTTCTTCAAGCGGAAAAAAAGATAGTGATATAATGGCGCTTGAAGCTGAATTATCTTCTTTATTAAAAACAGGTGTTTCTATCAAATGGAGCGGTAAAAACGGAAAAATAACAATCTTTTGTAATAGTTTAGAAAAATTAGATGCTGTTTTACAAAGGTTAACAACTGGTGGAGAAATAGAATCATAAAAACGTATATTTAGTTATAAATTTTTTTATAAATTAAACATTGAAATAATAATATTATATATTTAATTCAATATGTTAGATGTTTTTATTCTATTTTTTTATCAATAAATAATAGAATGTTTATCTTTTAAAAAAAGCCCAGCTAAAAGCTAGGGCTTTTTTTCTTTTAAAGGAAATTAATATTCCTTTTGTTTTTCTGACATTAACAGCTTTATAACAGCCATTCCTTCATTTTTAGTTTGTAACGCCTGACGATATAAAACTTCATTTGTGTTTTTAATCGCTTCGACTAACAACATTCTGGTTTGAAAATATTCCATATGCCATTCTAAAGGCTTTTTGGGATTAGGTTTATCTCTTGAAACTTCAAAGTTTTGGATTTTTTCAGCCAGTAAGATTTCTTGAGCAGCAGGACTTAATTTTTTTGCCCATTCGGCTTTGACTTTCCATTGTTCCATTTTTGTTTGATTTTTATCTTCTTCAGGCTCACTCGCTAATTCTTCAACAATTTTACGAACATCTTTATTTGTATATTTTTCAACCTCGTCCATTGTCATTGGTTGAACACCCGGAGCGATTCTTTTTGTTTCCCAACATTTATGAAGAAGAGCAGCACATAATGCGTTTTCTTTTTCTTTATCAATTAACATAGAATTACGTGCGACTAAATCATATGTTCCTTTGACCTGATCCAACATAACAAGACCACCGCCGTAAACAACGCCGACATGTAATTTTTCTGCTTGATGTAAACATTTATTTTCTAAAGGTGTCATACTATCCTCCTGTTCATTTAACTGAAGGATAGTATAACTTATGTTTAAAATTTTGTCAATTTTTTATCGGCGAACGACAGTTCCTCGTAAAGCAACACCGGACATCCAGAAACCATCTTCACATTGATAGTAAGAAGAATTATAAACAGGATTTTTCTTATAATAGCTGTGAATATTAACAACAGCATTTCCACCTAATTGTGCTGCTCTGTTTTGTAAGGAAATTAAAGCAGAAATAAAAGCAATTCGACAGGCTTCAGGTGCATCTTTATTACTTGAGTTTGTTTTTTTATTTGATACATAAGTTCCTAGGTTTTGTCCGGGAACAGCACCTTGACTGAAGGATAAAGCAATTGTTGGGTTGAGTTTTTGACGAGCTAAATCAGAATTTAAATCTTCTTGAATAGGACGCATTGTTGTTCCGATGCCAGGATGGCAAGCGGCTAGCATTAATGTTAAACCTACGGCGATGATTGATTTTTTCATTTATTCCTCCTTTATTTGTTTAAAAATCAAAGATGTGTTAATACCTCCGAAAGCAAAGTTATTACTCATGACAAAAGGTGTTTTTATTTCACGTCCTTCGCCCATAATGTAATCTAAAGGTGCGCAAGCAGGATCAACGTTTTTTAAATTTAAGTTTGGGATAAACCAGCCTTCGTGTTGCATTAAAATAGAAGCAGCAGCTTCTAATGCACCGCAAGCACCTAAAGTATGTCCGACATAACTTTTTAAAGTACTGATAGGTGTTTTTTGACCAAAAACAGCAAAAGTTGCTTGACTTTCCGCAATATCCCCTTGTTGTGTTGCTGTTCCATGCGCGTTGATATAACCGATATCTTCAGCGTTCAGACTTGCATTTTTTAGCGCTGCTTTTAAAGATAACTGCATTGTCTCAGGTGTTGGTTGAGTGATGTGAACACCGTCTGTATTACTGCCAAAACCGACAACTTCTGCTAAGATAGGAGCTCCCCGTTTTTTAGCGTGTTCATATTCTTCTAAAATCAAAGTTCCAGCCCCTTCTCCGATGACAAGTCCGTCTCTGTCTTTATCGAACGGAGCAGGGGTTAATGTCGGTGTGTCATTTTTTGTGCTGGTTGCATAAAGTGTATCAAATACAGCGACTTGTGTTGGGCTGAATTCTTCTGCGCCACCGGCAATCATGATATCTTGTAAACCAAATTTAATGGCTTCATAAGCATATCCGATGGCTAAACTACCTGAAGTGCAGGCTGTTCCTGTCGGATATAACCGTCCGGTTGTTTTAAAATAAAGAGATAAATTAACCGCGCAAGTTTGCGGCATCATTTTAATATAAGTAGAAGAGGTAACATGACGAACTTCATGTGTAAGAATCATAGAATAAAAATCTACAATCGTTTCTATCGAACCGGAAGAAGAACCATAAGCAACGCCAGTTCGTCCATTTTGTAGAATAGGATCTCCGGTAAGGCCTGCTTGTTCTAAAGCTTCTTCAGCAGAAACAACGGCCATTATTGACATGGGACCCATTGTTCGTATCACTTTACGCGTGAAATATTCAGGAGTTGTAAATCCTTGTACCGGAGCCGCTAAATGAGCATTTAACCCCTTGTAAGTTTCTAAATCAGGCATTTTTTGAACAGCATTTTGAAGAACATGAAGGCGTTCTTGAAACGAGTGGAGACCTGTTCCTAAAGCACTCACAACGCCCATTCCTGTAATGACAACACGCCGCATTAGATCATGCCTCCATTTACTGAGATAACTTGGCGAGTTAAATAAGCGGCGTCTTCACTCAGTAAATAAGCAACAAGACTGGCAACTTCTCGACCGGTTCCAAGGCGTCTGGCAGGGATTATTTTTTTTACTTCTTCTATCGGTAAGTCTTTAGTCATATCTGTTTCAATAATTCCAGGAGCTATGCAATTAACGGTAATTTTATGCTTTGCAAGTTCAACGGCTAAGGCTTTAGAAGCACCAATAATGCCCGCTTTAGCCGCACTGTAATTAACTTGACCGCGGTTTCCTATAATGCCTGAAATAGAGGAAAGTGCAATAATACGACCTCGAATACGATTTTCTATCATCGGCATAACAACTGGATGTAAAATATTATAAAAACCATCTAAATTTGTATCTATGACATGATCCCACATGTCTCCTTCTAATAAAGGAAAGGGAGCGTCTTCTGCTATACCAGCATTACAAACAATGCCATAATAAACACCGTTTTTTTCCATATCTTCGGATAAACGCCGTTGGCAATCTGAACGATGTGAAATATCCAATTGCATTAATCGAGCTTTACCACCTAAGGCTTTTACTTCGGATAAAGTTTCTTTTGCGGCTGTTTCATTCATGTGATATGTTAATACCAGCTCATAATCAAGCGGAGCTAAATACAAAGCAATAGCTTTTCCTATACCGCGGCTTGCGCCTGTAATCAGAACAGTTTTTGTCATGCGTGTTCTTCCTTAAAACGTTTTAAATCTTGTGGTCGATAAGCATTTAAAACGGCTTGACACAAAGATTTTCCTTGGTCATCATACAATGTTATATCAAAAGAAGCAATCTCTTCATCAAAAAAAAGGGTTTTTGCTTTAATGGTGTAAGTTCCAGAAGAAAGAAATTTCACCGTCGTGTGCCATTTACGAGTTCCCAGGACAAAACCAACCTTTGGTTTTTGTGGTGGTATTTGTGTTAAATCATGAATTCCGGCGAAACATCCAACTGTTTGAGCCATATATTCTAACGCAATATAGGCAGGTACACCATTTTGTTGTGTATCGTAAAACAAACTTTTAGGTGAAATATCAACTTGTGCTTCAATTGTTTCATTTTCAATATTGTAAGCCGTTATTCGATGAATGAGTAACATAGGTGGTTTATGAGGTAAAGTATTTTCAGGTGTAAATATCATGGCATGTTTCCTAAAATCAAAGCAGCATTACTACCGCCAAAAGCAAAGGAGTTACTTAAAATCCGTTTTACTGGTAAATCTTCTCCTTGAGATAATTTAATCGGAGATAAATTGAAATCTGTTTTTCCTTCGGATACATGTGGAATCAGTCCGTGGCCGCGGCGTAACATCAACCAAGATAATCCAGCTTCTATTGCACCGCTTGCTCCTAAAGTGTGTCCGGTTAATGGTTTTGTTGATGCGGCAGGAACACGATCGGCGAATAAGTTAAAAACAGCTTTGCTTTCCATTGCATCATTTTGTTCCGTTCCTGTTCCGTGCAGGTTAATAAAGTCGATTTCATCAGCAGTTAAACCAGCATCTTTTAAAGCTGCCATCATTGCTGTTTGTGCGCCGTTTCCTGTTGGATCTGGGGCCGTTAAATGATAAGCATCCGAACTTTCTCCGGCACCAAGAAGACGAGGACCAATACCTGTTTTTTCCATTAAAAATAAAGCGGCTCCTTCTCCCAAGTTAATACCGGCACGTCCTGCACGCATAGGACGGCTTTGCTTTTCGTCTAAAGATTGAAGAGCATCAAATCCATGCAGTGCAAATTGACAAAAACTATCTGCGCCTCCTGTTAAGACGGCATCGCATAAATCTAACTCTAATAATCTGCGAGCTGAAACAAAAGCTTTAGCACTGGAAGAACAGGCTGTTGAAACAGCCCAAGCCGGTCCTTTAATTTCGGCTGTTTTTTTAAGAAAAAGAGCACTCATGCCCAGTTCCAGCATTTCAAAACGAAAAGCAGCCGGTTTATTTCCTGTTTCTAACCATTCATGAATAAATTTTTGACTTTCTTCTACACCAGTGTTACTGGTTCCGATGATAAGTCCGATACGTTCTGCTCCATAAGTTGCTTTTGCTTGTTCGACTTTGTCTTTTATTTGTTCATAAGCAGCCAGTAATAACTGATTACATCTTAGTCCGTCGGCTAAAGGTAGGTTTTCTTTTACATAACCAAAGGGTGGTTTCTTGTTAGGAAAAACATCGGAAGTTGGCTTCATACCGGATATATCTCCTTTCAGAGCGCGAGGCAGAATTTGATCTCCACTTCCTAAGGCACAAAGAATTCCAAGAGCAGTTAAAACAGGTTTCATGGTTGCCTCGTTAATTCATAGGAATAACCATGCGAAT
The DNA here is from genome assembly GCA_949282845.1 of uncultured Alphaproteobacteria bacterium. Classification (GTDB taxonomy): domain Bacteria; phylum Pseudomonadota; class Alphaproteobacteria; order CAAHEQ01; family UBA3637; genus CALXXX01. The sequence goes on along the minus strand of CASDQF010000037.1, from coordinate 16,996 downwards.
GACTGATAAAAGAAATGTCACTTTTGAAAGGATCTTTTTGAGAATAAGTAATATCCAATATAGGTTGATGACGATAAGTTAATGTTCTTTTTAGTCCTTTTTGTGTCAGCTTCCAAGGTTCCTTAAAATGATTTTGTAAATCCGCTAAATCGCCATAAATCAAAGTGATATCCATCAACAGATAGGAAGGATTGATTTGAACCGGTGGCAATAAGCCTTTTTTGAAAATGATTTGATTATCTAATGTCCAATTTAAAGTAAACAATCGCCCCATAGGGCTTGTCATTATCATGCGTAATTGTTCTGGCGTTCGTTCTAAGATACCGTCTGCTTCATGAACCTGATTTTGATAATGAGTTGTTATATGATGTACCATTAAAAAGGGAGGTTTATTTAAAAAAACTTCAGGTTGGATAAGGTCAACAGGATTAGTTTCTTGTGTCAGATAAACCGGTGTCGGCTTTAAACTTGTGCAAGCTGTTATAAACAGAAAACAGCTTAATCCGACCAAAAATTTTAGATTCATCGTTGTCAACCATTATTTTTATGTTATACTGCCTACAGTTATAATCGAAACAACACAGAATTTCAATATGAAAGATAGCTTTTTTTCTATTTCGAAAGCCTCCTTTTGGCAAGCAACGCCAGAAGAACTTGTTCCTGATGTGTCTTTTGTTCCTTCTTTATTGCGTCGTAAGTTAAGTTTGTTGGAAAAAGCAGCCTTAAAGGTTGTGTCAGATATCGGAGGAAGTCAAGGTCAACCTGTTGTTTTTGCTTCCCGACATGGAGAATGGCGTCAAACATTTCGTTTATTGCGAGAATTATGCACAGAGGGAACAGTTTCTCCTGCCGGATTTAGTTTGGCCGTTCATAATGCAACACCGGGCGTTTTGTCATTGGTCGAGAAAAATCAAGCACCTTACACAGCGGTTGCCGCAGATGAAAGTACTTTGGAAGTGGGTTTGTTAGAAGCTTTGATGATGCCTGAAGGAGCAATATTGGTTTATGCTGAGGAATCTGTTCCCGATTTTTATCAATCTGTTTATCCTCATCCATTTGAGACACATGCGTTAGCTTTAAAAATAGAGTCTGGTTCTATGTATAAATGGAAAATAGGCTCAAATTCAACAGCTATAACAGCATCAGAGTTATTTCGTTTTTGGCAGGAAAAGAGTAGTCAACTTTCCGGTTGTTTATTGAGTTTTGAAAGAAGTAAGTAAGATGCGTTGGTTTCGTTCCATATTAGCCGGTTTTTGTTTTAGTGTTTTTGGTTTAGGAAGTCTTCTTTTTGGATTTTTTTTGGTTATTTTTTTACCTTTGTTTCCGAAAAATAAACGTCGTTATATTTCTGTTTCTGTTAATCGTCAATTATGGCGTGTTTTTGTCGGTTTAATGGTTGGTACGGGATTAATAGGTGTTCGAGGACGACAATTAAAAAAACTTCAACATGAAAGGGGTTCTTTGATTGTTGCCAACCATCCGAGTTTGATAGATGTTGTTTTGTTGGTTGCACAAACGCCAAAGCCTGTTTGTATTGTTAAAAGTAGTCTTGGTCGAAATTTTCTGCTAAGACGAATAGTACATACTGCTCATTTAGTTAATGACTTACCCCCCGATATTTTGCTTCGAGAAGTTTCAGAATTATTGGAGGCTGGATATAATATTCTGATTTTTCCGGAGGGAACCAGAAGCGGAGCCAGTTCAGTTTTTCATAGAGGCGCCGCTCGATTAGCCTTGGAAACAGGTGCTTTTTTAAGACCTATTCGTATTCGTGTATCACCGCCTATTTTAGGAAAAAATCAACCTTGGTGGGATGTTTCCGACCATCGAGTTTTATATACATTCGAAGTAAAAGGACGCATCAATCCAACTTTTTTTAAAAATTCTCAACAGTCATCAGCTCAAAATGCAAGACATCTAACGGCTGCTTTAAAAAGCCAGATTTTGGAATAAAAAGCTTGACAGATAAGCTTGATTTTTCTAGGATGAGCAAAAAATAACATAGGATTGTATGATGACACAAACACAATTAGAAAATGAACTGAAAACACTCATTATCAGCGCCTTGGATTTGGAAGATATCACACCGGCTGATATAGATACAAATGCTCCTTTGTTTGGGGATGGTTTAGGATTGGATTCCATTGATGCATTAGAGCTGGGTATGGCTATTAAGAAAAAATACGGCGTATCATTTGAGGCTGGAAACGCTGATAATAAAAAACATTTTCAAAGTGTTTCATCATTGGCAGCATATATTGCAGCAAAAAAGGGTATGTAATTATGACGCAAGAAGAAATTTTTTCACAAATTTGTGCTATTTTAGAAAAAGATTTTGAGTGTCCTTCAGACAAGCTTAAACCCGAAGCGTTGTTATTTGAAGAGCTGGATTTAGACAGTATCGATGCTGTTGATTTAATCGTTCGGTTGCAACAATTGACAGGGAAAAAAGTAGATCCTTCTTCTTTTAAACAAATTCGGACGTTAGGAGATGTTGTTCAGGCTGTTGATAAATTAGTAAACGGGGATGATGCATGACCCATTTGGGTAAAATAGGTACTTTTGTTGCTGTATTGTATCCTTTTGCTGTTGCCGCTGTTTTAACAGCGGATTTTTCTTTTAAGTGGATTGCCTTTTTGCCAATTTTAGCTGGTTTTTTATTTTGTTTGAGACCCGGCTTTCGTTTTTTAGCTTTTGTTGGTTTTTTTATTGGCGGATTTATGATGATTTCTGGTTATACTATGAGTGTTTTGTGGTATCCGGTTATGATGAATAGTCTGATAGCATTTATTTTTGCAATATCATTAAGAAGTAAACCGTTAATATCTGTTTTTGCGGAACGAATGGGGTATATTTTAGACACAAAAGGTCACGTTTATGCACGACGTGCAACAATTGCGTGGGCGATTTTTATGAGTGGATTAAGTTTTTTTTCTTTGTTAAGTGTTTTTGGTCCATTGTGGGTGTGGACAGTATTTAACGGATGTGTGTCATATATTTTAATCGGTTTTATGTTAGCGGGTGAGTATTTGATAAGACGGAGGGTAATGTGTCAAACGGGTTAGATATTTTGACACGGTTTCGACCGGCAAATGATACTGTTTTTTTAGGGGATAGCGGAACGGTCAGCTGGGAAGAGTTTATTTCTGATATTAAAAGATTTGCAGCGTTTTTTGCGGCTCGTTCAGAAAAAGCTTTTTTACTTTATACAGAAAATCCTGTTCGTTTTGCAACATGGTTTTTTGGTTTGTTGGTTGCCGGAAAAGAAGTGATTTTACCGCCTCATGTTAAATCCGGTATGTTATCAGTTGTCCGTCCTTTATGCTCTATTTTGGTGACGGACGAAAAGGTGGATTTTGAAACAATTTCTCCTATATCGGCTCCGGCGGCTGATTTTCCTTTGGAAGATTTAAAAGGACGCTTTGTCACTTTTTTTACATCCGGAAGCACTAATGAACCTAAACCCATTCGAAAAACATTTGAAAGTTTAATAACAGAAGCCGTTTTTCATACCGAATTATGGCCTTTACAATCACCCAGGCCGGTTGTCATTGCGTCAATTCATATGCATCATATGTATGGTATGTTGCGTCGGTTATTAGTTCCGTTAGTACAGCAAGTTCCCATTGACAGTGACTTAATTTTGTCTCCTGAGGACATTATAGCTAAACAAAAGAAATATGACAGTGTTATGTTTTTAGCAACCCCCTCTTTGATGGATCAATTAGCCGCAGCCGGAACACTTTATGTATTTTTAAAAAATTGCCAATGGTTAATGTCATCAGGCAGTTTATTAAAAGCGGAAACAGCTGCCAAAATGAAAGATTTATTTGGTTTTTCTCCGGTTGAAGTTTTTGGAAGTACCGAAGCCGGAGGTGTGGCTTGGCGTCGTCAAGAGGATGGTCCTTTGTGGCATATTTTTAAACCTGTTCAAATGAAGACAGATTCTGAAAATCGTCCGGTGATTACATCAGCATTTTCAATGTATCCTGAATATGTTATGCAAGATGCCGTTCGGTGGCACGGTCCTGATACTTTTGAATTGCTGGGCCGAACGGATCGAATGGTTAAAATTGCAGAAAATCGAATTTCTTTACCGGAAGTGGAAAATCGTTTTGGAGAACATCCTTTTATATCGTCAGCTCATGTAAGAGCTTTACCTGGAGAACGTATCAGATTAGGAGCTGTATTAACTTTAACGCCGGAAGGAAAAGCTTTTTTAAAACAAAACGGTAAAATAAAATTTGTTCAAGTTTTAAGGGAAGCTATGTCTGCTTTTTTTGAACCGGCCGTTTTCCCCAAAAAAATTCGGATTGTTTATGAACTTCCGGTGAATGCACAGGGAAAATTAGTTAAAGAAGCGATTTTATCCTTATTTGAAACGACCTTATCCGAACCAATCATTGAATGCCGACATCGAACGGAAAATAGTGTTGAGGCAGATGTATTTTTTCCATCAGATGCTTTATATTTTGAAGGACATTTTCCGGGCTTTCCTTTGCTTCCTGGTGTTGTTCAAGTCCATTTTGCGCGTCATTTTGCTGAAATCTTTTTTCATTGTTCATTGATTCCGGTTGATATATCTCAACTAAAATTTTCTCGAATGATTTATCCGGATGAGACAGTTCAACTTTTTTTAACACGTTTAGAAAATAGCGTTCATTTTCGTTATGAAAAAGATGGTATTTTGTGTTCTCAAGGCATTTTAAAGGAAGAGAAAAATGTTTAAACCATTATTACTTGTTCCTTTATATAATCATTTATCAGCTTTTAAATTATTTTCATCGGAATTAAAGAAAACGAATGTTCCTGTACTCGTTATTGATGATGGAAGTTCAGACGGTAAAGCAGTTCAAGCTTTTTGTGTTAAAATGGGTTTTTTATATCGTCGCCATGAACAAAACCGAGGAAAAGGAGCTGCGTTAAAAACCGGATTAAGAGAAGCACATATTTTAGGTTTTACACATGCACTTCAAATAGATGCAGACGGCCAGCATTCGGCAGAGGATATTCCCAAATTTTTAAAAGAATCTTTTTCTCATCAAAAAGCGTTGATAAATGGCGTTCCGCTTTATGATGAACAAGCGCCGAAGTCCAGAGTTTGGGGTCGTAAGATAACCAATTTTTGGGTTGGTGTTGAAACGCATTCATTTCATTTTGGTGATGCGATGTGTGGGTTTCGTGTTTATCCGCTTCGGCAAATAGAGCCCTTTTTGGATGAACTGAAAGCGGAACGCATGGGGGGCGATATTGAAATTTTGGTTCAAGCCATGTGGCATAAAATTATGATTTTACCAGTGAAAACATGCGTTTTTTATCCAGTAAATGGGATTTCTCACTTTCGAGTATGGACAGATAATTTGCGATTATCCGGTTTGCATGCGCGTTTGTTTTTTCTTTCCTTATGGAGGATGGTATGGAAGCTTCATTAACTTTTCACGTTCCATTTCAAGATGTTGATTCAATGCGTGTTGTTTGGCATGGTAATTACACACGTTATTTTGAGCAGGTTCGAGCAGAATTAATGCGCTCTTTAAAGTTTACTTACTTAGATATGGAAAAAGCCGGTTATGCTTTTCCGATTGTTCAATTATCTGTAAAATATAAAGCATCGGCTCATTTTGATGAATTGATTCGTGTGACGGCACGTATCATTCCTTGTGAAAATTGTTTAGACATTGCTTATGAAGTGCGTTCTGTTGAAACAAATCGCTTGTTAGTGACGGCAACAACAAGACAAATGGCGGTTTGTTTAAAAAGCGGAGAAAGTTTATTTGAGTTGCCAGAACCGCTTTTAGGGCTGATGCGGCGGTTATTATGAAAAAGTGGATATTTTTCTTTTGTTTTTTAGCTCTGCCGGCGATGGGAGAATCTTTACAAGGCTCTTTTATTCAGAAAAAAACATTAGTTGATATGGATATCACGATAACGACAAAAGGTTATTTTGAAGCCGTGTCGAATGTTGGTTTTTTATGGCAACCAACCTCTCCATCGGGAAGCGGCGTTTTATTAACGTCGACAGGAGCTTGTCAAATTCGAGAAACACAAAAGATCCCTTTTCCTGAAACAGCCACACCGATTGTTAAAACATTATATAATTTGTTTAATGCGGCATTAACGGCAGATGAAACTTCTTTACAAAACGCTTTTCATGTGAAAAAAAATGCAGATGAATGGCAATTAACGCCGCAAGATGAAGCGTTAAAGACGGTTATTCAAACATTAACTTTAAAATGGTTTGACGAACGTCCGTCAGAAGTTGTTATAAAAGAAGCTTCCGGAGATATTTCTCATATTCAGTTTCAAAATGTAACAAAAGGAGGCAATCATGCGCTTTCCTGTGAGCGTTAGATTGTTTCGAGGAATATTTTTATTTATTTGGTTGGGCCTTTTGGTTTTTACTTTATGTCGTCCTATTCAGTTCGAAACAGATTTGTTGGCCATGGCTGGAGCGCCTGAAACTCCGGCAGAGGAAGCATTACTTAATCTTGCACGTTCTACATCAGGCCGTCTTCAAATTCTAGTAGAAGGTTCAGATTCGTTACAAGTCCGGTCAGATATAGAAAAATTAACAAATTGGATTAAAACAACAAAAGCCCATATTCAAACAGGTCTTTTTTCTTCTCAGGCGTTAAAAGAGTTTTTGAAAGTTTATACACAGCATCGTTCCGGGTTAATATCAACGGTTGATCGTGAAAGAATAGAAAAAGAAAATTGGGCTTCTTTGCAAGAAGATGCTTTAAATTTGTGGCTATCTCCGATTTCAGGTCCTGTTTCATTATCTATAGATCCTTATGGATTTTTATTGCGTTTTTGGCAAGCTTTGCCTTTTACAGATACGGCATTTCGTATGGAGAATGGTTTTTTATCTGTGCATTATCAAGATCGTTTGTTTGGTTTAGTTCTTATTGATATGACCCATATTCCATTCAATCAATGGCCAAGATTTTTAGAACAAGTAGAACATTTTTCTGTTCAGGGTCGCCTTCATATTAGTGGAGCTCCTGTGCATGCAGCATCAGCGGCACAAGCCACGGCCATCGAGTTAAATCAGTTAAGTATCATCGGACTTTTATTTATCGTTTTCTTGTTGTTATGTGTTTTTCATTCCATTCGTCCAGCCGTTCCGGCAATTGGAAGTATTTTTGTTGGTCTTATGGGAGGGTGGAGTATTTTATCCCTTTTTTTTGACAAGCCCCATTTAGTGACTTTGATTTTTGGAACTTCATTAATTGGTTTGTCGATAGATTATACTTTTCATATTTATTTAAGAGGAAAAAAATCGATCTTCAAACCGCTTTTCATGGCTTATTTAACAACAATTCTTAGTTTTTCTGTTTTGCTTCTCTCCTCTTTTTCAGTGCTGAAACAAATGGCTGTTTTTTCTATTGCCGGATTAAGCTGGGTATTTCTTTTTACTTTATTATTTAGTTCCTTGATGAGAAAAACTTATGATCAAAGCTCATCTGTTGAAAAATGGGAGAGATTTGTTGAAAAAGCTATGTCAAAAACGCATTTGTTTTTTAAAAAAGGCGGTATATTTGTCTGTTTTGTTTTTGTTCTTTTTGGTATTTTTCACGTGCAATTAGAAGACGATGTTCGTTCTTTATATCAGGCAGAGCCAGAGCTATTAAAACGGGATGCTTTTTTCCTTGAGGTGAGTGGATTAAAATCGCAACAAGCTTTTTGGATTGTTCCCGGACAAACAATTGAAGAAATACTTCAAACGGAGGAAAAAGTTCATTTAACAGGTCCTTCTTTGTCTGCATTTATTCCTTCTGTTCAACGACAAAAAGAAAATGCGAAATTGATGAGAAAGACTTATAAAAAACTGGAATTAGAAAAGCAACTGGGTCTTTTAGATTCATTTAAAGTTCCAGAAACGCCGTTTTTGACTTTGCAACAACTTCCGCAGAGCTTAAAAGCAATGACACAAACTTTTTTAGGAAAAGGAAAGGAGAGTTTATTTTCCATAACGCCAGTTCCTCTTGATTTTAAACCGGTATCAGGAACTTATGTTGTTCAGCCGAGCGTGTCTTTGACAAATTTATTAAATCATTATCGTCAACAGACATATAAGCTTTTAGGAATAGCATTGATAGCTTTAATGAGTCTTTTACTTGCCTTTTATCAACGAAAAGCTTTCCGTTTGATGTTAGCGCCGACATTATCTATTTTAAGTGTTGTTGCAATATTAGGGCTTGTTGGTATTCCGCTTGGATTTTTTCATTTTTTATCTTTTTTTCTGATTATCGGATTTAGTGTTGACTATAGTCTTTTTTGTATTGAAAAAGAAAGCAGCGGATTAGCGGTTGTTTTATCGTGTTTGACAAGTGCCGTTAGTTTTGGGTTATTAGTATGGACAACATTTCCATTAACACGATCTATTGGATTAGCTTTGGCGTTAGGTCTTGTTTTTTCTCTTTTTTATGCTGTATTCTTTTTCAAGAAGGAATTACATTGTAATTACAATAAAACGGGAAGTAAAACTTGAAAAGTTGTCCCTTTTCTAGGTTGACTGGTTATCTTTAAAGCTCCATCATAAGAAGCAATTAGTTCAGAAGCTATCGCAAGACCTAAACCTGTTCCAGGAACATGACTTGTTTGAGGACTTCTGTAAAAGCGCTCTGTTAAATGTTGTATCTCTTCCGCAGCAATCGTTTTTCCCGTGTTGTGAACAGAAATAGAAATTTCCTGCCGTGGCTGACTTTGCTCATCTAAGTTGGAAATAAGTTCAATACGTACCGTAATTGTGCTTCGTTTGCGCCCATACTTAATCGCATTATCTATGAGATTTTGGAAAATGCGAGAAATTTCAGGAGAGCGTCCTTTAATGGGAGGTGGCAAATGGATCGTTTCTAAAACAAGTTTTTGCTCATTTTGTTCCGCTTTTAAAGCTAAGGTTTGGAAAACGGATTGGATAATCTCTGGCATTAAAATCGTATCGTTTTTAGGCTGATCTGTATTTAATCCCATACGAGATAATGCCAAAAGATCTTCAACTAATTCTCTCATATGCGTTGTTTGTTCCGCCATAATTTTAAGGAATTTTTCTTGTGCTACCGGGTCGTCTTTTGCCGTGCTTTGTAATGTTTCAATAAAGCCCGATAAAACAGATAAGGGTGTCTTTAATTCATGGCTGGCATTGGCAAAGAAAGCTGTTTGACTTTTTTCAAAAGAACGAAAAGTTGTCACATCGTGTAAGACAGCAACGATTTTCGCTCCGTTTTTTGTCGCGGCAGGAAGTTTTTGCAAACGAACTTTGTAGACACCTTGTTTGTTTTTAAATCGGGCAGAAAATTCAACAGTTTCATTAGGGCTGTTTTCAACGGCGACTTTATGAAAAGCCGATAAAAATAAAGGAATATTGATAACTTCGGATACTCTTTTAAATGTAATTCCGCCCCCTAAGAGTTGTCGAGCGGCCAGATTTGCCGTTACAATATCTCCCATCTCATTGAGCTGTAAAAGTGGGTCAGGTAATTCTTCTAAAATAGCGCTGTCTGATAAGCTCTGCGCTTCTAATACTTTGTTTTTGATTAGCCAGCTCATTTTAATTTCGTTAAAAGATTCGGCGATTTTAAAAGCTTCACGTCGGCTTTTGGCAAAACGAGGCGTTTCAATATCTGTTCGACCTTGAGCTTCTTGTTTTAAGTAATAAATTAAGATATCCAGTTCATGTAAAAAAGGAAGAGCAAGTATAAACATCAATCCAAAAGCCAGTAAAAATCCGATAAAGGCAGCTAAAGGAGAAATTTGGCCGAACAACATTAAAATGAGGATGGTAAGGGCCATTGGAAAGCAAAGCAAAAGCACACGATCAATGGAGTGAAAAATAGGTTTATTGTTATTTTGTTCTTTTTTTGTTTCTTTTTTACGCATAAACTTATATACTCTTTCTTGCCAAACTCCCAAAAATAAATATATAATCGGGAAAAAGCCAGGGTGTTCCTGAAAAAAGACACCTGCTAAAACGCTGTATGTGAGTTAGTTTAAAGGAAAATAAAGTAGAACGCAATGGAAAAGAAAGAAGACCGCGTCACGCCGATGATGCAACAATATATTCAAACAAAAGCAGCATATCCGGATTATCTGCTGTTTTATCGTATGGGAGATTTTTATGAACTTTTTTTTGATGATGCTGTGACGGCTTCTCGCGTATTAGACATTACTCTGACGAAAAGAGGAAGGCATAAGGGCGAAGATATTCCCATGTGTGGTGTTCCGTTTCATGCTTATGAAGGATATCTGGCGCGCCTTGTAAAGGCAGGGTATAAAGTTGCGATTTGTGAACAGCTGGAATCTCCGGAAGAGGCAAAAAAAGCCGGACGAACTGTTAAACGTGATGTTGTTCGATTAGTGACGCCCGGTACATTGACGGAAGAGATTTTATTATCTTCTCGACAATATAATTACTTATTGGTTGCGGTGAATGACGGAGCCGATATCGGCATGATGTGGGCAGATATGTCTACAGGGGATATTTTTGCGGAAGCCGTTCCGGTTGAATTATTTGTGGGTGCTTTAGCACGAATTGATGCGGCGGAAATTATTTTGCCTCAATTTTTAGCAGATCGACCGGAATTTCAAAAGATAATACAAGAATATGAAGAGCGTTTAACGATTTTACCAAATGAGCGCTTTAATGAACAAAATGCACGAGAGCGATTGCAAGAAGTTTTTGGTGTTCAGACAATGTCGGTTTTTGGTTCTTTTTCTAAGCCGGAAATCGTTGCGGGAGGTGTTTTATTAGATTATATCTTGTTAACACAAAAAGGTGCAATGCCGACTTTTAAAACGCCGGAACGGTTGACGCGAGATACGCGTATGGAAATTGATCCCGTCACTTTGAAAAGCTTAGAGCTTTTAAAATCCAGTTCTATGGAGCGAGGGGGTAAAAGTCTATTGGCTGTTATGGATAAAACAGTTACTCCGGCCGGTAGTCGTTTGTTTTCTACATATCTTCGAGCGCCATTAACAAATGTAGAGGCGATTAACGCTCGTTTGGATTGTGTTTCGTTTTTCTTTGAAGATTTTGACATCCGCGGGAAAATTCGTTCTATTTTAACAGAGTTACCGGATATGGAACGCGCTTTTTTCAGATTGTCTGTTGATAGAGGCGGACCAAGGGATTTACTGGCTTTACGAGAAGGGTTAAAACTTGTTCCTCAAATGAAAAATGCGTTAATTCGTTGTCTCTTGCCGGATTCATTGGCTTTATTAAAAGACGAATTAGGCGTACATGATGATTTGGTGGATTTCTTAGATAGGGCTTTGTTGAGTGAAGTTCCTCTGTTAGCCCGAGATGGTGGCTTTATAGAACAAGGTTATTGGCCGCCCTTAGATGAATTACGAGACATTCGAGATCGTTCTCGTAAAGTGTTGGCAGATTATCAATTTAAATATGTGAAACAGACAGGTATTCAAAATCTAAAAATTACCTATAATAATATGTTAGGTTATTTTATCGAGGTTCCCTCCAAACACGCCGGTCCGCTGTTAAATGATAAAGAATTGGGTTTCATTCATCGTCAAACAATGTTAAATGCTGTTCGTTTTACAACAGTCGAGTTAACAGAATTAGAAGAAAAAATGCGGGGCGCTAATGAGAAAATTTTAGCGATGGAATTAGATTTATTTAATAAAATGCGCGCTTCTGTTTTAGAGCATAAAGATTCTATATTAACAGCGGCACATGCTTTTGCCATGTTTGATGTGATGAGTGCTTTAGCTGAATTAGCTGTTCAAAAAGGATACTGTCGTCCTGTTGTGGATAATAGTTTGACTTTTGATATTACAAAGGGACGTCATCCGGTTGTAGAAGAATCTTTAATACGTCAGCATCAAACATTTGCGGCTAACGATTGTAATTTATCGGAAGAAAAAGGAAGATTGTGGCTGTTAACCGGACCTAATATGGCGGGTAAGAGTACTTTTTTAAGACAAAACGCGCTTATTGCCATTATGGCTCAGATGGGTTCTTTTGTCCCGGCAGCAAAGGCACATATCGGGATTGTTGATAAAGTGTTTTCTCGTGTCGGCGCTTCAGATGATTTGGCGCGCGGACAATCGACTTTTATGGTAGAAATGGTAGAAACAGCGACAATCCTTAATTGTGCGACAGAAAAATCATTGGTTATTTTGGATGAAATCGGACGCGGAACAGCAACTTTTGATGGTTTATCTATTGCGTGGGCTGTTGTTGAGTATTTACATGATCGTAATAAGTGTCGAGCTATTTTTGCAACGCACTATCATGAGTTGGCAGCTTTGAAAGACAATTTATTCGGTTTGTCTTTACATACCATGAAAACAAAAGAATGGAATGATGAAGTTGTTTTTCTGCATACGGTGGCAGACGGAGCCGTCGATAAGTCTTACGGTATTCATGTTGCTAAATTAGCAGGGTTGCCGCGCGTTGTGATACAACGAGCCGAAAAAATATTGAGCTCTTTGGAAAATGAAAAGACAAAAACGCGTGCTGTTATGGAAGAATTACCTTTGTTTGAACAAGCTTTAGCGCATGAAAAAGAGCCAAAACAAAGTCCTGTCGAAAAAGAGCTTGTTTTTTTGAACCCGGACAGTATGACGCCTCGTGAAGCACTGGATGCGATTTATAAGCTTAAAAGTCTTTTACCGTCTTGAGCGTGCGTCGTTTATCAACCTGATAAGCAACAAAAAAGACAGCTAAACAAATTAGCGCCAATAAAAACGCAATAAAAATGCGTCCATACATATAAGAACCGGCTTCGAATATAGTGAACAAGGACTTATTTTCCAAAAAAAGACTCAAGCGTTTCATCCAGCTGGGCGTCCAAGCAAGAAACAAAAAGAAACTGGCAAAGTAAATCCACATAGAAAACCGTGCTCCATTCCAAAAATAGGTCAATGTTTTGTTAAGTGGTTTTAAAACATGTAATGCAGTAAAAATCAGCCATAAAATAGGGAAAATTAAACTTGCCGCTAAAGAAATAAAAACAACAATTGTTCCCAATAACATCAAAGAGACAAATAATAAAACGCCAATCCATGGGCGAATTTTCTTTAGCATTTATTTTTCCTTCAGCTCTATCCATCGGCAAAATGCAGACGGTACTGAAGAATTATAACCTTTTTTCAATCCATTGACAATCAAATTGATGACGGTTTTATTTTTGACATAGTTTTTATGAGCGGCTAAAGGATTAGCAAAATCTCCAAAGCCTAGATTTGTTGTTGGAGTTGTTGTTAAAGAAACATTGCTGATTTCCGGACATAGTTTAGAGTCAAAATAACTGTCGGCTGTATTTGGTTCTAAAGCATAGCTTAAAAGATCATTAGGGTCGCTGAAAGCGATAACAAATAATTTTTTGAAGAGCCTTTCATGATAAAGGGTTCCCGTTGGAGAACAAAAAGCAGAAATTTGTCCTTGATTTTCCGGTTTTGTCCTTCCCATTTGTAAAAGAGGTAATTGGTTCGCCAACATAAAAATCATGATTTCTTTTTGTTGTAAAAGGCTAAGCGCTGTTTTAGCTTCTCCGTTAGATAAGGCGATTTGATGAGCAACGACTTGGAGAGCATCAATTACAATCCGGCTACCAAGGCTGCTTGTAATGAAAGCGAAGTTATCATTTTTTAAGCTATTGATGGCGGCACGAGCTCCAATATGACAAGTTGTATTTTCTGTTTCAGGAAGCTCATCGTAAGTATAGTTTGTCATCCAACAAAAGGATTGAACGGCAGAATCCAGCATTTTTTGTCCATCTGGGCCCAAATAGATCAGAGGATCTGGCAAGGTATCATTCAGATATTTTTTTGCTTCTTTATTAAAAAGAGCACGAGGTGCAGAAAATTCTTGATTTGTATCATAAGAAAGCAATCTTTTTTGGGGAAAAGTAATCGCAGACCAAGTTAACTCATAAAAAATCATCTGTTTGTTTGTGTCGGGATTGGTAAAACGATAGATACGTAAAGTCCCTACAGATTGATTTTGAGTATTTTGTAACTGAATTTCTTTATAATCTCGGTCTTGCCGTATCATGCCAAGAGGCTGAGTCAAAGCGAGCATAAAAGCAGTTGAATGCCCCGGCGTATGATTTCCGACCCCATGAACCAATAAAATTTTGATTGTATGTTCGTTCAGAGGTGCTAGACCTGGAAATCCAGCGCTCCAAATAAGGCATTCCGGCGGTTGTTCAGATTTATTGTCTAAAAAACCTTGTATCATGCCTCGCCCGAAACTGGCACAAGAGGTTAAGAAAAGGCAAGCAATTAAAAGAATAAAGTGGCGCATAGCTCCTCTCTTCATTCCTCTTAGAAGAAATAGGCGTTGAAAACTTAAAAAGCAAGAGAAAGCAGAAAAAATCTATAATAGTGCGTCTTTTTTAAAAAAAAGAAGTAATTACATTGTAATTATAAAATAGACTAGCAAGGTGTCCCATTCATAGGATCTCCACTAGTGCTGCAGGTGCATCCGACTTTTGAACCATTATAATATGTACAAACTTTGGAAGCGCTCTCGTAAACCGCACCATCTCGTTCAGAAAGACGACTAATAGCACAATAATAAACTCCGCCATTTTGATAAATAGTAGCAGAAGATGTGTAAACAAGGCTATATCCATCTTTTTCAAAATCTAAAGATGAAGTTGTATGAACGCCACAGCAACTTCCATTAACAGAACCGGCTAATTGATAGTTGCGTACAGTTTCTCCCCACAAATCTGCTTCGTAATCATAAGGTTTTGAGGCATCTGCAAAATTTGGACAACAAGCATAAGAAGTCGTATCTTGACCAGTTATATAGTTTTTTACTAACTTTTTTGTATAAGGGATATTATCCAGAGAAACACCTATAACATATGGAGGATCTCCTGTGTATTGTGTTTTTGTATCGCAACATTGAGCAGAAGAACCGTTCCAATAAGCTTCTTCATTCGTTGTACAGACTTTATAAGCTTGTCGGTTAACTGTTTTTGCATAAAGAGGAACAGAAAAGAAGAAAAGAATAATGAAAATTTTATAAATCAAAGAAAGTTGGTTTGTAAACATAATTTTCTCCTTTCAGATTATTCAAATAATAAAATCATAACAGGATTATAAAATATTTCAATTAATAATCCTCAAAAAGGAAAAAGGTCTTCCGCTTGCAACGGATGCCCTGTTGTGATACACTTCTCTTCCAAAGGAGAGATGATGCAACGACTAAAAACTGCTTTACGGGGTTATTTTAAAAAAGACGTTCTATTGTTTTTAGGCTTAGGCCTTTCTTGCGGAGCTCCGTTGAATTTATTAGCCAAGACGCTTTCCATTTGGACACGAGAGCTGGGAATAGATTTAAAAACAATAGGTCTTTTTAGCCTTGTTTTACTTCCCTATAGCTTGCGTTTTTTATGGGCTCCTCTTGTTGATAGACTTAATTTACCAATATTATCACGGTTGGGACGAAAAAAAGCATGGGGTGTTTTATTCCAAGTTGGTTTAATGATTTCCTTCATTCAAATTTCTTTTTTAAATCCGGTTTCTTCCGTACAAGCTTTATTCGTGTGGTGTTTTATAGCCTCCTTTTTTGCAGCAAGCCAAGACATTGTTGTTGATGCTTTACGAATTGACACGTTAACAGATGAACAATTAAAAGAAGGATCAGCATTATATCAATTTGGATATCGTATGGGATTATTGATAACGGGCGCTGGTGTTATTGCGTTATCGACTTATTTGCCGTGGGGCGTGTGTTATTTTTTATCAACTGGATTAGTTTTATTGGGACTGCTTTGTTTATTTTTTATCAAAGAGCCTCATTCTGTCTCTCAGCCCATGAGTTTTCGAGCGGGTGTTTTAGCGCCTTTCTTGGATTTTATGAAGCATCAACGATGGTTTCTTTTGATTGTATTTATCATTTTATATAAAATTTGTAATGCTGTTTTGGGTCGTATGGCTGACCCTTTTTATTTATCAAACGGATTTAGTAAAAATGAGATAGCTCTTGTATCGGGCGCTATCGGACCATGGATAACAATGATTGGTGTGATTGCCGGCGGTTTTTTAATGCTTCGTTTAGATTACTACAAGTCGCTTCTGTTATTAGGTTGTTTTGAAATATTCACATCATTTGCATTTGCTTTATTAGCTTTTGTTGGTCCGTCTCTTGGTTTATTTTTTGCTGTGATTGTGTTTGATAATATCATCGGCGGAATGGGTGGAGCTGTTTTTGTTGCCTTTTTATCTTCCCTCTGTTCTAAGAACTATTCCGCAACGCAATACGCTTTATTGAGTTCTTTGACGATGTTTTCTGTGTCCGTATTAGCAAGTCAAAGCGGCGTGTTGGCTGAGACTTTGGGTTGGGAAGCTTTTTTTATCATGACCGGTTTTTTAATGTTGCCGGCATTAGGACTATTATTCTTTTTGATGAAGGGAAATGTTAATGTCGTTCGATAAAATAGAGCCTTGTTCTAAAACGTGTCCCTTTTTAAAGGTTTATACTTTATTTGAAGACGCTCAAATGGCGCATTGTAGCTTGTTTGATACTCCTTTGGTATTGGTTGGCATTCCTCGTCGCTGTTCCGATTGTTTAAATGCAGATCGTCGTAAGGCTCAATATCAGGCTAAAAAAATGGCACCGATGGATCGATTGCAGTTTTGGAAAAATAAAATAGCTTCATTGAAAAAAAGTCCGCAGGAGGTATCCGTTGAGGAAAATCAAGATCGTAAAGAAATTAAAGATGTTTTAACAGAAAAATTGGATCAATTTCCGGCTTTATTAGATAAAGCAACATGTCAGCTTTTAATTAACTTATATTTAGTTCTCGACAGTACCGAAAAAAGCTTGATGAAGGATATTTTAAATAACCCAAATAAAATCGAAATCTTTCTTAAAAAAATTAAAACAATGGGAAAAAATGATAATTTATTGAAAAATGTTCGTCGTGAAATGGATGAAATAGCTTTGGAAATGGCTAAAGAAAATCAACAAATTTATCAGCTCAGACAAAATTATATGGAAATCAGCCGCTGATTT
>CASDQF010000036.1 GCA_949282845.1 uncultured Alphaproteobacteria bacterium | reverse complement strand
TATCCGGCAGTTGATCCTTTGGAATCGTCGAGTCGTATTTTGTCATCGGAAGTTGTTGGTCAACGTCATTATCAAGTTGCTCAGGAAGTTTTGCGGATTTTGCAGACGTATAAATCTTTGCAGGATATTATAGCAATTTTAGGTGTTGATGAATTATCTGCCGAAGATAAATTAACTGTTGCAAGAGCCAGAAAAATACAACGTTTTTTGACACAACCTTTTACGGTGGCGGAGAGCTTTACAGGACAAAAGGGCCGTTTTGTCCAATTAGAGGATACAATTAACGGATTTGATGCTATTATTAAAGGTAAGTGTGATTATTGGCCGGAGCAAGCTTTCTTTATGGTTGGGACAATAGAAGAAGCAGAAGAAAAAGCAAAAGAAATCAAAGCTTCTGATGGAAGGGATGACGATGCCGGAGAATCTTAAAGTTGAAGGGAAAATGAATGTTCATATTATTTCTCCGACACATACCGTTCTAGATGGGGTGGCAGATAAGGTTTTATTGCCGACTTGGGAAGGAAATTTAATGGTTTTAATGAACAGAGCCCCGTTGTTTACGGTGACGCAAAATGGTGCTATGTGGGTCTATAATAAAGGAAGTCGTCCTAAATGTTATTTGATTTCAACAGGTGTTGCAGAGATTAGAAGAAATATTTGTTCGGTCTTAGCTTGGGGCGTCGATGCTGATGAAATGGATAAAAATAAAATTCATATGCGTTTAGAAAATGCAGAACAAGAGCTAACACGAATGCACTCAGATGTCGGACGTGCACAGGTGCAAGATCGAATAGATTTTTTTAAATATTTATTGGATAAACCATCTTTGATGGTTCCTCCAAATTTTTCGATTTAGTCTTTTAAGAATTCTTTGCGGGTGCGATTTGTCGTAAAAGCTTTTCAAAATCTCGTGCATAAGATTTCATATCAAACAGTGGATTATTTTGTGTCATTAACGAAACGGTTTTTGCTTTAAGACAATTGAGCTTTTCTGTATTAAGACCAAGTTCAATTGCTTTTTTTTCATATTCATCTTCTGTCTTACAAATCATTTCATCTAATCCGAAGGCATGCAGCATACTGGATGAAACGCGTGAGGCATAAGAGTCTCCTGGACAAGTAATAAGGGGGACACCACAGAAAAGACTTTCTAAAGCAGTTGAATGCGCATTGTACATTTCTGTATCCAAAAATAAATCAGCGTTTTTGAAGCAATACAGAAAGTCTGCATGAGTTGGCATTTTAGGCAATACAATAATTCTGTTGGGATTAACATCCCGTTTTTTAGCTTCTTCTTTAAATTTTTCATCAGTTTCAAAATTAAAAGAACGTAACCAAAGGATACTGTCAGGAACAGCCTTTAAAATGCGCATCCACATATCCCAATAGTGAGGTGTAATTTTAAACAGGCAAAAATAGTTCCTTTTTCTGGAAGTCCTAGGATTGATTTAGGTGCAAGCCCTGGATAAGTTTCAGGGTTTGTGTCAACACAATGATAACAATGAGGCATACGAATAATTTTTTCTGTAAACCAACGTTCTTTTTCTGAAGGAACGGTCCAAGCATCTGCAATCATATAATCATACCAAGGCAAGCCTGTTGTCGAAGGATAGCCTAAATAATTTACGATAATCGGTGCAGGCTTGTAATATAAAGCCGGATACATTGAATTGATAAGCATATTGACATCAATTAAAATATCAATTTCTTCTTTTGCTATGGTATCAGCCATCATGCGGAAGTCTTTTATATTCGAGACGTCATGGAAAAAATCAAAAGCCGCCTTGTGCCGCTTTATTAAGGGAGCATCTTCAGGCTTATCGGAAAGTTTTCGGCAAGAAAAACAATGCCATTCAAAATCATCGTGAGATAAGTTTTCCCATAAACTGGCAATGACAAAACCACAAGGAGAAGGTCCTATATCTGTTGTGAAAAAACCGACTTTTAACTTGTCGTGTTGATAAGTTGGTAATGAGAAAGGTTTTTCTTTGCGCAAAAGAGAAAGTTTTTTGTTCTCTGCGGCTAGCTTCGTCATATAGTGATAGCGTTCTTCGAAAGTCATTCCCAAAAATAAAAGTTTAGGTTCGGATTGCAGAGTATGTTCTTGTAATCCTTTTTTAAGGCGTTCCTGCATTCTTTCTAATCCATTCCAAATGCAGTAATTATACTTTAAGTAAAGGACATGTCCCATGGTTTCTAAGTCGTCAGGTCTCATATCCAAGTATTGTGTCAGATAGACAAGCCCTTCCGTCATTCGGCCATCCGCCGCGCAGGCATTTCCAAGATTTCGAATAGTAACAGGATTATTCGGATCCAGTTCTAGGGATTGACGGAAACATTTTTCCGCTTGAATGTAATTTTTATTTTGCGCGTATTCAACGCCTTTGTTAAGAAGATCTAAAGCTGTGTTCATTATTTTCCTTTTTTCTTTTTATCATAGGAAAAATGAAGAAAAGCGTCAATATTTCGTTCATAAAAAGATATAAAAAAACGCTCCGATACCTCGGAGCGTTTTTTTCTCATTTTGCAAACTATGAACTTGCAAAAGTGAAAGCAGCACTGTTTGAAGTAGATGTAATCGTTACTTGGTTACCGGAACGATTTGCTAAAGCAGCTGCAATACGGCTGTTAACATTTGTTACAGAAACAGTGATATTTGCATAACCTGTTGCTTTATTTACTGTGCAACCCATACCGGAGACTGGAACATCTTCGCCATCCAAAATGTCATCGCAATTCTCATTTGAAATTGTTTGTGTTCCATCGCCCTTTGTTTGAGCAATAACAACAGCACGAGAGACATAGTCCAAGATTTGATTTGCTCTGTGACGGTTCATCGCCATTGTGTAACCGGCCAAGCCACCGATGGACAAAACACCGATAATGGCTAAAACACCAAGCATTTCAATCATGGAACGACCTTGTTGAGTATTTTTCATTTTTAAAAATCCTTTCAGAAAATTAGTTCATGAATGTGAAATCAGCACCATTTGAAGTAGAAGCAATCGTTACTTGGTTGCCGGAGCGGTTTGCTAAAGCAGCTGCAATACGTGCATTAACGCCACCAACAGCTACGGTTGTGTTATTATCGATACCAGCTGTACGATTTACTTGGCAAGACATACCGGAGACAGGAACTGCTTCACCATCCAAAATGTTTTGGCAAGTATCATTAATAGCTTGTGCACCATCACCTTTTGTTTGAGCAATCACAACAGCACGAGAGACATAGTCCAAGATTTGATTTGCTCTGTGGCGGTTCATCGCCATTGTGTAACCGGCCAAGCCACCGATGGACAAAACACCGATAATGGCTAAAACGCCGAGCATTTCAATCATAGAACGACCTTGTTGAATATTTTTCATTTTTAAAAATCCTTTTCTTATAAGTTATAGGTTAATTAACCAATTCCAAAACTAGCATAACTAATTTTGGAAGACAAGAAAATTCAACTGCCCGTGGGCAATTTCTTCTCTTGAGAGACAAGATACGATATAATCTCTTAATAAAAGGTAAAAAATGCATACCTTTTCATGTAAAAATAGCTTATTTCTTTTGTTCTTTATGGAAAACGGACTTAAGTTGACCACAGGCTGCCATGATATCTTGACCTCTGGAAACGCGAATCGGCGCAGGGAACCAAGCCTCTTCTAAAACTTTTTGAAAGCGGCGGATGGCATTGTTAGAAGAAGATTCGTAAGGGCAACCGTCCCAGGGATTAAAAGGAATCAGATTAAATTTTACTTCCAATCCCTTAACCAAATCAATCAATTGGTGAGCTTGCTCAATCGAGTCGTTAACATCTTTCAACATAACGTATTCCATTGTAATATATTGACGATGCTCTAATTTTTGTTGATATTCTTTACACGCTTCCATTAAATCTTTTAAAGGGAAACGTCGGTTAATGGGCATGATTTGATTTCGAATGTCATCAGTCGGAGCATGTAAGCTGACAGCTAGTTTTACCCCTAAATCCGTTGCTAAGTTCGGAATTTTATCAGCAATGCCAGAGGTTGAAACGGTTATTCGACGTTTAGATAAAGCAATTCCTTCTCCGTCCATTAAGATTCGCATCGCCGTTACTAAATTATCGTAATTCATAAGCGGTTCGCCCATGCCCATGACGACAACATTTGATAAAAAACGCGTTTCATCCGTGGGGGAGGGCCATTCACCATAACTGTCTCGCGCGGCCATAAATTGGCCGACGATTTCGCCGGCAGTTAAATTGCGCGTAAAGCCTTGTGTCCCTGTGTGACAGAAGCGGCATCCCATTTGACAGCCCACTTGGGTGGATAGACAAACTGCTCCACGATCTTCTTCTGGAATATAAACGGTTTCGACTTCTTTTCCGTCTGCGAAGCGGAAAAGCCATTTGCGTGTTTTATCCGTTGAGTTTTTTTCTGTGACGATTTGAGGTCTTGAAATAAAATAATTTTCCGCTAATCGTTTTTGTGAAGGTTTGGCAATATTTGTCATCTGCGTAAAATCAGTTACGCCTTTGTTATAAATCCATTGCCACAATTGCTTAACGCGAAAAGGCTTCTCACCTAAAGCTGTGACTTCGGTCAGAAGCGCTTCGCGGGACAAGCCCACTAAATCTTTCATTTATTATTTACCGCAAGCTTTGCTGATGGCGTTGTATGCTTTTGTAAAGCCTGATAAAGAGAACGTGTCAGTTGTTAAAGTACCCAGGGATGATTTTCCTTGAATAACAGCTTTATTCCCCGCTTTCATCATACGGACCAATTGTGAGTCGGCTTTGGAAGAATTTGCCCAAGCCGTATCTTCATGCGTGAATAAACTAATCGCTTTTTGGTTATCAATCTTAATGGACGCAGAAGAATCTTTTTTATAAGTATAACCGGCAGTTAAACTAACAACGTCCCATGTTTTTTCATTTGGACGGTGAGCTACGATTAACACAACATCTCCGCGGCGTTTGTATTTTCCTTCTGACTTTTGAGGAACGGAAGCCATATAACATAACTTACCGTCTTTTTCATCCATTTTGTATGCAGTCCAAGAACCAAACGTTCCAAGCATTTCCAAGCGTTTATTCGTTTGTGCTAAAACAGGACTGGAAAACAGAATCATACCGGCCAATATCGCTAAAAAAGTTTTTTTCATTTATTTCTCCTTTGTGATTGCCTAACTATTTTTAGTTTTACAACGAAAGAATTTTAATTGCAATCTTTAAAAAGTGTTTCTATGTAATTTTTTGCAATTTTTTTCTTTTTAAGAGCCTCTTCAAAGGAAGGAGGTTCTAAAATCTTTGCATGATATTGTAGCGAGGGTGGAAGCGATTTTAATACTTTTTCTGAACTGACAAATAATCCTCCCATGTATCCAGACCAGAGTTCTGCGATTGGATAATCTTCCCATAAAGATTCTTGCATCCAAATGATTTTTTTATGAGCGGCATAAACCCCCGGAGAGAAAGCTAAAGTTAATCCCATTTCTGCCGAAACAACGCAATCAATTTGATAACGTTTTACCAACATTAAAACCATTAAAGAATTACGGAATGTTTGCCAGGCTCCTTTGAGGCGAGAAGCTTTGGGATCAACAGGACATTTTAGCTGAAAAGGGACAAGAGTGAGTTTCTGCTTTTGTATTTTTTTTGCAAAGTTTCCATTTATATCTTCGACAAATGCGATAGGAGTATATTGAGACTTATCTAAGGCATCCATTCCAGTTAAAAGAGCTAAATTTGTTGGACTTTCAATTTTCCCCGAGAATAAAAAAGCAATTGTTTTCGGCATATTAATCTCCTTTTTTCTTTAATTTTGCCATAAAAAAGCCATCTGTTCCGTCCATCGGGAAGGTTCTGATGTCTCCGTAGATTGTCAAATAGGGATGTAAAAGCGAATCGGTGATGGGAACTCTATCAAATAAGAAAGCACACTTATCAATAACATCTTCTCCTTCTTCTTGTTGCAAGGAACAAGTACAATAAACAACAATTCCGTTTTTTTTCACCAGACGATGAGCTGTTTTTAACAAGTTTTCTTGAGCGATTTGTAAGCGTTCAATATCCTGAGCTGTTCGATGAACAATAATATCCGGATGTCTTCGTAATGTTCCTGTGGCAGAACAAGGGGCATCGATTAAAATTTTATCATAAATTTCTTTACCTTCTATTTCATTAGCATTTTTTGCAATTAAAGTTGCAGATAAGTTGAGTCGTTTTAGATTTTCTTGAACTCGTTGTAATCTTTTTGCTGAGATGTCATAAGCATCCACTAAAGCTCCGGCATTAAGGAGCCCGACCGTTTTTCCACCCGGAGCTGAACATAAATCTGCGACTTTTAATCCTTTTACAGTACCCATTAATCGAACAGCTAAAGCAGCCGCGGCATCTTGGACCCACCAGGCTCCTTCTTGAAAGCCGGGAAGTTCCGGAATATAACTATTAGGAGCAAGACGAACAGATCCGGTTGGTAATAATTCTCCATTTAATTGCTTCGCCCAATAGGCTGGATTTTCTTTGACAGAAATATCAACGGCCGGTTCTGTCATGTTGGCTGCTGCAATGGCGCGAGCTTTGTCTTGTCCATAAGATTTTACCCAACTATTCCAGAGAAAAGAAGGTGTGTTGAGTAAAACTGCATCTTGCATTTTTAAAAGGCTCTCTCCGCGACGCGTTAATTCTCTGAGCAATGCATTGATGAGGGGAACATAAAAATCTTCTCCTGTTTGGCGAGCCAATTCGACCGAAGTGGATACGGCAGCGTGTGACGGTGTTTCCATAAATAAGAGTTGTGTGATACCAAGTCTTAAAATATCCTGTGCTTTTTGAGCTCGACTAGGAAGCGGTTTTTTTAATAAACTTGATAGCAAATTATCAATTTGTCCTAAACGACGAAAAGTCGTTGATGTTAACATACGAATAAAAGCTTTATCTCGACTATCTAATGCTTGAGCTTCTCTTTCAAAAACATCTTCTAAGCTTTTCCCTTGTCGAGCTGTTTGTTCTAAAATTCGGAGAGCTGCTTTTCGAGAAAGAAGTGAATCAGTCATTTTTTCGCCGGAGGAAAGAAGGAATTTCTAAATCTTCTTCATTGATTCTAGGCAATTCCCGTTCGCCTTCTTCTTTTAAGTGTTTGTTTCGCTTTTTGTCTTTTGTAAAACTTCTGTCTCCAAAAATACCCGGTAGAAAACCATCTCCTAAAAAAGAACGTTTTGGTGTTGTTTCAACAGGCTCATCTTTAAAATCATCCAAAGAAGGAACAAATTCTTCTTCAGTTTCTTCTTCTAAATCTTCCACATCCGGCTTCGACATAACTGCGGGTTCCGGGATAAAAGTTTCTTCCAAGGAAATGTTATCTATTGTTTGTCCTTCGTCATGTTTTGTAATTGTTGTTTCTGATGAAAAAGAAGCAACAACATTATCTTCTTTATCTACTAAAGTTGTTTCTTGAGTAAGGGTTGTACTTAAAGCATCTGGGTTTGGAACAATAATTTCTGAAACCGGAGGTGTTATTTGAACAATTTCTTGTGTTTCTTTTAACAATTTTTCCGTTTCAGGTGCTTTTGATTTTATATCTCCGGATAAACCGGTTGCTACGACTGAAACGCGGATTTTCCCTTCTAAGCTTTCATCACAACTGGCGCCGAAAATAATATTAGCATCTTCATCTACTTCTTCGCGAATGCGTTCAGCAGCTTCATCTACTTCCATTAAGGTTAAATCTTTGCCTCCGGAAATGTTAATTAAAATACCTTTGGCGCCTTTCATGGAAACATCTAATAGTGGATTTGAAATAGCTTTCTCAGCAGCTGCCAATGCTCGACCTTCTCCCTCGGCTTCTCCTGCCCCCATCATTGCTTTTCCCATTTCGCAGATGACTGTTTTTAAGTCTGCAAAATCTAAGTTGACTAACATGGGTGTCATCATTAAGTCGGTAATACTTCTCACACCTTGGAATAGGACATCGTCTGCGATTTTGAAAGCATCGACAAATGATGTGTTTTCTTTGGCAATGCGGAATAAATTTTGATTAGGAATGATAATCAGAGTGTCAACATATTTAGCTAACTCTTCAATACCGGCTTCAGCTGTGCGCATTCGTTTAGACCCTTCTAGACGGAAAGGTTTTGTAACAACTCCAACCGTTAAAATCCCCATTTCTCTGGCAATGCGCGCAATAACAGGGGAGGCTCCTGTTCCTGTTCCGCCTCCCATGCCGGCGGCAATAAACAACATGTGTAAACCTTGAATAGCCTCTTTGATTTTGTCAGCACTTTCTTCTGCAGCAGCTTTTCCTATTTCCGGATTGGAGCCTGCTCCTAATCCTTGTGTAAGTGTAGAACCTAATTGTATCCGTTCATGTGTGAGGGATTTAGACATGACTTGAGCATCTGTATTTGCTACAATAAAAGAGGCTCCGGCTAAATGAGAACTAATCATGTTATTAACCGCATTTCCACCGGCTCCGCCAACGCCGATAACGCCGATGTTGGGGGTTAGCAAAATTTCAGGACCTTGCTCCGGTAGTCCAATTTTTAAGTCTGTATCTGCTTCTGTTTTTAAAAATTCTGCATCAGCCATTTTGTTACCCTTTTTATAAAATTGGTTGAGGAGGTTGTTGGTTTTATGCGTTTATCTTCTGAATGTATACGCCGATTCGCTGCATAACGCAAGAGCCCCGTTGCTGTTGAAAATGTCGTACTTGGCATAAAATCAGGCAAGCCTTTTATCATAAGCGGCTTCCCAAGGCGAACTTGAGCTTCTAACATAGCACTCGCTTTTTCTCTTAGACCGGGAATAAGGCTACATCCGCCGCAAAGGACAATTCGACGCGTCGCATAATCATCTGTTTCTTGACTTTTTAAATAGCCGTTTGTTAATTCCAACATCTCCTCAATACGAGGAACCATGATGGAAATCAAATAGGAACGTGGTAAAGTTGTCAAAGTTCCTTCTTCTGTTTCTCCGATAAGTGGTACGCTGAGGGTTTCTTTTTCATCTTGAGGAGATAAAAAAGCGCTTCCGTAAAGCGTTTTAACACGCTCAGCGTCAGGTAAAGGCGTCTTTAACACTTGTGCAATATCTTTTGTTAGTAAAAGCCCTCCTAAAGGAAGAGCTGCTGCGTAACGAATAAATCCGCCGGAAAAAATAGCCATTGAGGCATTTCCTCCACCGATATCAATCAATGTCGCGCCGGTTTCTTTTTCATCTTCACTTAAAACAGCCAGTGCCGATGCATAAGGTGTTGCGACTTTCGCATCAATAGAAACATGACACCGTTCAAGAGCAAGAGTGAGATTTCTAATTTGAGATAGGGGAACGGAAATAACATGTAAAATGATACTTAATTTTTTACCGTAAAGTCCGGATGGTTCTATTATATCGTTTTGTCCGTCTAAGTCATAAGAAAGGGGAAGTTGATGAATGATTTCTTGGTCAGATAATTCAGCTTTTTGTAAAGCTAAATCAATTAACTTACGAACATCATTGGAGGAAACAGGTTTATTATCTGCAATTTCTATTTCTGCTTTGGCAAAAGTTGATTTTAATTGTGTCGAAGAAATATTAACGATGACAGATTCAACACGTCGTTCAGCTTTTTCTTCGGCCATCATGATAGCGTCTTGAATGGATGCCGTTGCATCATTTAAGTGAACAATAACACCGTTTTTAATCCCTTTTGCTTGAGCATATCCGCTGCCGATAATATGAAAAGAACCGTCCGAAAGAACTTTAGCAATTAAGCAGCAAATCTTTGTGGAACCTATATCCAAAGCAGTGACAAAACCATTTTTTATCAGATTAGACATCATGTCCTCCTGTTAAAGGTTTCATCTTTGGTCGTAAAGGTTCAATAGGACGATTGTCAATGGTTTGAACAATAAGGCGGTCTGGTAATCGTAAATCAATTCGTTTAAGCTGACGATTTAATAAATCGTGTTCTCGATTTAAACGATCCAAACGTTCTAATGTTTCTGGAACGCCGTCTTCCGGTAAATAAATTTCAAGGCCATCATCGACTTTATCTAAAATTAAGTTCCAACGTCGACCTCCGATTCGGATGGCTGACATAGCGCGACGGTTTAATTCAGGATATTTTACCAGTTCGTTCACTAATTCGGGCGTATGATGAGGAGCATCTTCTCCGACCGTAATAAGTAGATATTCTAATCCTTTCGGAGAAACATTAATCACATTTCCTTCTTCATCTAAGGGGTGATGACGGCCGTTTTTTTGCCATAAAGCAATAGGACGTCTTTCGGTCAAATGAATGAATAATTGATTGGGAAGCTTTCGTTCTATGATAACATCTTTTACCCAAGGTAAGGATTTAATGCGTTCTTTCATTGCGTGAATATCGACTTGTGTCATAGGCATGTTTTGGTCGACCGCAATTGCTTTCTGAAGACTGGAAAAAGAAGTTCTGACACGATTTTGAATAAAAACATCTTCAACCGAAAAACCGGCTTTCCCCATACTTTGATGGAAAAAAAGTTGAGCATTAATCCATTTGTCTTGAAGATAGCCTGTTTTAAAGCTCCAAACACCTGCTCCGATAAGGCATAAAAAAACAAAAAAGAAAAATATTTTAACTATTCGCGCGACAGATTGACGAAATGTCAGTTTAGCTTTCTTTCGTTGTTTTTTTATTTTTCGCATTCAGCTTCCTCCACCAAGGATGATACTACGTCATCATATGAAATACCAGCTTTTTTTGCGACTTCCGGCAGTAAAGAAAGAGCCGTCATTCCGGGTTGATTATTCAGTTCTAAAATAACAAGACGAGGTTCTTTATCTGGCTGAGTATCATCATAACGGAAATCTGTTCTGGAAGCTCCTTTGCAACCTAGAATACGATGCGCGCGTTCAGCATAATCCATTAAAAGAGCTGTTTGCTTTTGAGGAATAGGCGCAGGAATAAAATGATCTGTCCTTCCTTCCTGATATTTATTTTCGTATGTGTAAAATCCTTTTTTAGGAGCTATTTCAACGACCCCAATCGCTTTCTCATCTAAAACAGGAACACTCATTTCACGTCCTTGGATATATTCTTCCATCATCACAGCGGCTCCGCCAAAAGGCCAACGTTTAATAAGAGCTTCTTCATCTTCAAGGCTTGTGATAATGTATACGCCGACTGAAGAGCCTTCATTTAAAGGTTTGATAACATACGGATATGGTAAATGCTCTTTTTGTTTTAAGTCAAAAAGAGTAATGATTTTATCTTCAGCTACTGGTAATCCTTCTTTTTCAAAAAGTATCTTTGCCATTTTCTTATTCATTGACAGAGCAGAAGCTAATACACCTGAATGTGTATAAGGAATTTGCATCAAATTGAATAAACCTTGGATGTTGCCATCTTCTCCAAAGCGGCCATGAAGCGCATTAAAAATAACATCCGGTTTTTCTTTTTCCAAGGTCCGAACAAAGTCAAAAATGTGAGGCGTTAACTCTAATAAAAAAGCATCGTATCCTTGTCTTAACAGAGATTCTAAAACGCCTTGTCCCGTCATCAACGATATTTCTCGTTCCGAAGACATTCCGCCAGCAACGACAGCTACTTTTTTCATTCCTCATCTCCTCGAATACCAATTCGTTTAACTTCCCATTCCAGATGGACACCGCATTTTTTCAAAACACGTCGACGAACTTCTTCACCAAGTTCCTCTACATCCTCTGCCGTTGCTTTCCCTTGATTAATCAGAAAATTAGAATGTTTTTCCGATACAATCGCATCTCCTCTTTTAAGACCTCGACAACCAGCTTTATCTATTAATTGCCAAGCTTTTAATCCTTCCGGGTTCTTAAAGGTAGAACCACATGTTTTAACTCCGGTTGGTTGACCCGCTTCTCTTTTCTTCTTCAGTTCGTCCATTTTCGCTTGAATAATTGTCGGTTCAGCCGGACTTCCTTTGAAAGAGGCCCCTATAAAAATCCAATCATCCGGCAAAGCATTGCGACGATATTGAAAAAAATCAGGTTGAGGCGAAAATTCTTGAATAGACCCGTTACCGTCAATAAGACGAATTGATGTCAAAATATCTTTTATTTCGGATCCGTAGGCTCCTGCGTTCATCCGAAGAGCTCCTCCAACAGAGCCAGGAATACCTGATAAAAATTCAAAACCGGATAATCCTTCTCTTTGCGCAAATTTTGCTAGATCAATTGTTAAAAGACCAGCTCCGCAAGTAATAATATTTTCCTTTCGAGTAATATTGGCAAAACTTTTTCCCAAATGAACAACAATCCCCGGAACGCCTTTATCTCGAATAATGACATTAGAGCCGCCTCCTAAAACCGTCATCGGTAAAGCCGGCTTATTTTTTATAAAAAAACTCAAATCTTTTTCATCAAATGGCTCAAAATAAAATTCAGCTTCACCACCAACACCCATCCAAGTTTTTTTTGCTAAAGGAAAGTTTTTTTTGATTTCACTTTTGGTTCGAGGCAAAGTAAATGAAGGCTTTCTGGTAATGAAAAAACTTTTTAATTTATCAAAAATCATACAGCCTCTCTTTCATTTAAAATTTCCGGTAATTCTTTCATCCATTTTGAAATATCTCCCGCGCCAAGACCAATCATTAAATCACCGGCACTCATGTGTTTTAAAACAATATCTTTTAATTCGTTTTTATTTGTAAGAGCAAAAGCGCCTTTATGGCCCGAAGCTTTTATCTTCTCAATCAAAATATCTCTGCTAATGTCTGGTAAGGGCGCTTCTCCAGCTGCGTAAATATCTGTTACGTAAACACGATCGGCTTTTTCAAAACAGTGAGCAAACGCATCCGCCAAATCTTTCGCTCGAGAATAGCGATGTGGTTGAAAAATAGCAACAACTTGATGTGTCCCAACGGCTTCTCTTGCGGCTTTTAAAACGGCGGCAATTTCTACAGGATGATGAGCGTAGTCATCGTAAATTGTTATGCCATTAAAGGTCCCGCGTTTGGTAAAACGACGTTGAACGCCATCAAAATAAGATAAAGCTTTTTTTATTTTTTCCAAAGGCATGCCTAGTTCTTTTGCTATGGCAATCGGAACCATTGCATTTAAAATATTGTGTGTTCCAAACATGGGTAATGTCCAGTTTGGGAAAATTTCATTTTTAATTACAATATCAAAATTCAATTTCCCTGGTTCAATATGGATATTTTCGGCATGAATTTCAGCTGCTTTATCCAATCCATAAGTAATAATACGTCTGTTTGGAATGTGCTCAATGACTTCTTTGACAACGGGATGATCTAAGCAAGCAACACAAAATCCATAAAAAGATGTGGTTTGCAGATAATGAATGAAAGCTTTTTTCATTTGCTCAAAGGAGCCGTAATAATCAAGGTGTTCCGGGTCAATATTTGTGACGACAGAAATCATTTTAGGCAGGCGCAAAAAACTACCGTCTGATTCATCCGCTTCGACAACCATCCAGTCGCTTCGTCCGATTTTAGCATTACTTCCGCAAACATTCATAATGCCGCCTACAATATAAGAAGGTTCTAATCCGCCTTTTTCTAGGACATCGGCAATCATAGCGGTTGTTGTCGTTTTCCCATGTGTCCCGGCAACTGTAATCCCTTGTTTTAAACGCAACAATTCTGCCAACATTTCTGAACGATGACCGATAGGTAAGCCTTTTTCTTTTGCAGCCAATAATTCTGGATTGTTTTCTGGAACTGCTGAAGAAATAACAACCATATCAGCATTTTTGAGACAACTTCCATCACGTTGTCCAATAAAAACCTGAATACCTTTTTCACGCAGACGAATGACATGTTCATTTTCGACATTATTTGAACCTTGAACATGAATTCCCATTTGTAATAATGATTCGGCAATAGCACTCATTCCGATTCCGCCAATGCCGATAAAATGAATCGTTTTATTCGAAAGATAGCTCATTCTTTTTCCTTTAAAATAGTCGAAATCGTTTCAGCTAAATCTTCTGCTCCCCGAGTTTGGTTCTTTCCCAGAGCGCAAGCAGCAGCTCTTTGTAAAATTAACGGATTTTCCATCAGTTCTGTTAGTCGACTTGATAATTTATCAGGTGTTGTGTCTTTCTCAATCATAAGCCAACCACTTCCGTCCGCAGTCCATACTCGAGCATTGGCTGTTTGATGATCATCAGCTGAAGTGGGGAGCGGAATAAGTAAAGCGGGTCTTCCTAAAGCAGAGAGTTCGGCAAGACTCGAAGAGCCGGAACGCGAAATAACAAGGTGAGCTTTAGATAAAAGTTCGGGAATATTATTAAAAAATGAAGACAAAGTAACACTTTTAATGCCAGAATTACGATATTCTTCTTTTACTCGGTTTTCGTCTTCCGGGCGAACTTGTTGTGTTAAAACGAGTTTTGCTTTTAAATCAGGTGCTAAATTAATTAAGGCTTTTGGGATAATATCTGAAAAAGCTCGAGCACCTTGACTTCCTCCGATAATCAATAAACGGAATTCATCTTTATCCGTCGGATAGGGTGTTCCTTTCTTTTCCATAATTTGAGGGCGAACCGGCATACCTGTTTGTCGAGTGCTAATACCTTCTGGTATCAGTTGCGTCGGAGTGAAAGAAGTAGCAATTAAACGAGTCCGTCGCGCTAGAAGACGATTAGCTCGACCTAAGATAGCATTTTGCTCATGTAAGACAACCGGAATATGAAGCAATTGTGCCGCTAATGTTGCAGGTATAGAAGCATATCCTCCGAAACCAACGACAAGAGAGGGTTTTAATTTTGTTAAGAGAATAATTGATTGAACGGTTCCTGTTAAAAGTTTAAAAGCACTGGCTAATTTTCCCAGAAGACCTTTTCCCGTTACTGCTTCTGCACAGACGTAATAAATAGGTAAAGTTGCTAATGTTCCTTGAATTTTGTTTTGAATCCGCTTGTCTGTGATAAAAGCAAGATCATATTCTTTCCCTTTCATTTCAGTCGCTAAAGCTTCTGCGGGAAAAACATGTCCTCCGGAACCGCCTGTTGTCAATACAATCAATTTCTTTTTCATTCCAATCCTCCTTGTGTCGGATGGCGTCTTGTCAAAGACAAGATAATTCCGAACCCGAACGCCAAAGATAAAAGCGATGAACCACCGTATGAAATAAACGGTAATGTCATTCCTTTTGTCGGAATGAGGTTCAGGGTCGATGCCATGTTAATGAAAGCTTGTACACCAAATTGTGTTAAAAGTCCAGCAACAGCCAGCATATTAAAAAGATTTTTCTCTTTGCTCATGATTAAAAAGCCTCGGAAGATAATAAAGGCAAATAAAAAAATCAAAAAAGCACAAAGGAAAAATCCGAACTCTTCTGCTGCAACCGCTAAAATAAAATCTGTATGTGCATCTGGCAATTTTCCTTTAATGATTCCTTCTCCAGGCCCTCGTCCAAACCAGCCGCCATTGTGAAAAGCTTCTAATGAGGTGCGAACTTGGAAAACATCTCCGGTTTCTGGATTAAGAAAACGATCTATACGGCTTTGGACATGTGGAAAAATGAAATATGTCCCAATAACGCCAAAGATACCGATTCCCAATAACGCAATAACCCATAAAACAGAAATACCTGCCAAAAATAACTGACAGCCCCAAATCGTGCTGATGGTGAGTGTTTGACCAATATCCGGTTGTAAAAGAAGCAACATAATTGTCGTTAGATAAATACACCCCGCAATTCGAATACCAGGGAATTTATCAATCAAACGACCAGAAGCAAATATCCAAGCACAAATAACTGCAAAAGCCGGTTTCATAAACTCGGATGGTTGAATAGAAAAGCCCGGGAAATAAAGCCATCGCTTTGCCCCTTTAACTTCCATGCCGACAACTAAGGTTAAGACTAGAGCAATTAAGGAAGCTGTAAAAACAATAAATGCCAGTCGTCGAATTTGTTTGGGTGATAACATTGAAACGCCTAACATCAACCCGATAGAGGGAATTAAAAAAAACAGTTGTTTTTTAACAAAATAAAAAGTGTCTTGCGTTTTTAAAACGCGCTCTGCCACAACAGGGCTGGCTGAAAAAGTCAAAAAAATTCCGCAAACAATTAAACCGGCAATAGACCATAATAGCCACGTATCTAAAGTTCGATACCATTCTGCTAAAAAAAATCGTATTTCTTGAAGTTGTTTTTTTATTTTCATTTTTACCTAATTTTTAAAGTAGAAAGACCTATAAGCGCCAGTACAATTGAAATAATCCAAAAACGAATAACAACTTTTGTTTCCGGCCATCCTTTTTTTTCAAAATGATGATGAATGGGAGCCATTAAAAAGACGCGCTTTTTACGCATTTTATAACTTCCAACTTGAATGATGTCAGAAAGTGCTTCAATGACAAATAAGCCTCCTACGACGGCCAGAACCAGTTCATGTTTAGCTGCCACAGCCATTGTACCTAATGCGCCTCCCAAAGCTAAAGATCCGGTATCTCCCATAAAAATTTCAGCCGGCGGAGCGTTAAACCATAAAAAACCAAGGACAGCACCAATAACGGCACAGCCAAAAATCGTCATTTCTCCGATACCAGGAACATAAGGAATTTGCAGATAATTAGCAAAAATAGCATTGCCGCAAACATAAACAATAATAACAAAAGCTAAATTCGCCATAATGAGCGGAACGGAAACGAGGCCATCTAAACCGTCTGTTAAGTTGACTGAATTAGAAGAACCGACAATGACAATTGCTCCAAAAAATAGATAAAAAACACTTAAATTTAAAAAGAGATTTTTAAAAAAAGGAAAAGCTAATTCCGTTGCCATTTCTGCCGGAGCTAAACTCATAATCCAAAAAACCAATCCAGCCGCCGTTATAAATTGCCAAAAAAGTTTTTTACGGCCGGATACACCATCCGGATTATGTTTAATGACTTTTAGATAATCATCTCTGAAACCTAATAATCCATAGACGGCGGTGACAATCAAAAGCATCCAAACATAGGGGCTCCTTAAATCCGCCCATAAAAGAACTGAAGCAAACAAGCTGATTAAAATCATAAGACCGCCCATTGTCGGTGTTCCTTCTTTCTTTAGGTGCGTTTGAGGACCATCTTTACGAATCGGTTGTTTGCTTTTTGATTTTAAAAATTTGATTAAGCGCGGACCTATGATAAGACAAATGATTAAAGCTGTTAAAAGTGCCGCTCCTGAACGGAAAGTTTGATATTTGAGTAAATTAAAAATTGTATAATTTTGAGATAACGGAAGTAAAAGCCAATACAACATGTTTCATCCCTTTCCTAATTTTGAAGAGCTTCGACTAAACGGCTTATTTTTGTTCCGTTTGAGCCTTTAAACAAAACAACATCTCCATTTTTTAAATCTTGTTTCAGAATAGGAAGCAATTCTAATGCTGTTTGTGCAGCCCAACCACGCATTTCCGCTGGAACGGCTTCAAACAAAGCTCGCATTTCTCGTCCGACCGTATAAAGCCGATCTACTTTTTGGTTGACCAAATCTTGAGCTAAAGCAGTATGCAATGTTCTGGATTGCTCACCTAATTCAAGCATGTCTCCTAGAACAGCAAGCTTACGACCCTGTTTTTGCCCCAAAACGGAAATAGCCGCTTTCATGGATGAGGGATTTGCATTATAGCTGTCATCTATAAAAGTTATGAGTTTGCCATCAACGGATACTTGAGTTTGTGCACCACGTCCTTTGAGCGGTTTCATTCTGGATAAATTTTGACATGCTTTTTTAATATCCGCACCTAAAGCTTTAATGATTGCCAGAACACCTAAGGCATTCATAACAAAATGCATGCCTGTCGTTTGTAGCGAAAATGTGACCAGCTCTCCCATAACACTGGCAGAAACAGATGTTCCTTCCGGTGTTTGTTCTGCCTTTAAAAGGCGAACATCAGCGTCTAGATTTTGCCCAAAAGAAATTTGGTGGGCAATCGTATATTCCATGACTTTCGTTTGTAAAAATTCATAATGTTCGGAATCTCGAGGTAAAACAACCGTACCTAATTTATTCATATGAATAAAAATTTCGGCTTTAGCCGCCGCAATATCCTGAAGTGTTTTGAAAAACTCATGGTGAGCTGAGCCAATCATTGTAATCATAGCGACATCCGGTTCAACTAAATGAGAAAGATATTCCATTTCCCCCGCATGATTCATCCCCATTTCAATAATGGCGTAGTCTGTTAGACGGGGTAAACGTGCTAATGTTAAAGGAACACCCCATTGATTATTTAAGTTGCCTTTAGTCGCATGAATAGTCCCTTGTCCGTTCAAAGCTAAAGCCAGCATTTCTTTTGTTGTTGTTTTCCCTGAACTGCCCGTAATCCCGATTTTTAAGGCCCGAGAATGACGCATTGCATAACGAGCCATATCTTCTAAAGCTTCATCTGTGTTGACGACAAAGAAGAGCTTGGCCGAGTCTGGAACATCCGGGATATCATGGCTGACTATGGCAGCGGCAGCTCCTTTTTTAAGTGCTTCAGCCACATAATCGTGACCATCAAGCCGTTCTCCCTTGAGCGCGATAAAGATGTCTCCGGGGACCAATGTGCGTGTATCAATGGAAACACCGTAGCCTACAAAAGTTTTATAAGCCTTTCCTGAAGTTGCTTCTATTAATTCATCACTTGTCCAAAGAGGTTTTTCTTCTAAAGTTCTTAAACTGAGAATCGCTTGAATTTTGTCATTGAACGGATGCATAAAACCATTAATAAGCTGTCCTTCTTCGTGTCCCTTGCCCGCCAGTAATAAAACATCCCCAGCCTCTAAGTGTGAAATAGCATAAAAAATAGCTTTGGCTCTGTCAGCAATTTCAATGGCATGAGGAGCTGCTTCTAAAATTTGAGAACGAATGAGCTTTGCATCTTCGAAACGGGGGTTATCATCTGTCACAATAACCGTATCGGCTAAATCTGTTGCAATTTTTCCCATCATGGGACGTTTCCCCGTGTCTCTGTTCCCTCCACAGCCGAAAACGACACTTAATTTGCCCTGCGTATGATAGCGGAGAGACTTTAAAGCCGTTTTCAAACCGTCCGGAGTATGAGCATAATCGACAAAAATAGATGCGCCTTTTTTCGTGCGCCCCACTAATTCCATTCGTCCATCAGGACTTTTAAGCGTTTTTAGAGCTTCAACAGCTTTTTCATTGTCTACTCCGGCACCAATAGCAAGACCTAATGCCGCCAGAATATTCATTCCTTGAAAATGTCCGGCAACAGGAACATCAACCGTGTAAACATGTCCAAATAGTTCAAAGCTTAATTCTTGTCCTGTTTCGTGTAAAGCTTGTGAAAGCAGACGGATTTCATCTCCGTTTTTCCCATAACTAAAAACGCGTAATCCTTTGTTAATACAAACATTTTTAATTGTTTCATATTCCGGCACATCAGCGTTTAAAACCGCAATTTCACTTGTCAGTTGTGTAAAGAGTTTTAACTTTGCCTCAAGATAGGCTTCCATCGTTAGATGATAATCCAAATGATCACGTGTCAGGTTTGTAAAAGCAGAAGCTTTAAAAGTCAATCCATCCAGCCGATGTTGTTCTAAGCCGTGGCTGGATGCTTCCATAGCGACATGTGTAATTCCGTTTTCAGCTAAGGCTTGCAAATCTTGATTTAGGTGTACGGAACCTGTCGTGGTCATTCCGCTATAAGAGTGAAAATTTTTAGATTGAACTCCTAAAGTCCCCATGCTGGCTGCTAAAAAGCCTGCGTGTTCAAAAATTTGTCGTGTAAAAAAAACAGTCGATGTTTTGCCGTTGGTTCCCGTAACAGCGACAAGTGTTCCCGGATGAGGTTCATAAAATAATACACACATTGTAGATAAGGCTTCATAAATGTGTTTCGTTTGAAAGACGGGAACAGATGCTTCGATTGTTTCTTGTGTTAAAATAGCCGCCGCTCCTTTCGCAATTGCATCTGGAACGTATTTTAAGCCATTATCATTTGTGCCAGGAAGAGCTACAAATAAATAATCTTTTTCTACTTCTCGCGAGTCGGAGGCAATACCTCGAATATCGATGTCTGTTTCAAAAGGTGTTATAACATGGGCAGCTTTGAGTAATTCAGCAAGTTTCATATTCTCATCCTATTTTTTCTTTTTATACTGACTATAGGCTACCTCAATATAGGCAGGTTTTTCAAGTTCTTCTTTTGGAATAATACCAAGTTGAGGTGCAATGGCTTCTATAATGCGCCCTCCCGTGGGGGTAGCGTTCCAACCGGCCGTATTGAAATACCAGTCTTCTTTGCGCTTCATTGGGTTTTCCATCATAACAAAAACGACATATTTAGGATCATCCATAGGAAAAGCTCCGACAAAAGAAGTTCTTAAAGTTCCTTTAACGTATCGTCCGTTTTCATCTTGCATTTCTGCAGAGCCTGTTTTTCCTCCGACTAAATATCCTTTAATGTTAGCGCTTTTTCCTGAGCCTATGTCAACAACAGCTCTCATCATAAAACGCATGATGCGAGATGTTTGGGGTGATATGACTTGTGTCGCCGGTTCAGTGTCATTTTTCCCCTTTAAAACAGTCGGATGATGGTATAAACCTCCATTCACAATAGCACTGACGGCAGAAGCTACATGAAGCGGTGAAATAGCCAGACCATATCCATACGCAATAGTGACAGTGTTAATTTCTCGCCAAGGATCAGGATACATTGGTCGTCCTTTCTCCGGCAGTTCAAATGATAAAGGTGACAATAAGCCAAAACGCTCTAAAAACGCTCGTTGTTGTTCTTCTCCCATGGCTAAAGCTATTTTTGCCGAGCCAATATTAGATGAATAAATTAAGACTTCCGGAATAGTTAAAAAACGATTTTTCCCTTGATAATCTGTTATACGGAAACGACCATATTTTAAAGGTTCAGTCGCATCAACTTTATCATCAGGCGTGATAGTTTTACTTTCAAGACCCATTGTGACTGTGAAGAGCTTCATAACAGATCCAATTTCATAAACACCTAAGGTTGCTTTGTTAAAAAGATTTTGATTTGTTCGCGTCGACGCACGGTTCGGATCAAAATCAGGAAGAGAAACAAGAGCTAATACTTCTCCGTTTTTGGCATTCATAACAACAGCGGCTCCTCCGGTGGCGTTGAACTTTTGAATGCCCTTTTCTAATTCATAACGCACAATATTTTGAATGCCGGTATCTACAGAAAGTCGAATTGGTGTAGTATCTTGGGTTAATTGTTCATCAAATGCTTTTTCAAGTCCGGTTATGCCTTTATTATCAATGTTGGTAAAACCTAACAAATGTGAAAACAAATGACTTTGGGGATAAATGCGTTGTTCTCCGTCTATGAAATTTAATTCCGGATAGCCCAGACGATTGACCGCGTATTGTTCTTTTGGTGTTAAATTTCTTTTGATAAACCGGAAACTGCTTTTTGTTGCAATTTGTTTTAAAATTGTTTCTTTTTTTAGATCCGGCAGAACACTTATTAAATCTTCTGCCAGTTGTTGCGGATGCGGTACATGACGTGCATCAATATATAAATCAACGGTTGGGAGACTAGTCGCTAAGATTGTTCCGTTTCTATCAACAATATCGGCCCGTTTAACGGGTAAGTCTGTTAAAGAAAGTTGTCGTCGAGGTGGATTGATATTCTTTTTTAAAATCGTTTGTTCAAAAAGGCGACCTCCCAGGATGAGAAAAGCCAGCAAAAAAACATAGGCAACAAACAACATTCTTAAACGTCCTGTTTTTAAAGCAGAAACGGTGGCTTTATCTAAAAAACGATAACGGTCGCCTCCGGAAACAGGAATTTCTTGTCCGACATAGAAGAAAGTTTCTTTTTTTTTCTTAAAAGGCATTTTATGGTCTTTCGTAGGCGACAGGAACAATTTGCGGTTTGCGTCTCGGAGCGGGGAGTTCTTTTAAAGCGACATCTTCTAATTGAATAATTTGAGTAGACTTAACAACAGCCAGCTTTGTATGTGCTTCAATTAATGTTCGAATGCGTTCGGGATCATTGAGATGAGACCATTCAGCTTTTAAAACATGAATAGTTCGTTGGTTTTTGATAATCTCATGTTGAAGAGAGGCAAGTTTTTCTTCTTGGTCAATGACCTGATACTTTAAAATAAACATACCGGCAGAAGACATAAAGGCAAGCAATACGAAAATCATATTAAATAAAAAACGTTTCATGCCAGCCTCCTTGCCACACGGAGTTTGGCGGATCTTGAGCGAGGATTGGCATTCTTTTCTTCTGAAGTCGCCGTTATAGGCTTTTTTGTTAACAGTTCAAAACTGGGTTTTTCTTTTTGAACAGGAGGAAGATGCTTATTCGTATTGGGGGTATGTCCACTTTGTTCTTGGAAAAAGCGTTTGACGATTCTATCTTCTAAAGAATGAAAAGAAACAACCGCTAAAATTCCGGCAGGCTTTAATAAGCTCTTAGAAGCAATTAAAGCTCGTTCTAATTCTCCTAGTTCATCATTTACATAAATGCGTAAAGCTTGGAATGTTCGTGTCGCACTATCAATCTCGCCTTCTTTGTGCGGCATACATCCGTGAATAAGTTGTGCTAAATCAAGGGTAGTTTTAAAAGGCTTTTCTTTGCGACGTTCAATGATTTTTTTTGCGATTAATCGACTTTTCTTTTCTTCCCCATATTGAAACAAGATATCGGCTAACTCATTTTCTTTAAATGTATTAACTATATCGGCAGCAGTCAGACCCGTTTGTTCCATACGCATATCTAAAGGACCGTCTTTTTGAAATGAAAAACCACGTTCGGGTGTATCAATCTGCATTGAAGAAACACCAATATCTAATACAATTCCGTTCACGGTTTCCGGTATCAGTTCTGACATGTCTCCAAAACAACCATGAATTAAATGAAGTCGAGGAGCGTATTTTTTTACGAGCGCTTGCCCGGCTGAAATAGCGGTTTCATCTCGATCTAAAGCATAGACACGGACAGTCGGATTTTGTTCTAAAATGAAAGAGGTATATCCACCCGCTCCAAAGGTGCCGTCTACATAAACCCCGTTATCTTGAATTTGAAGGGCTGCCACAGCTTCTTTCAATAGAACGGGAATGTGGCGGCTCATTCATTTGCCTCCTTTTTTAGACGGAAAGTGAGTGGTCGGGTTTTCATCTTCTCACGAACTTTTTGTTGTTCTTTCGCAAAGAGTTCAGGATTCCAGATTTGAAAGGTTTTTCCCTTTCCGACAAACAGAGCCGTATCAGATAATTCAGCGTGTTCCATCAGTTTTGGAATCAGTGTTAAACGCCCCGTGCTATCTAGAGGAAAAACACGAGATTCTGCAAAAATCATGCTTGTTAAATCACTTTCTTCTTCTGAGAACATATCATATTGTTCGTAAATACCTTGAGCAAGAACTTCTAACATATCACCTGTTAGACCTTCCAAACAGGGTTGCTTGAAAGAGGCATATAGAATTAGTTCTGTATTCATTTCCTCTAACACGGAGCGAAATGAACCGGGAACCGATACACGAAGTTTAGTATCGATTTTATTTTGAATGGTATCAAGGAAAAGACAGCTTTTCTTGACCATAATGTTCCCCTGTTTTTATACGACTCGCTTCCTGTTTATTTTCTTCTTATGGGATATCATGGGATGAGATGGGAGTCAATGGGAATTTATGTAGGAAATGAGTCATTTTTTTAGAGTTTTTATGAAGAATTTAAGAACAAAAAAAGAACAAATGAACATTTGAAAGAATTTGTTTATAAAATTAAAATAAAAGCATAAATCAGATATTGTGAGAGAAAATATAGATTTTTAATGTCGTTTAAGAGATGACATGTTAGACGAATATTCGATTCGAATCGGATAAATCAAAAAAAGTATTGTTGAAAACAAAATTGCTTAAAAAATAGGCAAAATAATAACTCTTTTTAAAAAAATTTTTATCTTGCGTAAAGCTAGACTTTCTGCGCTTTTGCGAGTCGTATAAGAGAAACTTTAGAGCGACTCGGCAGAAAAAGTCATATTTTTTTGTTGCAGTCTCTGACCAGGGCGTCTATAACAAATTTAGAAACTGAAAATAGGGAGAGAAGAATGGCACGTAAGATAGCGCTTAACATTGACGAAAGATTATATGAGAAGTTGGAAAAACATGCTCATAAAAATGGAGAAAGTGTTCAGGATTTCTTAATTCAGGCTGTCTGCGATGCGCTGGATATGTGGGATGATTTTTACGATAACTCTGAAGCTTTAGAGTTGAAAGACCCTCGTCCCAAAGTTTCTTTTTTCGTAAATAGTTAAGTTTTTTAAGGTAAATAGAAAAAGCTCTCTAATGAGGGCTTTTTTTGTATTTAATCATTTTTATCAATAAAATAATTTATATTTTGTTAAGAAAAGGAATTTATGATAATAAAAGGAGTTAATTATGAAAATCATTGAAAAAATAAATTTTAGCCTTTTTTTTCTTTTCTTTGTTTTTCCAGCTTTTGCATTGGATCCTTTTGGTGTCTATGATCAAAAAAATGAATCGACCTGTAGTCATAAAAAAATAACAGACAATTTAGATTTATTCGATGTCATGGAAATTGCCGTTTGTCAGAATCCCTCTTTAAAAGTAAGTTATTTAGCGACAAAAGTTTCAGGTGCTCAATATGGTCAAAGTTTGTCTTCTTATTTGCCGAGTATTGATGGGGCAGCCTCTTTAACACAGCGTAATACAAAAGTAGATGGCGATGGTTCAGATGATCAAACAGATACAAATGCTGATCTTTCATTAAGTTGGCTTTTGTTGGATTTCGGGGGGCGTTCTGCAACGGCTGAACAATTTAAAACTTATCTGAACAGTGCTTATTACACCTATGACAACAGTTTGCAAACATTACTTTATGATGTCGCAGAAAGTTTTTTTAGTGTTTTATCCGCAGAGGAAAAGTATGAAGGATTACTAGAGAGTGAAAAGGCTTCTCAAAAAGCCTATGAGGAAGCGTCTAGTCGTTTTAATTTGGGGCTTGTACCATTATCAGATAAGCTGCAGGCTGAAACGGCTTATGCTCAAGCTAAGTTGTCTTCTACCGTGGCTCAAAAAGAGATTGCTATTCAAAGAGGAAATCTTGCAAATTTAATGAATTTACCTCCTTATACTTTGTTAAAGTTAAACAGGCGAGATGAAAAAATTCAAGACACGGAAAATGTTGATGAAATTGAAAAATTAATAGAACAAGCTTTGAAAAACAGGCCAGATTATAAGGCTAAAGAACTAGCCAAGCAAGCTGCAGAATTGGATATTGAAATTGCAAAATCAGGTGGATTACCAACTTTATCAGCTAATGCCGGTGCCGGCATCGGAGATGATTTGCGTCGTGGGCGTGATACGACTTATAGCTCTTCTGCCGGGTTGCAGTTATCTGTTCCCATTTTTACAGGCTTTCAACAGTCTTATAAAATCGGACAAGCCGTATATCAATATGAACAAGCACAAAATGAATTGGCAGATTTTAAAAACACAATTGAAAATGAAGTTTGGGCAGCTGTGCAGGATTATAAGACTTCTTTTAGGACACATACGATTTCTCAAACTTTATTAAAAAGTGCGGAAGAGTCTGAACGCGTTGCATTTGCTTCTTATAAAGTTGGTCGAGTTAATATTTTAACTCTTTTAGATGCTCAAGCACAGTTAGCAAATGCCCGAATTGAATTTAGCACCAGTTTTTATAATTTTTTAATCGCTAAGAATAATTTAATGCGCGTGTTAGGCAAGATGGAGGCACGTTCGTAATATCAGAAGACGTTTTCTTTTTCAGTTGAGTATGGGAGTTGTTTTATGAAAAAAAGTTTGGTTATTTTAGGAATTGTAGCGTTAATTGGTGTGGGAGGATATGCTTTTTTTAGGCCGTCAAGTCATCTGAGCCGTAATCAATTTGAGTTTGTTAAAGTCGAAAAAGGTCCTGTTGTCGAAAAAGTGACAGCAACCGGAACATTGCAACCGATTAATGTGGTAAGTGTTGGGACACAAGTTTCCGGAATTATTGAAAAAGTATTGGTGGACTACAATGATGAAGTGGAAAAGGGGCAACTTTTAGCAGAGTTAGATAAATTTTTATTAAATGAAAGTTTGATGGATAATCAAGCGGCTTTGGAATTAGCTCAAAGTAAGTATAAAGTCGCAGAGATGAACTATCAACGATATAAGGATTTGTATGAGCAAAAATTGATTGCTAAAGCGGAAATGGAAGATGCTGAAATTTCTTTGGCAACAGCAGAAGCGAATTTAAAAAGCGCTCAAGCAGGATATAATAAAGCAAAGCAAAATATGGATTATGCTCGGATAGAATCGCCTGTTTCCGGAACAGTTCTATCAAAAGAAATAGAGCAGGGACAGACTGTCGCCGCGTCTTTTTCTACACCGACGCTTTTTCAAATTGCAGAAAATTTAAAGCTTATGCAGATAGAAGCCAATGTTTCCGAAGCAGATATCGGCAAAATCCAACAAGGGATGAAAGCAGAATTTACCGTAGATGCTTATCCGACTGAAGTTTTTACAGGAACCGTTCAACAAGTTCGGCTTAATCCGACTGAAGAACAAAATGTGGTGATGTATACGGTTATTGTTGAAGTTGCAAATGATGATAAAAAATTATTACCGGGAATGACGGCATTCGTAACGATTGTAACAGCAGCAAAAGATAATGTTTTGCGTATTCCCAATACAACTGTTCAATTTAAACCGAACGCTTTTTTGAGGCAGCATTTGACGGGTGCTCGTCCTCAAGATATCAAACCTTCGGAGGCTGTTGTCTATACTTTTGAAGATGGAGGGTTAAAGCCTCATGTTATTCAAGTCGGCTTAAGTGATGTTATGTATGCCGAGGTCGCAGGTGGATTAAAAGAAGGAGAAGAGCTTATTTCTGAATT
This sequence comes from uncultured Alphaproteobacteria bacterium, assembly GCA_949282845.1. Lineage (GTDB taxonomy): Bacteria > Pseudomonadota > Alphaproteobacteria > CAAHEQ01 > UBA3637 > CALXXX01. Next base: position 28,694 of record CASDQF010000036.1, on the reverse strand, counting down.
TATTTCAAATGGTTCCAGTGGAGGTTTTAGACGGTAATGTCTCAGTCAGTTGTCGAAGTTAAACATCTGAAAAAAACGTATTACATGCCTGGAGGTTTAAGCCAGCAGGTTTTAAAGGATGTTAACTTTACAATTACAGAAGGTGAATTCGTTGCTATTATGGGACATTCAGGTTCCGGTAAATCAACACTGATGAATATCTTGGGATGTTTGGACCGTCCGACCTCCGGAGAATATATTTTAGCAGGGAATCATATTTCAAAACTAACAGACAATGAGCTCGCCGAGTTAAGAGGTAAAACATTAGGCTTTGTCTTTCAAAGTTTTAACTTACTGATGAAAAGAACAATTGCTGATAATGTTTCTCTTCCTTTGATTTATCAAGGATGCGGGAAGAAAGAGTGTTATGACCGTGCTGTGGAAATGATTAAAAAAGTCAAACTTTCTGGGTATCAAGATCGTGTTCCTAACCAATTATCGGGTGGTATGCAGCAAAGAGTTGCGATTGCACGAGCCTTAATTAATAATCCTAAAATTATTTTGGCTGATGAACCGACAGGTAATCTTGACAGTGGTACTTCTGACGAGATTATGACTTTTTTTCAAAAGTTAAACGAAACAGGAATTACGATTATTTTGGTGACACATGAGCCAGATGTGGCTCAATATGCTAAACGCTTGATACGTATCGCCGATGGGACAATTGAGTACGATGGTTCTGTTAAAAGATATTTTGAAAAGAAACATTTGTGATTTATGAAAGAAAATTTTGATTGTTCAAAAACTTATGAAGAATGAAAAAAGGAGAAAAAAATGAAAAAATTATTATTAGTTTGTTTGGGCATAACATTTTTCAGTGTGGCACAAGCGCAAACACTGCCATCTCAAAGAGTTTATTATGGAGAACATCAAGCAGATATAGATGTTAAGCATTTGACAGATACAGAGGCAGAAATTGAAATTTCGAATCCGCAAGGAGCCGAGCGAGTTAAAATTAATTCTCAATATAATCCTGATACGGGTGCTATTCATCATGTGGCGACAGATGAAACGACAGGAAAAGTTGTTAGCCGCATTTCTGGACAGAAAGATGAATATTTAGATGTTGTTCAAGATTATCCGACTGGAGAAAAATTGGAAATGCATTTAACCGATTTGAATGAAAAGGAATTGTCCGGTCGTATTAAGGCATCAGGAATGGGTAATCAGATAGATGTTCAAATGGTAAAAGGGAAACCTATAGGAACTATTACTCAGGTTGAAAATGGTGTTGAAACAAAAATCAATATGATGGCAGATGGTTCAATGTCAGCGACTTATTCTGATGCAAAAACAAAAAAATTACTTTATACTGTGACGCAAAAGGGAGATATTGGGTATGTTTATGATGCTTCCGGGAAATTAATCGCCAGTGGCAATGAAAAAACTGAAGTGACGGTTTATGATCAAGCAGCCTATGATCATTTCACTCAAATTTCAGAATCAGACGATGATGATGAGTAAGAGGAAATAATCGATGTTCAGACTGATTTTCAGCGAAGCTTGGATTTCAATTACAGCTTATAAGATGCGGACATTTCTTACAACACTTGGTATTATGATCGGTGTTGCTGCTGTTGTTTTGATGGTCGCTGTTGGTCAGACTGTTCAAAATGTCATAGACGAGAGTTTTGAGAGCATGGGCGGAAGTCTTCTGATTGTTTTGCCGGGAGCTTCTGTTAGTGGGGGCGTTCGGACGGCCATGGGTCGTCCGACGGTCAGTCGTCAAGATATGGATGCGATGAAGGAGCTAAAAGATGTTCAAACGACATCTTATGCGACACATGCGACTGTTCAAGCTGTTTACGGTAAAAATAACTGGAATGTGTCGGCTCGAGGGATAACGCCAGATTATATGATTGTTGGTAATTGGGAAATTGATAGAGGTATTGGACTGACAGAAAGAGATTTAAAATCTGCGGCATCTCATATTCTTTTAGGACAAACAGTTGTTGATGAGTTATTTGGTTTTGAAAATCCGATTGGTAAAGTTATTCGACTTCAAAATATTCCATTTACCGTTGTCGGGACTTTAAAAGCAAAAGGTCCCGGCTTAACCGGAGAGGATCAAGACAATTTAATTTTTATGCCTTTTACGACTTTAAGACAGAAAATTCGAGGAGCTCGTATGCCTCAAATGGTTAACATCGGTTTTGTGAAAGTGGCCGATGAGAGTAAAATTGAAGCTGTTCAACAAAGAGTTAGTTATTTATTGAGAGCACGTCATCATTTAAAAAATGGAGAGGATGATGACTTCACAATTCGAAATATGGCAGAATTGGTAGAGCAAGTTAAAAAAGTTGGTTTTTATTTATCATTATTGTTGGCGGCTATTGCTTCCATTTCTTTAATCGTCGGTTCTATAGGTATTATGAACATGATGTTAGTTTCCGTGACGGAAAGAACACGTGAAATTGGAACGCGAAAGGCTTTAGGGGCACCTAATAGATGGATTATGGTTCAGTTTTTGGTTGAATCAATTTTAATATCATTTATGGGAAGTATTATGGGGTTAGTTATCGGCATTGGTTTATCGCAAATAGGCGGTGCGATTTTTGATAAAAATGTTCCGATTTCTATATGGACAGTTGTTATTTCTTTTTCTGTCGCTGTTATTGTTGGGGTGGCTTCTGGTTTGTTTCCAGCTATTAAAGCGATGAAATTAGACCCGATTGAAGCTTTGCGGTATCAATAAGTTTCGTCTTATTTTGTTTTTTTTATGGATAATTTTTGAAGCAAAAGTCTCACACTTCTTTATTGCTATTCATTTGGATTTATGCTATTTTCGGACATATTTAACAAAGGAGTTGGAAATGGCTGAGTATAATCATCAAGCGATTGAAAAAAAATGGCAAAAATATTGGGAAGATAATAAGACTTTTAAGGCTGAAATTGATAAAAATAAACCAAAATATTACGTATTGGATATGTTTCCTTATCCATCGGGAGATGGTTTGCATGTCGGTCATGTTGAAGGATATACCGCTTCTGATATTATTGCACGCTATAAAAGAATGCGTGGTTTTAATGTCTTGCATCCTATGGGATATGATAGTTTTGGTCTTCCGGCTGAAAGATATGCTGAACGTAAAGGTATTCATCCCAGTGAAGTAACTCATAAAAACTGTGATTATTTTACGCAACAGATGAAAGGTGTCGGTTTTTCTTATGATTGGGACAGGTTAATTAAGACATCAGATCCTTCTTATTATAAGTGGACACAGTGGATTTTTAAGCTGTTGTTTGATAAAGGATTAGCATACGAAGTTGAGGTTCCCGTTAATTGGTGTCCGAAATTAGGGACTGTTTTGGCAAATGAAGAAGTCAAAGACGGTAAGTATGTCGAGACTGGGGACGAGGTCATTAAAAAACCGATGCGTCAATGGATGCTTAGAATTACAAAATATGCAGAGCGGTTGTTGACAGATTTGGATGATTTGGATTGGCCTGAGGGAATTAAAGTCATGCAACGGGAATGGATTGGAAAATCAACCGGAGCTGATGTTAAATTTAAAGTTGACGGAGCTGATGCGGAATTTACGGTTTATACAACTCGTCCGGATACTTTATTCGGAGCAACCTATTGCGTTTTAGCTCCGGAGCATGCTTTGGTAAAGATGATTACGACAGAAGCAGAACGTGCCAATGTTGAAGCTTATGTTGCCGAAGCTTCAAAGAAGTCTGCTCAAGACCGATTAGCAGAAGCTAAAGAAAAGACAGGGGCTTTTACTGGAGCTTATGCAGTCAACCCGGTTGATGGGCGGAAAATACCTATTTATATTGCTGATTATGTTTTAGGAGATTATGGTTATGGAGCGATTATGGCTGTTCCTGCGCATGATCAACGAGACTATGATTTTGCAAAAAAATTTAACTTACCGATTATTCAAGTCATTGAAGGCGGAGACATTTCCAAAGAAGCTTGGGAAGGTGATGGTGCTTTAATCAATTCGGGTTTTTTAAATGGTCTTCATGTGGCAGATTCCAAGAAAAAGATGACCGAATGGTTGGAGGAACGTGGACTAGGAAAAGGGACCGTTAATTATAAATTGCGGGACTGGTTGTTTTCTCGTCAACGTTATTGGGGAGAACCGTTCCCGATTATTCACTGTGCGGATGGAACTATCAAGTCTTTACCAGAAAAGGATTTACCAGTTTTGTTGCCTCCAATGACAGATTTTAGTCCTTCAAAGGATGGAGAACCTCCTTTATCAAAGGCAACCGATTGGGTGAATACAATAGACGAAGAAACAGGCCTTCCGGCTAAAAGAGAAACAAATATTATGCCTCAATGGGCTGGTTCCAGTTGGTATTTCTTACGCTATTGCGATCCGACAAATGATAAAGAGGCTTGGAGTCAAGAAGCAGAAAAATATTGGATGCCTGTCGATACTTATATCGGAGGAGCAGAGCATGCTGTTTTGCATTTATTATATGCTCGTTTCTGGCATAAAGTTTTATTCGATGCTGGATTGGTTTCTACAAAAGAACCTTTCCAAAAGTTATTTAATCAGGGAATGATTACGGCTTATTCTTATCGTGATGATAACGGTAAATATTATCACCCGACAGATGTCGAACGTCGTGGAAATGACTATTTTGTCAAGGCAACTGGTGTCAGAGTGAATACTCAGGTCGAAAAGATGAGTAAGTCTCGATATAATGTTGCAAATCCAGACGATGTTGTCAGAGATTATGGAGCAGATGCCTTGCGTCTTTATGAGATGTTTATGGGACCTGTTTCCGCAGAGAAACCTTGGACGGATGAGGGCATTAATGGCGCTTCTCGTTTTTTAAAGCGTGTCTGGAGCCTTTTTGTCAGTGAAGATGATCAGCTTTCAACACGCATTGTTTCAGAAGGAGGAGATGCTTCTTTAGAAAAGCTGATACATAAAACAATTAAAGGTGTATCGGACGATATGGAAAAAATGTCTTTTAATACCGCTATCGCGAAAATGATGGAGTTAACGAACGCCATTAGCAAGGTTGATAAAGTGAATCGCTCTATCATGGAAAACTTTGTGCTTCTCTTATCTCCTATTGCGCCTCATATGATGGAAGAGTTGTGGGAGCGTTTGGGGCACAAGACAACTTTAACTTATGAAAAATGGCCAACTTATGATGAAGCGATGTTACAAGAAAGTGAAATCGAAATTGTTGTTCAAATTATGGGTAAAAAACGAGCGACAATTTTGGTCCCTGTGGAGGCAAAGCAAGAGGAGGTCTTGAAAATTGCTCAAGCAGAACCTCGTTTGACGGATTATTTGTCCGGCAAAGAAATCGTTAAAGTAATTTATGTGCCAAAAAGATTGTTAAATATCGTGGTGAAATAAAAAAGGGAGCAAAAGCTCCCTTTTTTAATCTCCGTCATGTTGCCAAAACGAATGACAGAGTTCTTTCCAAGTTCTTTCTCGGCGGTAGTGAGAAATATATTGCTTTTCGATTCCGCAGCCTTTACCATTTATTCCTTCACATAAAAAATGTTGATAGGCTTCTTTATCATAGTCTTTTTCTTTTGGTAGAGGAATGGTGGGAGTTTTTTGTGTAAAGACGATTTTTCGTTTCATGTTAAAATAGCCTTTCTCAATGAATAGAAAAAGTATAACATGGAAGAGTAAAGAAGTCAATTTTCTCTTTATTTCTGAGATGTGCGCTGTCAAATAAGGTATTGAAAATAATAATTATTTTTGATAAATAAAAAAGAAACCTTATAATATTTCTATAAAAGAGATTCTTTAATTCAAATGATTTTTCATTTTTTCTAAAAATTCTCGTTCTTTAGAAGTATCTTCATCTGGATCTGCATTGGCAATATAGGCTTCCATTGCTTCGATAGCGTCTTTTAAATTTTCGAAAGTTGCTAAAAGAATAGCGCGATCTTTTAAAGATTCGTTCCCTGGTGGGATAAAAGACAAAAGCAGATTTAATAATTCATTGTTGTTCATATGATTTTCTGACATGAGAAATAACTTTTTCAACTCCTTTTGTACTTTTGATAGCATTCATAACAGCATCAAATTCGGCTTGGTTTTTAGCAATGCCCATAACATATAGGACATTATCATCAACCGTTATCTTATAATTGACAGAAGAAACGTTTTGCGTCAAGGCTAATTGTGTGCGAATGGATGCTGCGATGAAAGCATCTTCAGAAGTATCTGTGATTTGAGCGGGATTTTCAAGTCGAATGTGATTGTAAACTTTACTGACACCTTCTGTTTTCCAAGCAATTTCAACAATACGTTCCATGTCTTCAATGGTTGGGATAGCTCCGTTGAGCATAACTTCACTTTCAAAAACAGTAATTTCAACATCTAAAACATAAGCAAATTTTTCACTCATTAATTTTGTTCGAAGAGCTATATTGATTTGTGTATCTTTCCAATCATCTTCTAATGTTCTTTCATCCATGAGGACAGAACCGACTTTGCTACCGACATTATAAGTCGTTCCAATGATTTGGCAGCCAGTCAAAAGTAAAAAAAGAGGAAATAAGTACTTCATGCTCCTTCCCATAAGACATTTTCAAGATGAAGGCACTCGTTATCTTTTGAAAAGAGAACAACATCAAAGCGGCAATCAAAATTTTCAAATTCAGGATGTAGCGATAGAAAAAAAGCACCAGCTTTTAGTAAACGTTTTTTTGCTTCGTTTGTGATACAAGAAGCCGCTTCATCAATTGTTTGACGCTTTTTGACTTCGACAAAAACCAGCATTTGATTCTTTTTGACAACTAAATCCAATTCATTAGCGCCGCTTCCTTTTGGCATTTTTAGATTTTTTGCAACTAAAATATAACCTTTTTTTTCTAAAAAACTCAGAGCCGTTTGTTCAGCAGCATGACCAGAAATATAAGCTGTTTGTCCGCGGGTGCGTTTATCCATTTTTAATCTCAATAGCCTCTTTGTAGATTTTACGGCGGTCTAAGCCAGTCGCAGAAGTTACTTCATCAACAGCATCTCGTAATGTTTTATTTTTCATGGCTTGCGTTAGCATTGCATGAATATCAAAATTGATAGGAGTCTTTTCAGAGGGTCTATCGACTAAAATAACAATTTCACCTTTTGGTTCTCCATTTTGTTCATAAAAAGCAATCAGTTCAGATAAAAGGCCGATTTTACTTTCTTCAAAGCGCTTTGTGAGTTCTCGAACAACAGCAGCAGGTCTATCTCCTAAAACAGTAAGTATGTCTTTCAAAGTTTCTAAAACGCGATGAGGCGACTCATAAAAAATTAAAGTTGCCGGAACAGTTTTAAATTCGGAAAGTTCTTTTTGGCGAGCAGTCGTTTTTGTTTCCAAAAAACCGACAAACATGAAACGATCGGACGGGAGACCGGACAGTTGTAAAGCAGGCAGCACTGCGTTTGCTCCAGGGATTGGAACAACTTTTATTTCGGCTTTTAAACAATCTCGGACAAGTCTGTATCCCGGATCTGAAATTAAGGGAGTTCCTGCATCGGACACTAAAACAATATCTAATCCTTCCGATAATTTTTCTATGAGAATAGGACGCATTTTATCTGCATTGTACTCGTGATAGGATAAAAAGTCAGCTTGAGTTTCAATCCCTAAAAGTCCAATCAGTTTTTTTGTGTTACGCGTATCTTCACATGCAATTAAATGTGCTTTTTGAAAAGCTTCTCTTGCACGGTCGGAAAAATCACCAAGGTTGCCGATAGGTGTCGAGACAAGAAAAAGGGTTGCCGTCATGAAAAGAATCCTCTTTTTTGTTGAAATTTTAATTATTTTCGATTATACCAAAAGAAGATAAATAATAAAAATATTTTTGATAACATGTTAGAAAAAAGGACTTTCTTTTCCAAAATAGCCTGTTTGGGGTGTATGCTTTTTACTGCTGCATGTGCAGTAAAAAATAAGTATGAACAACCTATTTCCGGAGAACTTCCTGCTTCTATTATTCCCTATTATGAGGGAAGCGTTGGTGCTCCTCAATACGAGGATTTACTCAAGTCGTCTAAACAAAATGTCAGCGTTCGTGTTGGAATGTTGCTTCCTTTAACGGGAAAATCAAAGCGTTTGGGAGAAGAACTTCGTAATGCCGGTATGTTAGCACAGTTTGAACTGGCAAATGATAATTTAGTTTTGCAGTTCTATGATACAAAAGGGACCGCAGAAGGTGCGAAAGAGGCTTTTGAAAAAGCGAAGAAAGATAATGTCCAACTCATCTTAGGTCCCGTTTATGCCGAGGAAGTAAATGCCGTTCGTAAAATAGCCGGACATATTCCCGTTATTTCTTTTACATCAGATACCGACTCGGTCGGAGACGGTGTTTATACAATGGCATTGTTGTTGACGCAACAGACAGAACGTGTAATTCGTCATGCTTGTGAGCAGAAAAAAACGCGGTTGGCTATTGTGGCGCCGGATAATAAAGCCGGAGATATTGCAATTGATACAGCTCGAAAAGCTGCTGCTGCTTGTGGAATAGAGATTACACGCTTAGCTGTTTATAATCCAACATTTATTAACTTTGAACCCTATGTATTGTCTATATTGCCGGATTCTTTTGCTACAAAAAAGAAATATGCCGATGAAAAGAAAAAAGATAAAAAAGAAGAAAATGAGGAAGATAAAGTAGAGCCTGAAATTCCGATTTCCGAGCAATTGGACTTTGACGCTTTATTTATTGCAGATGATGGAAATCGATTAAAATCCATTGCTTCTTTATTCGGCCTTTATGATGTGACACCAAAAGATGTTATGTTCCTTGGTATGTCCACTTGGTATGAACCGTCTTTAACAAATGAAGGCGCTTTATTAGGTGGTCGTTTTGCAGCACTCCCTTCTTCAGGATTTGATGCTTTTTCTGCAAAATATAAAGAAACTTATGGTCGAACACCTGTTCGTTTAGCTTCTTTAGCTTATGATGCTGTCGCACTTGCCGCTATTTTGCCTCAAACATTAGGCTTATCCAAAGAAAGCTTGACAAGTACTCGAGGATTTATGGGAACAGATGGTTTGTTTCGCTTGCGTGAAGATGGTTCATCTGAAAGATTATTAGGTATCTTTCAAATAGCCGGAAAAAACAACTTTCGAGTATTGGAAAAGCCGATGGCATCTTTTGAAGAAGAAGCTTTTATGAAAGAACACATGTCTGATATTCGAATCTTGAATGCTTATCGTGAACAGCAAAGAATAGCTCGAGAACGTGCGCGCCAAGAAATGGAAGCTCTTCAAACAACGGAAGATGTTATATCAGTTCCAGAATTAGTTGATTGAGCATCATAAGACCGTCATGTGTCGCCGAAATACGCCCTTTTTCTTGCTTTAGCCATCCTTTTTCAACTGCTTTTTGAATGTTGGCTGATGATATTCCTTTATCGGATATGCCTTTTTTGAGACGAAGTCCCATTATAAGTTTTTCCTCTTGTCTTTCAACGGGAGAAAGCAGAGTTGTTATCGTTTCTCCTTTTAACCAATTCGTTAAATTCTTTGGGTTTTCAGTTGCAATCAGTCCTAATCTGCCATGAGCTGCCGGACCAATACCCGCATAATCATTCCCCTCCCAATAAAGAAGGTTATGTCGGCATTCGAAACCTGGATGAGCAAAATTAGAAACTTCATAGAAAGGGCAGTCTGCTTCTTTCATAGCTTTTAATGTCCATTCATAAAGGGTTCTGGCTGTTTCATCATCTAACATGTTGATTTTTCTTTTGGAAAAAGGTGTATCATCTTCAATTGTCAGCTGGTATAAGGATAGGTGAGGCGGATGAAAGGAAAGAGCTTCTTTTAGTTCATCTTGCCATGCTTGTAAAGTTTGCCCGGGACGAGCGTAGATTAAGTCGAAAGAAAAGTTATGGAAAACAGATTTCATTTCTTCAATTCGTTGTAAGGCCGTCTCTAAAGTATGTCGTCTTCCCAAAAATTTTAAGTCTTTTTCATTTAAAGCTTGCACCCCTAAAGAGAGGCGGTTTATCCCTACGGCACGGAAGGCTTCCATTTTAAGTTTGTCGATAGCATCCGGATTGGCTTCCAAGGAGATTTCTACTTCTGAGGCAACGGGAAAATTATCTCGGATGACCGTTATTAAACGATGAATTAATCGAGCGCTCATCAGCGAGGGGGTTCCTCCGCCAAAAAATAAACTTGTCACTGTTCGAGTAGGAATGCGTTTTAAATCTCGTATATAAGCGCTTTCTAAAATCTTTTCGTCCCAAGAGGCTGCTGGCAATGAGAAAAAATCGCAATACGGACACTTAGACAGACAAAAAGGCCAATGAACATAAATACCAAATTTTTCCATTCTTATAGCGTAAACAATTCAACATGAAAAATCAATTGATTTTTTGTCAATTTTTTGCTATATTTTAATAGGAGGCAAGGAGGGACATTATGACATCTGGTTTAAAATTTCAATATATGGTCAATATGACTGAAACAGAACGAAAAGCTTTAATTGAAAAAGAAAAAACAGATCAGGAAGAAAAAGAAATCCATCAAAAACAATGTAAAGAATATATCCCTAAATTGTCTTCGGAACAACTAAAATATCAGCTGAATCAATTAGCTCAGAATGATACAGGTTTAGATAGCTTAAATTGGGCTGGGCAACAAATTGAAGATAATATGATTTTGAAATTGGCTTTATGTTTAAAAAATAATACGCATTGTACAACAATTGACTTAGAAAATTGTCGTATGACGGCAGCTTCTGCCGGTGCCTTAGCCCAAGTATTGAGCTCTAAAAGAGTAGGTCGTTTGACAGTCTCAGGGAATCCTTTAGGAGATCAAGGTTTGCAGCTCTTTTTGGATGAGGCGATGCGTCCTGATGTGATATGGAATAGAATTGAAGCTAAAAATATAGGAGCTACTAAAACCTCTCTTTTACGCACTTCTCATTTAATACGCGCCAACCATCATGTATGGGAGGTACAATTTAGAGAAAATAATTTTTCTCCGGAAGATTGGGAATTGTATAATCAAATCAATGATAAGTTTCGCATACGTCGGCGCACTGAAATTAGACTTTTTCAGCGACGTGGAGGGCGTCTCTCGTAAGAAACGAAATGTTGCTAAAGAAGAACCTTGACTTTTATAGCAAAGGCTTTTAGATTGATAAGTCTATGGTTTATAGTTAAGGATAAAAAAATGCAAATAACAATTACTGGAAAACAATTGAATTTAGGCGACAATATGCAGTCTTATGCAGAAAAGAACTTGGCTGCGGTCGTTGATAAATATTTTGATGCCGCAATTGATGCATCAATCGTTTTTTCTCGTGAAGGCGATGCTATTAAGGCTGAAGTAACTGTTCATCCTGGTTCCGGCGCTTTATTAAAGGGTTCCGCAAAAGGAGCTGATGCTTATGTTGCTTTTGATCAAGCTTGTGACCGGATTGCACGTCAATTACGGCGCTATAAAAACCGCTTAACAGAGCATAAAAATATTAAATTTGAGATGGTGGATGCTGCCGTTATTGAACCAGAGGAAGAAGAAGAAATTAAAGGAACTGCTCCTGTTATTGTTGCTGAAATGCAAACAGAGTTACCTATTTGTTCGGTCAGCGGCGCTGTCATGCGTATGGATTTAGCAGATTTACCGGCTTTAATGTTCCGTAATTCGGCTCATGGTGGTCTGAATATGGTTTACCGTCGTCCAGATGGTAATATCGGTTGGGTTGATCCTAAAAATAAAGGCTAAGTTCTCATGAAAATTGTGGATATTTTAAAGCCTAATCTTGTCTTTTTAGATGTGGAGGCGGCTTCAAAGAAGCAAGCACTCGAAGAAGTGGCTGAGGTTTCTGCTCCTTTAACTGGATGTGAACATCAAGCGGTTTTTGATGCTTTAATTGAAAGAGAACGTTTGGGAACAACAGGAATTGGAAAAGGTGTTGCTATTCCTCACGCCAGGTTACCAGGCTTAAAAGATTTATTTTGTGCTTTTATGCGGACAAAACCTTTGGACTTCGAGGCAATAGACGGAAAGCCCGTAGATTTAATCTTTTTCTTATTAGTGCCGGAAGAATCTGGTGCAGATCATTTAAAAGCTTTGGCACGAATTTCTAAATTATTACGTAATGAAGATGTTTGTGCTCAGCTGCGTTCCGCGAAAACAAAAGAAGAAACGTTGAAAGTTATTCAAACAGCAGATGCTGATGAATAGGTGAAATTTATGAAAAGCCCCTGTTTTTTACAGGGGTTTTTTAACAATGCCAATATTTTCTTTTTGAACTTTTTCTATAGATGTAATTTTTATAATGTAGTTATATGTATTTTTTTATGTTTTATTCAAATTATCTCTGTGGTTTTCTTTCAGAATAAACACTCTATTTAACCTTAGGTTCTGGAATAAAACAGACTTATTGAGTAAAGCTCTATTTTATAACTCTTTAAAATTTTTAAAAGTTTTCTCAGAATTCCCTCTATTTGAACGAAATATCATAGAGAATTATTATGAGGCTTTAAAAGCCTCAAAGCATCATTTTGATAATTGTTCACTACTTTTCCCCATTATTCTACCGTATAAAAGCCTGAGGAAGTACAAGTTGAGCAATCTTCTATCCACCCAGTAGAACAAGTATAAGCCTCAGCATGACCGCCGCTAATATAATAACAGGGACTGGATGGATCAGAATCTGTATAATCGCAAGAATATTTTAATGATACTGTACCAGCACAGCATCCTGAAAAAAATTCGATGTCATGTTCTCCTCTATCAACCATCGAAATAATATGCGGTTTTGAACCTTCTGGGCAGCATTGATAAGGCCTATAACAAATCTCTATTCCTTTGTAATCCAAGCCCCATTGACAAAGAGGTGATGCTTTACAACACAAAGTATCAATAAGAGCTGGGCTTACAAGATAAGGATTATCATTGCTGTCAAAGCGGTAACCAGATGCATATTTCATATCATAAAGAGATGAATCTGATGAGCAGCACATCCATTCTCCATTTGATTTTTGAATAACTTCTTCAAAACAACACTCTTCTGGCGACTCTGGATTTCGTTTGAAAGCATAAGCTACTCCTTCTCCAGGACAAGATATGCAACAACCACAGCTGTTATCTCCTAAAGATTCTTTATGACACCAAGTAATGTAGAGAGCGCCCTGACCATTATCAGGACAAGTTCTGCCTTCATTTAAAATTAACGGACAGTGCACGCATGTTCCTTCGCTGTTGCAAACTTCCTCTGCTCCACACATAAATTGACATACACCGTTGACGCATTGTTCACAAGCATCACATCCTTCCGGACACTGACATTCTGGAGCATCACTTGCTTCACATCCATTTTCTCCACAGACTGTGCATGATTCTGTACATAAAGAAGTACATGTTCGACAGCCGTTATTATCTTGTCCTTCTGTCTCGCACAAAGGGTTACAAGACACAGGTTCATCCGGACATAAACATTCATGAGAGGTACTGGGAGTACAACCCGTGGGACAACCTTTTGCGTCATATAGAGTATCAAAACAAGTATTACATGGCGTAAACTCGGGGCAATCTTGACAAGATATAATACAGTTGCAATCATCGACACCTGTTGCATAAGAACCTGTCGGACAGGTTAGAATTGGGCAATCTTCACGCACGCACTGCCCACTTTCTGAATCACAGAAATGACAATTTTCACAAGAATCTTCTGTGCAGCCTCCTTCCTGAATGTCGTCATCCTCTTCAGGCGAAGAGGGGGTTGTCGGTTCGAAATAAAAATAGAAGGTATTTAATTTTTGTTTCGAGCAATCTGCGGATGTGGAGTCTGGTTTGCTCCTTTCTGTTGAGTTTATTTTGATAAGATCTATGTCAGTTGGATTTAAATCAATCAAATGTCGACAAACTTCATTAGGAATAGCACTTACTTCTACTCGGAAAATGTAGGGAGATGTTAAGGGTTCACGAATGGCTTGAGTTGGATAGGAGTCTGGTGTCGTTGGGCCTAGGTCAGGGAAATTAAAAAGAGTACCTTCGTTTGCCTCTTTATATGTCTCATAATACATTGGGACATTAGTAGCACGTAACATTGTATCATAAATTGTGTTATTAGCGCGGTGTTTGTTGATTAAATAGCTATATAAAGTTAGGCTAAGAGCAGTTAAAATACCAATAATCGCTAAAACAGCGATGATTTCAATCATACTCCGTCCAATTTGAAGTGTGTTTTTTTTATCAGGCATATCTTTTCTCCTAATGATAAAAATATTTTTTATTACCTAAGTTAATAAAGATATATATCATTTAAGAAGGAAAAACAATACTTATCTACATAACTATAAAGTTTTAAAGATTTTTAAATTAACGTTTTTTTTAACTCTTTATGTTATATTGTAAAATGAAGTAAATTTTAGGGAGGAAAAAATGTGTGCTGTTCATTTAAAAGATGAAGAACGTCAACCTTGTGAAGTGTGGACGCGTGTGATGGGATATTTTAGACCTGTTAATCATTTTAATAAAGGAAAGCAAAGCGAATATGCCGAACGTGTCTGTTTCAGCGAAAATAAAGCTCTTCATATTTCTAAAATAACGCCTAAGAAAGTCGCTTGAGAAATAAAAAGGACCTATTTTCTAGGTCCTTTAATTTTCATCATCGTATGAATGTTTTCAATGATTAAGTCGATAAAATCCTCGTCATATATTAATAGTTGACGAGCAAGGTTTTCAACTTTACGCCGGACATTTTTATCACGAGGAAATTGTTCCGGAAAAGAGAAAAAGTCTTCTAATGGAATGTCTAAAGCTAATGCCATTCGACATAATGTTTCAATTTTTGGTGAAGTTTTTCCACACTCGATTCCAGAAACAGTATTTAAGGTTACATCCATTTCTGTAGCGAGATCCAATTGGCTCATCCCATTCATCTTCCTGAGCTCCCGAATGCGATTTCCCAATACTTTGCTAAAATTTTCTTTTGTCATGTTGTTTATCATCTTATGTTATTTCATTTCTCGAAAGTGTTTATACTTGTATTTTTTAAAAAAAAATAAAAAAAATTTATATTAAAATGCATTAGCTTATAAAAAACATCCAATAAGAATGGGAATTTTATAATATTTTCTTCCTGTTATATTGCTATTTTTTTAGAGATAAGACAATCTAAATTTTAGATTATGGTGTAAAGTATATGACCTAAAATAAGATTTTTTATCTTTATACTTGAATATAGGTAAAAAATCGGTCATCTTCAAGACATGAAGAAAGTAGAGATTTATACAGATGGTGCTTGTAGCGGTAATCCAGGACCCGGTGGGTGGGGGGTTTTGATGCGCTATAAGGGAAAAGAAAAAGAAATGTTTGGTGGTTCTGAGGAAACGACTAACAATCAGATGGAGCTAACGGCGGTTATTGAAGCTCTTCGACAGCTTAAGGAGCCTGTTGATGCAACGATTTATACAGATAGCACTTATGTTTTAAAAGGATTTACTCAATGGCTTCCCGGATGGGTTGCTAAAAATTGGAAAAGTTCAGCTAAAAAGCCGGTAGCAAATATTGAGCTATGGCAAGAACTATTAAAGCTTAGTCTTCCACATCGCTTGACTTGGGTTTGGGTTAAAGGACACAATGGTCATCCGGAAAATGAACGCGTCGATTTTTTGGCTCGTCGTTTTATTGAAGAGCTTCATTTAAAAGCAGAATTAAAATAATCTGTCAGTTGATAAGTTGATAAAGTCGGTTTTAAAATAAGTGGTTCTGATAGTTTTTCCCCTTTTAAAAGAGCAAAAGGGAAAAGAGGTATTGTTTCTGTTTGAATATCTATTTTTGATTGAGGGGTTTGTCTTTTGATTGATAATATGCCTTTCTTTTGTAACTCTTTTCCCGTGCTTAATTGTGTGGCGGTTATATCAAAAAGAGTTCCTTTGATATGCCAAGGTGGGCTGATAAGTGTTAGTTCTGCTTGAGGGTTTTTTTGAGATATTTGGGTAGGCACAAGTGTGTGATAAACTAAGCAAAGTAGTATCAACGCCCAAACGGCAGCATTTGCTAGTAGAGGGAGGCGTTTCCATAAAGGGGATAACTTTTGTGTGAAGCGACTCCAGTTAACGCCTAATGATGGGGCGTAAGCAAATAATAAATAAGGGAGAGCAGCTATACAAGCTAGTTGAATAAAAAGCCAATTTTCAGCGCATTGTATCAGAGGATAAAGATAGATGAGAGGAGTTAAAAAAGTTAGGGTAATAAAGGATAAAAGAGTCAAATGTCGTATGAAAAAAGCAGCCAATATGAAAATTATGCCCATTGACCAAGCCCAAAATAGCGACTCATAAAGATGTTCATTAGATAGATAATGAAAAAGAAATTGGAATAAAACACCACTTAAAATATAAACGCAAGCAATGAAAAGACTTTTTCGACGAGTTATGTATTCATTTTTAAAGAAAACATGTAGAAGGTAAGACATTAAAGGAGTTGTTAAAAAGAAAAGAATAAAAGGTAATGTTTTATGAGGTTGAGGAAAAGAGAAAGACAAATTTGGTGCTCTTCCCGGGGAAGGAATCATTGTTTTTTCCATTATTTGTCGTCTGTTTAGGATTGTCACCGTAATGGGATCAGTCGGAGACCAATTTTGAGGCAAAAGAGTTATATTAACTTTATTTTGAGCAATTTCTTGAGATAACATCTGATAAAAAATTTGCTTTCCTTGTGTCAATAAGACTTGAGGTTGAATAGCTTTTTTTTCAAAAGAGGCCCGAATTTGTAAATAATTTTCCGGTGTTAGGAAAAAAAATAACTCTTCTTTTGAGGCTTCTGGAGGTACATACGTCATTGAACGACGGATATATGGGCAAAAAGGAGAAGGTTTACTTTGCGTATGAGGAAGAGTGATTGAAATCGGTGATTGGATTATTTGGCAATTATTTTGAAAACAGGCTTCAAAACTTGTGTCCATATTTATGGTTAAAGGTGCTTCAGTTTCGGTGAACTGTAAATGGACAGGGAAAGAGGCGCTTTTAACAAACTGCTTAGGTGTTTTGCCATCGAAAGGAGGGAGTTTAGGAATAAAAACTTGTACTTTTGTAATTTGTGGTGTTGGACGGATAACGAGTTGAGGAATGTGAATAGACCATCCTGTTTTCATTTCGGTATCTAAGGTTAACCATAGATTATTTAAATTTTGAGTTCCTGTATGACATGTCAGTAAGCGGATGCGACCGAATGTTGTTTGTGTCCAAGGAGTCGCTCCTTCTGTCCCTGTAATAGGGCTCATCGATTTCTCATCAGCATAAAGCGCGGTTGTCCAAGAAGGAGCTTGTTGATAAAGATCTTCAGAAGAGCTTTTTTGAGCTGCTTGAAGTTGATTTTTTGTTTTTTCCACAAATTCAGCAACAGATAAGATAGAAGATGGTAATTGTTCTTCCTGCGCGGTAGCGCAAAAAGAGAAGAAAAGAATAAAAAATGTAAAAATCCATTTCATGAATATGAGTATATATAAAAAAAGTTGATTCTGTCAAAAAAATAAGTATTCTATAACAACAGAAAGAGATTCTCTTTCTGATATGTGTTAATAATCAAATGGAGGCTACAATAGTTATCGAAAATAATAATGCGTTTGAACCGATGAATGACGAAGGTCCAAGAGCAAATGAAAAAATTTCCGCCAGAGAAGTGCGTTTAATCCTTTCTAACGGAAATAATGTAGGGGTTGTTTCTACACGTGAGGCTTTAACAAAGGCCAGAGAAGAAGGATTAGACTTGGTTGAAATTTCACCCAATTCTGTTCCACCTGTTTGCAAAATATTAGACTTAGGTAAGTATAAATATGAAATGCAAAAGCGTAAAAATGAAGCCAAGAAAAAGCAAAAAGTCGTTGAAGTAAAAGAACTAAAATTAACTCCGATGATTGATACACATGACTATGAAGTAAAACTTAAAAGTGCGAAACGTTTTTTGGCAGAAGGAAATAAAGTCAAGTTTACGCTTAAGTTCCGAGGACGAGAATTATCTTATCAAGACCAAGGCTTGGATGTGTTAAATAGAATTAAAACAGATTTAATCGAAATTGGTAAAGTTGAACAGGAACCTAAGCTTGAGGGAAAAGCGATGGGAATGTTAGTCAGTCCAGCCTCATCTAAATAGTTTTTAAAGGCCTTCTTTTCGTGAAAGAAGGCCTTTAAAATGAGAGAATTTATTGACAGTTCCCCTAAAAAGAGCTATTCTAAAAGAAGGACATGAAATAAGGAGAGGAACATGAAGAATAAATTATTGCTGACAACAATTTTAACTGTTGGTTTATTAAGCGTTTCAGAAGGTGTAATGGCACAGCCGACGACTGATACATCAACGACAACATCGACTACGACGACAGCAACAACAACATCATCATCATCTTCTTCAAGTTATATTCCTTATGAATTCGGTAATTTGCATGTCTATGATGATGCATTAATGGGGCAAACTGTAAATTTCCATGAAATAACTCAAGATACAATTAAGTTGGATGGTGTTGCGTCTCCTTCAACAGCCACTTCTTTCCCAACGACAGTTTCTGAATTAGATAAGGCTCTTTATGAGCGTGATACGAATATTGCTAAAATTCAAGCAGATCCAAATTTAACCGAGGATGAAAAAGCTAAATTAATTGCGGCAGAGGAAGCAAAATATCAGGAAATTGTTAAAAAAGAAGAAGATCGCATTGCACATGAAAAAGCTGTTGCTGATGAGGCTCAACGTCAAAAAGATTTAGAAGCTAATAAAGCTCAGCAGGATGACATAAATGCGCAATATGATGCTGAGCGGATGGCTATTTTAGATGATCCAAATTTGACAGATGAAGAGCGTGATCTCTTATTGGAAGAGAATGAATTGAAGCGACAAGAAGCATTAGCTCCTCTGCAAGAACAAGAAAAAGAACTTAGCAAAACCACAGAGCAAAGAGAACAAGAAAAAGCAATCGCAGAAAATCAAGCCGCTCAAGATGAAGTTAATCAACGTTACAATGAACAAATGGATAGTATTTTAAATGATCAAAGCCTGTCCGAAGAAGAACGTAACTTTATGTTGGAAGAGTTGGAAGCTTCTCGTATGGGCGAATTGGAAGGTTTGGAGCAAGAACGCGCTTCTCTTGAAAAAACAGCTACCGAAAGAGCAGAAGAGGCCGCAGCTCAGCGTAAAGAGGAAATAGATAATAATCCGGATATGTCGGAAGAAGAAAAGGCTATGGCTAAAGCGCAAATAGATACAGAATTGGCTGAAACAAAAGCTGAAATTGAAGCAGCTCAAAAGCAAGAACTTGAAATTCAAAAAGAGGCAGCTAATCA
The DNA here is from genome assembly GCA_949282845.1 of uncultured Alphaproteobacteria bacterium. Taxonomy (GTDB): domain Bacteria; phylum Pseudomonadota; class Alphaproteobacteria; order CAAHEQ01; family UBA3637; genus CALXXX01. Next base: position 9,435 of record CASDQF010000036.1, on the reverse strand, counting down.
GTTAGTTCAAGAAAAGCAAAAAGCAGCTGAACAGGCTTTAGAACAGAAAAAACAGGAATGGGCAAAGGAAAAGCAAGATTTACAAGCTCAAGCTGATGCAGCAAAGGCACAATTTGAACAAACTAAAAAAACTATTGAAGAAAGTGCATTAAGCCAGGAAGAAAAAGATAAGATGCTGGCACAAAAAGAAACTGAGTTTGAAGAAAAATATGGTGCAATTACAGATAAGATTGATGAAATATCTGATAAAGAATGGGCAGCCAAGACAACAGGTGAAAAGTTGGAGGAGACGTTTAATAGTGCGTTAGAATTTTTGGGTATTGGAACAAGCAATGTTGATAATTTGGAAGGTTTTTTAAGAAATCTAACAAATACAGCGACAGGACTCGAAAATTCATTTCAACAAATTACCGGAGTTGATCTTGGATATGCTGATCAGGCTCAACAAATGCTTAATGATATTTCCAATATTAAATCAACAGTAACAACAGCTGGACAGGGTATCGGCGGTTTGGCTCAAAGCGCATTTGGTAGTGGAACGATGTCAGATGTTCAATCAGCTGTTTATCAGTTGATCGCGGCAGGTCGAAATGCAGAATATGCGGCAACTGGTTCGACTAGTATGTCTAATGCAGCTAATTCGATTGTTTCCGGCATTAATTCAGGGGCTAATATTTTGGATCAATTCTTGGGCTCTGGTTCTTCTTCAAATGGAACGCCGACAGTTGCTACTGTGACAGAATTACCTCCGGTTTATGGTTCTGTTGTACAAAACTATACGGCCCAAGCACAAGCTTTACAAGCTAATACAACGATGACAGATGCTCAAAAAAATCTTGCTATGACCGAAATGTATAAGCAAATGGTGGCAGATGTTAGTGCTATTCAACAAGAGCAATCGACAGGAACAGGAAATACGCCGGAATATGATGCTATGCGTCAGCAACAGTTAGAATTAAAGAATGATCCGAATTTCGATCAATCAACGGTTCATGTTCCGCCTGAACAACAGCCAACATCTGGAATAGGTAGTACATTAAATAATTAATCCTTAATCAGATATTCTTTAAAAGATTCGAGAGGTCTCTTGGAGAGAATTAGAGGTTAAGTGTGAACTTTGTTATGAGAGTTTGAAAAAAGTTAAATAATCTAAAACTGAAAATGAAGTTATTTAGCTACAAATTTCTCCACTTTCGGGATCACCAATTGAACTACATACACAATAATTTCCTTTTGGATCAAGATAATTGTAAAAACACCATTTTTCTGGTGTGACAAGCTTTGTTTCTACATTAGTGGTTGTTTCTCCTTTATATGTTATAATGTATTTATATTCTGATCCACAATAATAACCCCCTTGATTTTTTTGAACGGAAAAAGTTTCTGTATGTGAAAAATGAACTATTGCTTCTTTGCTTGGATCAGCATCATCTGGGGTTATCATGCTGTACTCATTTTTAGCATATCCACCACAACACGTTCCATTGACTGCACCTACTACTGTATAATCAGTATAGTCTCCGTCGTCTTTCTGAAGCTTGCAACAGATATAAGGTGTTTCTGTTTGACCATCAATATAATTTTTGACTAAAGCATAATTAGCTGTCGTATCACAACAACCGGCAGAAGATCCATTCCAATAGGCAGTTTCTTGTTCTTTGCAAACTTTGTAAGCTTTTCGATTAATCGTTTTTGCTATTGAAAGAGATTCACATGCAAATATAAAAATAAGTGTGTAAATTAGTGAATAAAAATAAGAAGATGATAAACTTGTTTTACAGGCATTTTCCTTTTCCTCTTTAATCCTATGTAATTTATTATATGTAAGGCGAAAAGAATAGTCAAATTTTTAACATTAATATAAAAAAAAGCCTCTCAAAAGAGAGGCTTTTAAAAGTATTGCTTTTTATGCTCTTAGTTCGGCACCTGCAACTTTGGCAGCGATACCAATGATGCGTTGAGATAATAAGTCGATTTCTTCATCTGTGAGCGTTTTTTCTTTAGGTTGAATAACAACCTCTACGGCAAGAGATTTTTTTCCCTCTGGGAGTTTGTCTCCTTGGTAAACGTCAAAGATACGAACATCCTCAATTAACTCTTTATCCAAGCCTTTGATAGCATTTAAAAGTTTTGAAGCTTCTACATTTTGATCCATTACGAAAGCAAAATCTCGAGTTAATGGCATTAATGCAGAAACTTTTAAGGCCTTAGCTTTTGTCTTCCCTTTAGAAGGAGGCACAGCATCTAGATAGACTTCACATGCGACAACAGGTCCTTTTACATCGAATGCATTTAAAATCTTCGGATGTAATTCTCCAAAGACAGCTAGGACAGTTTTTCCTAAGCATAAAGCACCGGAACGACCAGGATGATACCAAGCCGGTGCATTTTTAAATACTTGGAGGCTTGTAATAGGTGCGTTAACGGCTGCTAAAACTGCAATAGCATCAGATTTTGCATCAAAAGCATCAATAGAGCGTTCTTTTTCTGCCCAATGACGTGGTCCTGTTTTTCCTGAACGAATAGCACAGGCAATTGTTTTTTGTTCTCCTGGTTGAACACCTGTAAATGCTGGTCCGACTTCGAATAAAGCGACATCAGCAATTCCTTTGTCATTATTTCGTTTAACAGCGGATAATAAGTTCGGAACAAGAGAAGGACGTACTTCATCTAAATCAGAAGCAATTGGATTTAAAATTTTTAAACCTTTTGAACCAAATAAAGCTGCAAGACGACTGTCCATGAATGACCAAGTGATGGCCTGACATAAGCCCTCATTTGCTAAAGCTCTACGGACAGCAATCTCATTTTTTTGATGAGGCTTTAAAGTTGATGTAATAATTTCATCTGTCTTCATGGATAAAGCAGGTAAAGAATCGTAGCCGTAAATACGAACGATTTCTTCTACAATATCGGCCGGATATCGAATATCATTTAAACGCCATGAAGGAACAGTGATAGCATTACCACTGATTTCAAACCCTAAATGAGTTAAAATTTCAATCATCTTTTCTTTTGCAATATCCATGCCACACAGTTTGTTGACAGTACTCCAATTGAAATTGATGATACGTTTTTCATTGGGTTCAGCACCAGCAATAACAAGTTCAGAAGCTTCTCCTCCACAAATATCTAAAATTAACCGTGTTGCATTTTCTGCTCCTTGAATAGTTGCTTTAGGATCAATTCCTCTTTCAAAACGTGTTCTGGAATCTGATTCAGCATTTAATTCACGGCCTGTTTTTGCAATGGAAATCGGATTGAAATAGGCCGATTCTAAAACAACATTAACTGTTTCAGAACTACATCCTGTCGGAGTGCCTCCCATAACACCGGCGATACTCTGAGGTCCTGTTTCATCCGCGACAACAACCATGCCTTCTTTTAAAGTATAAATTCGTTCATCTAGTGCGTCTAACTTTTCTCCGTCTTTTGCTGAGCGAACACATAAATTTCCTGTTAATTTATCTGCGTCAAAGACATGGAGAGGTCTATTTTCGCCAATATTGAAATAGTTGGTCACATCTACTAATGCTGAAATAGGACGTAAGCCAGCTGCAATTAGTTTTTTCTTCAGCCAAGCAGGGCTTTCAACATTTTTAACTCCTTTAATGTAACGAGCAACGAATACGGGGCAATCTGGCGTTTCAATTGTGACATTAACCGGGCTTTTGAATGTCCCCTGAACTGGAGACACATCTGTTGTTTTGAGTGTTCCTAAGCCGGCAGCAGCTAAATCTCGGGCAATTCCTTTAACGCCAAAACAATCACCTCGATTAGGAGTTACATTTACATCGAAGATGATATCCGGTTGCAAAATATCCACAAAAGGAGTTCCTGCAGGTAAGTCTGTTTTTAAGTCAATAATGCCGGTATGGTCTGCGCCAAGGCAAAGTTCATCTTCCGCACACATCATTCCTTGACTTTCTATACCACGAATAACACCTTTTTCTAGTTTTTCACCATATTTCGGAATCATAACACCGGGTAAGGCTAAAACACTTTTCATACCAACACGGCAATTAGGAGCTCCACAAACAATTTGTAAAGTTTCTTTTCCTGTCCAGACAGTCAGTAAATTCAGCTTGTCTGCATTAGGATGCTTTTCAACAGTTTTGATTTCCCCAACGATAAAATCTTTTAACGCTGAAGCTGTGTCTGTCATTTCTTCAACCTCTAATCCAATACGAGTCAGTGTCTCAGAAATGTCTGTTGCAGATGCTGTTGTATCTAAATAATCTTTTAACCAAGAAAGAGAAAATTTCATCTTTTTGCGCCTCCATTCGCGCTTAAACCACTTGTAATCGTCGGAATATCCAATGGGACAAAACCATAATGTTTTAGCCAACGCATATCGGCATCAAAGAAACCGCGTAAATCTGGAATGCCATATTTTAACATTGCAAAACGATCTACGCCAAACCCAAAGGCAAAACCTTGATAAACTTCTGGATCTAAACCACAATTCTTAAGAACATTAGGATGAACCATTCCACATCCTAATACTTCCATCCAACCTTTACCGCTTTCAATTTTAAATTCACCGTTTTTACGTGAACAACCAATATCAACTTCCGCAGAAGGTTCTGTAAAAGGGAAAAAAGAAGGACGAAAACGAATAGGAACATCATCCACTTCAAAAAACTTTTTCATAAAATCAGCTAGAACACCTTTTAAATGTCCCATGTTTGTTTCTGTGTCAATCACGAGTCCTTCAATTTGATGGAACATTGGTGTGTGTGTCATATCATAGTCGCAGCGATAAGTTCTCCCGGGGGCAACAATTCGAATAGGTGGTTTTTGATTCTCCATCGCACGAATTTGAACAGGAGAGGTATGTGTCCTTAAGACATTTCCATCTGTGTTTTCCATAAAGAAAGTTGCTTGCATTTGACGTGCCGGGTGAGAAGGGGGAAAATTTAAAGCTTCAAAACAATGCCAATCATCTTCTATATCAGGTCCTTCGGCTAAATCAAAGCCCATTTGAGCAAAGATTGTGAGCATTTCTTCCATCACCTGGCTAACAGGATGAACTCTCCCTTGTTGTTTGGGACGAATCGGAAGTGTCACATCTATGGTTTCAGTAGCTAAACGTCTGTTTAATTCAGCTTCTTCTAAAGCTGTTTTTTTAGCATCTAGAGCTGTCGTGATTTCAGTTTTAAATTCATTTAAAACTTGTCCGGCCAGTTTTCTTTCTTCGGGAGGTAAACTGCCAAGTGTTTTCATCATTTCTGTTATTTCACCTTTTTTCCCTAGAACGGAAACGCGGATATCTTCTAATACTTGTAATGAAGACGCTTCATTGATTCTTGTTAAAATTTGTGGTTTAAGTTCCTCTACTTTGTTCATTTTTATATCCCCTTTATTTTTGGATACTACAGCATAATAAAAAAGGCCGTTTTTTGCAACGGCCTTTTCTTTTTTTTAGCGTGTTTTTTTTACACTTTTAATGCCGTCTTGGCTTTTTCAACCAAACCGGCAAAGCTTGTCGCATCATTTAAAGCAATATCTGCTAAAACCTTGCGGTCCAGTTCAATTCCGGCCTGTCTCAGCCCGTTCATAAATCGGGAATAAGTTAAGCCTTCAGCCCGGACGCCTGCGTTGATACGAGCAATCCACAAAGAGCGGAAATTACTTTTCTTCCGACGGCGATCACGATAGGCATAAACTAAAGCTTTTTCAACTTTTTCTTTTGCAACAGTGTAAACTTTGGAGTTGCGGCCTCTATAGCCTTTTGCCAAATCCAAGATTTTTTTATGTTTAGCGTGAGAAACAACGCCTCTTTTTACTCTAGCCATTTTTCAAACTCCTTTTAACCGTTCATAAAACGTTCGACTGTTTTAAAATTCGTCACATCTAAAATGCGACCACCACGTGCCTGACGTTTCATTTTTGTTGTTTTACAAGCTAAGCAATGGCGTTTGAAAGCCGTTGTTCTTTTGATTTTGCCGGTTGCAGTTAAAGAAAACCGCTTTTTCACGGCAGATTTTGTTTTTAATTTGGGCATTTTTTATCCTTTATTATTTTATTAACGTTAAAACCTTTAGCCTGAAGGCATCCCATAGCCTTTTTAGCTGTCAAGGATTCTCTTATATAATAGAATTAAAAAAATAGCAAGTTTTTTTTACTTTTAAAATCTTCTATTCAATAACAAATTATTATTAACGATTGTTTTGTCCTTTCAAAATGTTGCGCATAGCATTATTCTTCCGAGTGTCTGTATTTCTGTTTTCTTCAGTATAAGTTTGTTCTATTTTTATCGGTTCTATCACAGTTGTTCCATTAAATGTTTCTGTTAAAATTTCAATTTTTTTAGCGTCATTTTCTTCATCAGCTTTCACATTTGGTGATAAAAGAAACGTTGCGGAGGCAGCAAGAGATGTTGTCATTTTTCCAACTTTTGAAAGTACTTTTAAAAGAGCTATTTTTCTCCTCTTTTGAGTTTATATTACTTACTTTTATTTTAACAGAAATATCGCATGAGGTTAATTATTGAAGAAAAAAGAATAAGCTATTTATTTTGAAACGGTGAGTTATTTTTTTTGTTAAAGGTAAAATCATTCTTCACTTTGATTCGTTTTTCTTTGTGAAAAAAGAAATAATCGAGTCGTTGATAAAAACTTTTTTCTAGATTTTCCTTTTGTAAAATAAAGATTTTTAATGAGAAGTGTCATAAGAATGTTCTTTGTTAACTTTTTGTTAATTTTTTATTGACATAAATCTCTGCTTTCGTTATAATGGATTTTTATTCCTGTTTGAGAAAAAAGTAAAAATTGTCAAGAGAAAAGGAGAGTTTTGACATGTTAAGCAAGGATTGGACGGATTGTGGAAACAGCGCAAAAGTGCAAGGTTCCATAGAGCAAGCCATGAAGGTCCTTTTTGGCCAGGAAAACAGACAAACATCTAATGAGTCTTTGTATGATGTTGTATGTAACAATTTATTTGTTTTGAAAGCTGCACAACATTACTTAAATGTGCGTTCGGTTTTCGTTGGTCTACGTGTTCAAGATGTCGAGTTTTCTAGAAGATCTGCTGAAGTACGTCTTCATTCTTCGGTTGATTCGTTCCCTCAGCATTCTTTTGCTTTTTTGGAAAAGGGATTAACTGTTCTATATGCAGCTTATGAGGAGGCTAAAAAACAGGAAGATCAAGCGGCTTGTTTAGATATTTTAACAGCTGTTGATTCTATCGGTGGTATTTATCAAGATCAGGTCTGGAATTCTTATCGTATAAATTGTACTGCCGTATTAGAGGCTCAAAATTTGGAGATGGGTTCTGAGACTTTAACACAAATGAATTCTCTACAAAACGCTTTAAAGACTGTTTCCAAGTATTGGCCAGAGTCGGCAAAGAATATTAATGAAGATTTATTTGAACAAAAAGTTTCTTTTTATGCTCAAAAGCTTGGTTTGGATTCGAGCTTTTTAATAAGAAAAACAGAAGTTAAGTCTCGTTTTTCTTTACCGTTTGAGCTGACTAAGAAAACAAACGAACGATGTGCATAAAAAAAAGCTTGCAATTAAGAGGGAATTCGGATATAACACTCTCATCTTGCGCCCATAGCTCAATTGGATAGAGCATCTGACTACGGATCAGAAGGCTAGGAGTTCGAATCTTCTTGGGCGCGCCAGACATGAAAAGGGATACTTTCGTATCCCTTTTAAAATATTCTAATATATCTATTTTAAAGTATTATAATTTATTGATTTTTATCTTTTTTAAAAGACTATTAATAGAAATAAATTGAAGTTATCTAGGATTTAAAAATCTTGACAAAATAAAGAAAATCTATATAATCAACTTAAAAAAGGAGAAGAAATATGGCTTCATTTTTCAATAAAATTTTAAAGCCTCATCAAAATCCTTTTTTTAAATACATTAAAGACGGTAATTATCATCCGTCTATATTTCTGTACTTAGGCTTAATGTCGGTCAAAGAATATCGAGATTTTATTCAACGTTTAAGCTTGGAAGATGATTTGAGTAGTGGGGAACATGAAGTTTATAGTTCTGAGGATGTGTTAACGGCTATTACTTGTGAATTACAAGCTTTTGATGAATTGAAGCAGATTCGTCCGGAAATTGATTACGATATTATGCATGCTTTAGTTTTGCCATTAAGTTTAAAAAAAATGGAAAAACATTCTCAAGAAATGAAAGGGATTTATTACCCTATAGAGTTTTTTGAAAAGATAAAACAAATGAATAAAAGTAATTACTTTGGTTCTCGCAATTCTAATGCTCGAAATTTCTTCTTCATCGGAGGAGAATTAGTGTGTCAAACTTTAAAACAAATGCATAGCATGATTAGAGTAACAGATAATTTTGCTCTTAAAGCAGATTTAATAAAGAAGAGACAATGTTTGAAAAAAATTTTTCTCCAACATATGAAAGGTGTTCCTGAGTATTTTTTTTCTCTGATAGAGCCAGTTTTATCGGATATTTATAAAAGCGAAGATAATAAAGTACGAAAGAATGCGTATCATAAAATATTAGTAGATGGTTTTAAAGAGTTTGATGATTCTCCTATCATTTCCGATGAAGTGATGGAGCAAAAGGCGATAGACATTATGGACACAGCTCGGCGAGCAGTTGTTTATCATCCTCAATGGCCCTTAGAAGGATGTCTTTCAGGGAAAAAGGAACTGTTTAATGGTTTATCTGACTTGATAGAGCGATCTAATCCCCAAAGTTTGTGGGAGGGGGATGATTGTTGGAACGGTCATTTGTACTTTTTACGAGAGGAAGCACATGTTCGCAATTAATTTACCGGAGCCTATGTTGCTCTTATCTTGTTGTGCACCCTGTTCATGTGCTGTTATTCAGCATTTGTCTAAGATTGGCATTAATTTTACAGTTATTTTTTATAATCCCAATATTCGTCCTTTTGAGGAATATGAACGAAGACGGCAAGAAAATGAAAAACTATGTAAGAAGTTTAGCGTACCTTTTGTTTCTTTAGAATATGATAATGAATGTTGGTGTGAAAAAACGAAAGGGCTTTTATCCGAACCAGAGCGAGGAAAGCGCTGCGATATTTGTTTTGAAATGCGTTTGCGGAAAGTTGCAAAATATGCGCAAGAGCATGGTTTTAAGGCAGTATCGAGTGTTTTAGGAGTTTCAAAGTATAAAGATTTTGAACAGGTTAATCGTGCTGCAAATAAAGCATTTAAGGAAAGTTCAATTCCTTATTTTCCAGTGAATTGGCGCAAGGGAGGATTAGAACAGATTCGACAAACTATGCAAAAAGAGCTACAACTCTATAGACAAACTTATTGCGGCTGTCAACCACGTAGCGCAATAATTTGATTTTATATTTAGAAATATAATACTTGAAAAATAATAATTATGTTAGATAATACAGTTCATCGGTAATTATAAGGAGACACTCATGAAAAAGAAACAAACTGGCCGCAGTATGATAGAGATGCTGGG
>CASDQF010000035.1 GCA_949282845.1 uncultured Alphaproteobacteria bacterium | reverse complement strand
GAAACCGTTCTATTTCTCTAATCCGCTTTGGAACGCTTTTCAGCCCTCAGCCCTATTTCCGTAATTTTCTCCTAACTGCTTAAATCTCAATTCCTATTGCGTTAATCTGCTGATTTTGTTCGATTATTCCAGCGATATTTTGTACTTTTGTCCCGTTTTTCAGAGAGATAGCTTCTTTCTCGGAAAACAAACGAGGAACAAAATCGGATGTTTAATTGAATCAGACTTAGAAAGGAGGCTGTTGTATTTATAAAAGCATAAAAAATTGAGAATTTTGGCGGTAAGTTTGGTGGAAAACAAAACTTTCCCTAATTTTGCTGCCCGTTTTAGTGATGAAATTAAATTAATAAAATAACAAATACAAATTAAATTATGATTGTAGTTCCATTAAAAGAAGGCGAAAACATTGAAAAGGCGCTGAAAAAATTCAAAAGAAAATTTGAAAAAACAGGAGTTGTAAAAGAATTAAGAAACCGTCAGGCTTTCGAAAAGCCCTCTGTTACAAAGAGAAAGCAAATGATGCGTGCTATCTACGTACAACAATTGCAACAGAACGAAGAATAATTTCTTACAAAAACTTGTTTTTTTAGATTCTAATTTCTATATTCGTTGCAGAATTTGTTGATGCAATGAATGTATGGTGATAGAAGAGTTTTCAAATTATTTGCGATACGAACGTAACTATTCCGATTATACAATTACAGCATACGGAAAAGATTTGCGGCAATTTGTATCTTATATAAAAGGACTCGACTCGACCATCCCTTTTCCGGAAGGAATAGATGCGGATATGGTAAGGCGCTGGATCGTTTCACTGATGGATCAAGGCTACACCTCCGCTTCGGTTAACCGGAAATTAAGTTCTTTGAAGTCTTTTTTTAAATATCTCATGAAGCAGAAAACTATTTCTGTTGACCCGATGCGACTGATAACGGGCCCTAAAAACAAAAAAACCTTACCCTATTTTATAAAAGATGCCGACATGGAACTTTTATTAGAGGAAGCAGATGCATCGGACGAGGATTTCAAAAGCGTGAGGGACCAGCTGATTGTTGAAATGCTTTACGATACGGGAATGCGCCGTTCGGAATTGGCAAACCTGCGGGATGCAGATGTGGATTACGATCTGATGCAGATAAAAGTTACCGGAAAGCGAAACAAACAGCGTTTGATTCCTTTTGCCGATGAATTGAAGAACTTGATGCAGAAGTATCAACAAGTGCGAGACCGCGAAGTTGGGAAAAGCGAATGGTTTTTTACCCGTAAAAACGGTGAACAATTACGCCCTTACATTGTTTATAATATAGTAAGAGACAAATTGTCGGAAATACCCACGCTGGCCAAACGGAGTCCGCATGTATTACGACACTCATTTGCAACGAGTATGTTGAACAACGGAGCAGAGCTGAACGCTGTGAAAGATTTATTGGGACATAGTAGTTTGGCTTCAACCAGCGTTTACACACATACATCCTTTGAGGAATTAAAAAAAGTGTATCATGCTCACCCTCGAGCACAAAAAGAAGGAGGTAATTATGGAAATTAGAATTCAGGCGATTCATTTCGATGCGACAAAGCAGTTAGAAGCTTTTATTCAGAAGAAAGTATCCAAATTGGAACAGTATTTTGATGGTATTCTATTAGCTGAAGTAACATTAAAGGTAGTAAAACCCGAAACAGCGTTGAATAAGAATGCGGCTATCCTGCTTAAAATTAAGAATGGCGATTGCTTTGCTGAAAAAACCAAAGACACTTTTGAAGAAGCTATCGATGAATGTGTAGAAGCTTTGGAAAAACAATTGGTTAAATTCAAAGAAAAAAGCAGAAGTAAATAAAAAATACGGTAGAAAATTTGGTATGTAAGAAATAATGCCTAAATTTGCAGCCGTTTCGATGAAGAACCGAAACGGCTGCTTATGTAAGCGAATGCCTCTTTAGCTCAGTTGGCCAGAGCACGTGATTTGTAATCTCGGGGTCGTTGGTTCGAATCCGACAAGAGGCTCAAAAAAAATGACAATTGGAAAGGGCAGTTACCAGAGTGGCCAAATGGGGCTGACTGTAACTCAGCTGGCTTACGCCTTCGGTGGTTCGAATCCATCACTGCCCACTTT
>CASDQF010000034.1 GCA_949282845.1 uncultured Alphaproteobacteria bacterium | reverse complement strand
ACTTCAGGTTTTGCAACTTCTTCTTGAACGGATGTTGTTTTGGTTGTCTCTTGAGCAACTTGTGCGTTTTCTTTTTGAGCAGGTGTAAGCGCATCTACAACAGAATTAAATCCACCTTTGACACTTTGCCATACACCGTCGGTTGTTGTTCCTTTTTCAAAAGTAAGATTATCTCCGATGACCTGCATTGTTTCTTTTGATGGTGTGACATAATCGACTGTGTCAGAAGCAATTTGAACAGTACCATCCCAAATTTTTTGTAAACCTTCTTGTGTCGGCGTAATAGCATCTAAAGCATCTCCGACTTGTTGTTGACTTGGTAAGATGGAAGAAACAACATCAATTGTTCCATTCCAAGCTCCCTTGGTTTCTTGAATGATGGTATCTGTGACTTTTTCTAATCCCGTTTTTTCATCGAAACCATAAGTTTGATATTCTCCATTTTCATCTAAGTACATACCAAAACCTTTTGGTATATTTGTCTCATCATCCATTCCCATCATGGCATTGAGCTGTTCTAATGTTTCTCGTTCTTGCGCCATATAACGGCCAATTGCTTTTAAAGCTTCTTTTTGTTCGCTCTCTGTTAATCGTTGTTGTTCTGGGTTTTGTGGAGCCACTTCGGAAGGTGCAGAAGAAGGTGTTTCAACATTGGATTCTTGTTGAACGGTTGGTGTTTGTTCTACTGTTGAAGAAGATTGCTCAGCTACTTGAGTTTGCACTTGAATTCCGGTTGTTCCATTAGCTCGATTTTGACGAGCTAAAGCCATTACTTCTTCAAAAGATTGGGGATTTTGGGGAGCTGGAGTGTTTTCCGTTGACGATTGTCCCGGCGTTCCGATACCTGCAGCTGTGATTTTATCATTAATCGTAGAAGGGACTTCATTAGAAACTGGAACTTCAATACCAGATGTGTTCGTTCCATAACCGGAAGCGGCTAATCGTCCTTGTTCCAGGACTTGCTCAAAGGCAGAAGCAGCAGAGTTTTCAATACGATTTTGCTGTGCTTGTGCAATATTTAAACCAGATTGGTCAGAACGAACTTCAACGCGTTCTTGAGCTTGTCGTGCGGCTTTTGCAAAAGGAGACTCATACTCATATCCTGTATAATGACGAAGCATGGCATTGCCACCCATTAAAATACCTGCGCAAGCAATTAAAGATAATAATTTATGATTTTTGATGAAACGTGAAACAACACTGGCCATGATAACTTTTCCTTTCTTCCCCTTAATTTAGTGTATATCTTTATTTATAGCATATTTTGATATCTTTGTCAAATTTTTTGTCCTTATTTGAAGGGCGAAAAATTCTTTTATAAGATGATGCTTTATTAAGGCGGATTTTAATCAAAAAAGATAAAAATTTACTTAAAATAAAAAGCCGGAACAGTTTTTGTTCCGGCTTATTTTTGTTAAGAGATAAATTTGACGACGGGACCAGTCGGCGTATCTTTTATTTCAATACCCATTTCAGCCAATTGAGCTTTCAAGGCATCTGCTTTAGCCCAATCTTTTGCCAGTCGATATTTCTGGCGTTCGTCAATCAGAGCTTGTTGTTCGGAGGTTAATTGTTGTTCTTTGGCTTTTTCCAGTAAGCCTAAGACCGTGTCAAATTTTTCCATCGTTTGACGCACACAAGCCGCATTGTCAGAAGAAAGCTCGGCAAAAGCTCGATTTACTTCACTCATAAAATCAAAGACGGCAGCTAAAGCTTCTGGTGTGTTTAAGTCATTATCCATACCCGCTTCGAATTTTTCAATCGCTTTTTGAATCACTTCATTGCAAGCTGACCAACCCGCTCCGGATGCTTGTCCCAAGCGTTCCATAAAGTTATTTAATCTATCAATGACAGATTGATTTCCAGGCATGTTTTCTTCTTTGAAATCCATTGTCTGACGGTAATGAGAACGCAGCATTTCATAGCGTATGGCTCTCGGTGTATATCCTTTATTTAACAAATCTCGTAAGGTGTAGAAATTATGCTTTGATTTGGACATCTTTTGTCCGTTAACCATCAGATGAGCGTTATGCATGAAAAAGTTGCAGAACAGTGTACCATAAGCACATTCGGATTGCGCAATTTCATTTGTATGATGCGGGAAAATTAAATCTACGCCGCCTACATGGATATCAAAAGGTTGACCTAAATGTTTATGGCTGATGGTTGAGCATTCAATATGCCATCCCGGACGACCGCGTCCTAACGGCGTATCCCAGTAAACATCTCCATCCGCTTCTGTCCATGCTTTCCAAAGAGCAAAGTCCTGTGCATCTTCTTTTTCATATTCATCAGCCAGGCGTCCATCCGCATTTACTTTTAACTTGCTGGCGTCAATGTTAGCCATTTCACCATAAGCGGGGAAAGAGCTAATTTTAAAGAATACATCACCGGTTTCTGTTTGGTAAGCATGTCCTTTTTGCATCAGCAATTGAATTGTTTCGACCATTGCGTCAATTTCATCGGTTGCGCGAATCACTTTATCGGGGCGAGAAATATTGAGCGTTGTTAAATCTTCAAAGAATTTATCGGCGTAAATTGTCGTAAAATCTCGGATAGGTTGCCCGGCTTCTCGAGAACCGCGTATTGTTTTGTCATCGACATCTGTTAAATTCATTGCAAAGGTGACATCAAAACCTTTGTATTTTAGATAACGATACAATAAATTGTAAAAAACATAAGCGCGTAAATTGCCGATATGAGCATAATTGTAAACAGTCGGTCCACAACCATACATACGAATATGATTTCCTTCTAAAGGTTTAAATTCTTGCATCTGATGTGTGCGTGTATTGTAAAATTGAAGCATACTTTTTTCCTTTTTTTTAAAAATGATTGTTAAGATACCAGATTTTTTAGAAAAAACAAGAAAGTTCTTGTCCCCTAGGGACATCGCGCACTGAAAATGCTTTGCGGATCAATCCGGATATTGTTCCAAGCGAGGGTAAAATGTAAATGAGGTCCTGTTGAACGACCGGTTGAACCAACTTTTCCGATGATATCTCCTGCTTTAACTTTATCTCCTGTTTTAACTGCTCTGCTGCTAAGGTGTGAATAACCGGATTGGACACCTGATCCGTGTTCGATTAAAATTGTTCCGCCTGTGTAAAATAAATCTTCTTCTGACAAGATAACAATTCCGTCTGCTGTTGCTTTAACGGGTGTTCCTTTCGGGGCAGCCATATCCAGACCGCTATGAGGACTTTGAGCAACGCCATTCATAATGCGTTGAGCTCCGAAAGGAGAAGAAATGCGTGTTTCTTCAACGGGCTTTAAAAAGCATACCGGGAAAATGCCTTCTTCAAAAGGTCTTTTGGCCCGAGCCGTATCTAATAATTTTTGTTCATTCTCAAGCCGTTCAGCTAATTCAGGAGGAGGAACCACCTTTTGAGGAGCAACTCCTTCAATCCGATCAATTTGCCAAGCTCTTTTTTTAACAGGAATACGCAATGTTTCTTTTGAAAAAAAACCTTTTTTGAGCGTTAAAGTTAATTCTGTTTCATTTCGACCAACAGCTATTAAGAAAGTTCCATCCTGAGCTACAGGAACTTTTAAACCTCGATAAAATAATTTTTCGGAAGGTTGAAGAGTGCCGTAAATAAAAGAAGCTTGCTGAACGACTTCAGGGAATGTTGCAGCAAATGCAGGAACTGTCCACAATAAAAATAAAAAGATTATTTTTTTCATACTGAAATACTAACGGATTTTTTTATGGAAGTAAATGTTTATGTGAGATTGAACCGAGCATGGAAAAATAAATTTTAAAAAAGAATGTTTTTTATCTGGTATTAAAAATGCCCTCTTAAAAGAGGGCATTTTATAAGAGATTTTTTCTTTAACGGATTAAAGTTTTTTTACTGCGGCAGATAATCTGGAGGTTTTGCGAGAAGCCGCGAGTTTTTTAATAACACCCTTGTTGGCAGCTTTTCCCAAAGCGGATTCAGCTTCTTTAAAGTTTTTTTGAGCTTCTTCTTTATTTCCACCCAAAACAGCTTTTTCAACTTTTTTTACCAGTGTGCGAACACGGTTTAAATAAGACGCATTGAAAGCAGCAGCTTTTTCATTTCTTTTAATCCGAGTTTTTGCCGATTTATGATTGGCCATCTTTTTTTACCTTATTCAAATTACGTTAATAAACCTTAGGGAAATCCTTTTACATGAAATAAAAGGAAAAGTCAAGTCTTATTTTGAAATAGTTTCTAAAGTAAATTGAATAAAAATTTCTGAAGCATTTTGATCGAAGTCAATACTGAGTTTTTCGCCGTCTCGAGCCCATCTTCCTTCAGCGATTTCTGTCCACCCTAATTCCGGTAGGGTTTCTTTGTAGAAAGCTTGAATTTGAGGCTGCTTATCAGCTGAGGCAACTGCGCTGGATAAGATGACATGCTCATCCAAATTATCATAAATCAAAAGCTCTTCCGGCAAAGGCTGCATATTTTCTGATAAAGGAACATCCTGCATTCCTTCGACAAAGGCTGGTTCAGCATTCAGTCTGCTTAATCCGAAAGTTCCACATAAACATAATAAGATAATTAAGCAATATTTTTTCATCATCTTCTCTAATATGTCGGCATCGGCGCATTTTTTAAATCAGATGCTGAAAAGATAGATTCACCTGATTTTGCGGGACCTTTGCGTAAAGTCGGGGTCGTATTTTTCTTTGTGCTTTTTGTTTTTTCATTATCTGTTTGTGTCACAATCGGGCGGCAGACTCCGTCTGTCGCGATACTGTCTGGTGCGCAACAAATATACTTATCTCCTTTTCCTTTATTCTCTGTTTCGAGAGTGCCGGGTGGGCAACATTCATAGTCATTCCAATCACCGCCCAACCAGCGTCCGCTTGTCGACGACTCGGGGCAACACATGGAATCTCCTCGAGAAGGAATCAAAATGGGCTTTGATCCTTCTTGACAGCAGGCAAAAGCACCGCTGCCATCCCAGGCAGCTCCCGTGCTGTTGTCAGGACAACATACTTCTCCTTTGTTTCCTTCAGCTTGATAGATTTTTTCTGTTTCAGGACACATATCGACTGTTTGAGCAACGCGACCTATCACAAAAATAGGAGCTGTTATTTCGGGTTGGTAAGATTTAGGCCGTCTTACGGGAACAACACGCTCTCTTCCGGAGCTGCGTATTTTACCATAATTTTCAAGATCTGAAATATCTTCTTTGAGCATTTTCAAATAAGCTTTTAGGTTATCATAATCTGAGTTTTGTAAAGCTAGTTCTTCTTCACGGTTTGTCGTCATGCCGTCGATTAAACCGCCTAAAGAGTTCGTAGATACTTCGATGTCTTGAATGGATAAAAATTGCTCGATATTTGCGCCGAGCCGGTCTGCTTCTTCACTTCCGTTTAAAGCTGCCAAGGTTGCCCATTTATAAGCGGCTAAATCGCTTTTAGGCATGGAAAGACCTTTATGATACATATTGGCAACTTGATACTGAGCATCAACATTACCGGCAAAAGCAGATGCTAGAAGACAATAAGCCGCCCCTTGTCGAACATAACCGGTTTCATCAAGTAAGCGCATGCCGATTTCATACAGTTCATCCGCATCAAAAGTTTCATCACACTCAGGGGGAATAATCATTTCACGTCCGTCATCGTCAAAAGCCCAAAAAGCTTCTTGAGCGGTGGCCGGTGAAATCCATAGGCATCCCATCAATAAACCTATTAAGAGTCTTTTTTTGAACATAGCTGTCCCTTTTCTAAAATCTTCTTAAATACAGCATAATTTTTTTTCCTTTAACATAAAGTTAATTTTTTTGAAAAATAATAGAAGAAAACAATAAGCTGTGTTAGCGTTAAACCAGCCGAGTAAAATTTAAGGAGAAAAAAATGAAGAAGGGGAGTTTTAAAAAACCAACAGCCGATGATATGGCTCGTCTGATTGAATGGCATATGAAGTATACTTTGTGCAAGCAGATGAGCGAGGCAACAAAAGAGCATTTATTTACGGCGTTAGCATTGGCGGTTCGTGATTTATGTATTGATCAAATGTTTCAAACGGCAGCTCGTCATTCCAAAAAAGACCCCAAGCGTATTTATTACTTATCCTTGGAGTATTTAATTGGTCGCTTGTTAGAGAATAATCTTCATAATTTTGGTCTGTATGATATGTTGGATAAAATCAAGCTTGATAATCCGATACCGTTGCGGGAAGTGTTAGACGCAGAATATGATCCGGCGCTTGGAAATGGAGGTTTGGGGCGATTAGCGGCTTGTTTTTTGGATTCAATAGCAACATTAGGATTACCGGGTTATGGGTATGGGATTAACTATCAATTTGGTCTGTTTAGGCAGCGCTTTGAAAACGGTTATCAAAAAGAAAGCGCAGATAGTTGGTTGGATCGTGCATCTCCTTGGCAAATAGAGCGTTCTGATAGAGCAAGTTATATTCCTATTCGTGGACGAATACATTATGATGAGCGAGAGGGAATGCGGTATCCGCGTTGGGTGGATGCGGATCACATTATGGGGATTCCTTATGATATGCCGATTGTTGGTTTTGGTGGAACGACCGTTAATTATTTGCGTTTGTTCTCGGCTCATTCTACGAATGCTTTAAATCTTCAGGTTTTTAACGAAGGTGGCTATGTTGATGCTGTGGAAAACAATATTAAAACAGAGACCATTTCGAAAGTATTATACCCTTCAGATTCGTTTGAAGCCGGTCGTAATTTACGATTGGTTCAGCAATATTTCTTTGTGGCTTGTGCAATTAACGATATTTTGCGTCGTTTTTTAGAAGATTTTGATGATTTGCATCTTTTGCCGGAAAAAGTTGTTATTCAATTAAATGATACACATCCGACACTGGCTATTGTCGAGCTGATGCGTTTGTTAATGGATGTTCATGGTTTTTCTTTTGAAGAAGCTTTTGATGTGACGAGTCGGACAATGGCTTATACGAATCATACGCTTTTACCAGAAGCTTTGGAAAAATGGTCAGTTTCTATGTTTGAACAAACTTTGCCGCGTCATTTATTGATTATTTATGATATCAACGAGTGGTTAATGCACAAAGTCAGAGAACAATATCCAGGAGACGATGGAAAACTAAACCGGATGTCTATTTTTGAAGAAGGGTCTGATAAAAAAGTGCGGATGGCACATCTCGCAATTACAAGCAGTTTTTCGGTGAATGGTGTTGCGGAATTACATACCAAGTTGATCGAAACAAATTTAGTCCCCGACTTTTATCAAATGTGGCCTGAAAAGTTTAATAATAAAACGAATGGTATTACACCTCGCAGATGGTTGCTAGACTGTAATACGGATTTAGCGAATTTAATTACATCTCGTATAGGAGATGACTGGATTATTGATTTAAATCAACTGCGACAATTAGAAAATTTTGTAGAAGATAAAGACTTCTTAAATGAATTTTTGGCAGTGAAAGACTTAAATAAACAAAGGCTGGCAGATTTAATTTTGAAAACGACTGGCGTGACGGTTGATACACATGCTTTGTTTGATGTTCAGGTCAAACGTATTCATGAGTATAAAAGGCAGCTTTTAAATGCCTTACACATTATTTATCAATATTTACAAATTACTGAAGACGGAATACAACTTGCTTCTCCGAAGGTATACATTTTCGGAGGAAAAGCGGCGCCGGAATATATGATGGCAAAGTTGATTATTAAATTGATAAATAATATAGCTCGTGTCGTCAATCATGATCCAAAAGTCGGCGAACAAATGAAGGTGGCTTTTATTCCGGATTATAAAGTTTCTGTCGCAGAAGTTATCATGCCGGGTGCAGATGTTTCTGAGCAAATATCGACTGCCGGTTTTGAAGCATCAGGAACCGGTAATATGAAGTTTATGTTAAACGGCGCACTCACATTGGGAACATTAGACGGTGCGAATATTGAGATTCGTGAAGAAGCGGGAGCCGAAAATTTTTATCTTTTTGGGCTAACGGCGGAAGAGGTATCTCAGCGTCATCGAGATGGTAGTCATAAGCCATGGGATTATTATAATGGAGATATTCGGATTAAACGGGTCATGGATGCATTAACCTCCAGTCTGTTCTGTGATAATGAACCAGGTTTATTTACGCCGATTTTCCAAAATATTATGTTTAATGATTTTTATATGATTTTAGCCGATTTTGATGCTTATATAAAAACACAAGCGCAAATTGAAAATGATTATGCTAATCGAATGAGTTGGGCAAGAAAAGCCTTATTAAATGTTGCTCGATCCGGGAAATTTTCTTCTGATCGGACAATACACCAGTATGCAGAAGAAATTTGGCATGTAAAGCCGACACTTTGAGGTGAGTATGACTGAAACTGAACGTTTTTATGGGCGTCGTCACGGTAAAAAGCTGAAAGGGACACGCATTTTTTTGATGGAGAAGCTTTTACCTCTTGTAGAGCTGAAAGAGCCAAAAGAACAATTTGATTTGAAAGCACTTTATCCATTCGAGCCTAAGGCTTTTTGGCTGGAAGTTGGTTTCGGCGGAGGCGAGCATTTGGCCCAGATGTCTAGGGAGCATAAAGATATCGGTTTTATCGGAGCGGAACCATTTATTAACGGGGTTGCCAGTCTATTAGCTCATTTGAACGGTTCTTGGGGAAAAGGCGCAAATGAAGAGCGTTTATTGGAAGAGGGGCGTTCGGATAATGTGCGTATTTATGCTGATGATGTTCGTAAGTTGTTCCCGTTTTTTAAAGACGAAAGCTTCAGTCGTATTTTTGTCCTTTATCCGGATCCTTGGCCAAAGGCAAGGCATGAAGAGCGCCGTTTTTTGGGCGGTAAAAATTTAAAAGAACTTGCACGTTTACTTGTCCCCGGAGGAGAATTACGTGTTGCGACAGATGTTGCTTCTTATGCCGTTTGGACGATACAACAGGCTGAATCTTCTGATTTATTTATTCAAACGAATGAAGATATTTATCAACCTCCGTTGGATTGGATTTCAACGCGATATGAACAAAAGGGATTAAAAGCCGGTCATCGTCCTGTCTATCTGACTTATATTAAAAAATAAAGGTTGACGGGGTGCTGGAGTTCGTTTTATACTAAAAGAAGAAGCATGGGAGAAAGAACATGGAATATAGAGTCGTAGATACTGAAAAAGGACAGGAAATATGGATTGAAGGGTCTTTTACCTTTCGTGATCATGACCGTTTTTTCGAAGTTGTCTCTTTGATTAAGAACTCAAAAGACGAGCAGATGGTGTTTAATCTGTCAAAATGTGATTTTATCGATAGTGCTGCTTTAGGTATGTTTGTTATTGCCAGTGATGAAGCTTCTGCCAAAAATATGAATCTGGTTATTAAATCAGCAACCGGTAAAGTGAAGGATGTTATGTTTGCTGCACGATTTGACAGTTTATATACTTTCGAAGATTAAGCTATTTTTTTGAGAAAAGGACTCCGTTCGGAGTCCTTTTTTTATATCTTTTGCTTGGTGTTGAGTGAAAAGCTTTTTTGCTTTTATAAAACTAAAATGAGTTAATTTTGAAGGTAATTTTTAACTAAAAAAAAGATGGCTGTTCTTTAAAAGATAAAAAAAATAAAAACTTGAAAAAAACGAGTCTTTCAGAAAAAATAAGCGCTTTTTAGGAAAAGAATATTTCTGAAGAAAAGAGAGTCTCTTAAAAAAAACATATTTAAATCAATGTCTTATTTTAAAACACAAGATATAGATTCTGGATTCTATATCTTGCGTCAAGAACTTTAATTGCAGTTTTTGCAAAAAGTTTTGTTGCGTTCAAAAAATCTCCTTTTTAATATCAAGGAACAGAAGGAAAGAGTCGCGAAGACTTTGAGGATGTGAAGCAAAAGGAAATGCTAAGCATTATCGGTTTAAACGCATGGGAGAGAATGATATGACGGAAAGTACATTGCAGGAACAATGGTCGGCTGTATGTAATCGGATCAGGAAAGAATCCAGCGATGGTGTTTTTATCCGTTGGTTAGAGCAAATAACACCTACCTGTGCGGAAGCCGGAGCTGTTGCATTGCATGTTCCGACTCGTTTTATGCAGGAGTGGTTAAAAGAAAAGCAATATGATGTACTTATTGCTGATTTTTGGAAGAGTGAGAATCCGGATGTCGGTTCTATATCTTTAAAGCTGCAACCTCATAAGGAGGCTGTTTTGGAAAAGCCTTCCGAAAAGTCTTTTGCGCCTGTTTCTATATCAGAGACTTCTCCTGTTGAAGAAACGGATATATTTCAAAATACTTATTTAGATCCTCATTTTACTTTTGAGAACTTTGTTGTCGGAAAACCAAATGAGTTCGCTTATGCGGCCTCGAAGCGTGTGGCCGAGTCGAACGGAGTTGTTTTTAATCCTCTTTATTTGCATAGTTCGGTTGGTCTTGGAAAAACGCATTTAATGCATGCAATTGCTTGGCATATTCAAAAGACGAATCCGACAAGGCGTGTGTTGTATTTATCAGCTGAGAAGTTTATGTATCAATTTGTTCGGGCTCTTCGATATGACGATACGGTTTCTTTTCGAGACTTATTTCGCTCCGTTGATGTCTTAATGATTGATGATGTTCAATTTATTTGTGGTAAAAAAGCGACGCAGGAAGAATTTTTTCACACTTTTAATGCGCTGGTAGATCAAGGGAAGCAAATTATTTTATCGTCTGATAGTTCTCCTTTGGAATTGAAAGGAATCGAGGATCGTTTAAAAACACGTATGGCTCAAGGATTAGTCGTAGATATTTTCCCGACGACTTATGAGATGCGTATTGGCATTTTACAATCAAAAGCAGCTTTGATGGGAGCTTCAGTTCCCGAAGATGTTATTGCTTTTTTGGCAGAGAGGATTACTTCTAATGTTCGTGAATTAGAAGGCGCATTAAAACGTGTTGTTGCAAATGCTGATTTGTTGGGAGCACCGATTAACTTGGAGACGACTCGTCAAGTTCTACGAGATATTTTAGATATTTATGAAAAAGAAATTACGATAGAAGATATTCAAAAAGCTGTCGCAGATTTTTATTTGTTAAAATTATCAGATTTAAAATCAACGCGTCGAGATCGTAAAATTGCTCGACCGCGGCAGATTGCAATGTGGTTATCGAAATCAATGACAACGAAGTCATTGCCGGATATCGGTTCAGCCTTTGAACGTGATCATACGACGATCATTCATGCTGTTAGGACGATAGATGAATTAAAACAAAAAGACCAACAGTTGGCGGCAGATTTAGCTTTGTTGGAAAGGAACTTAAAGGCATGAGGGTTCTTGTAAAAAACAAAAGAGATGTCTATTTTCTTTCTTATGGTTCAGGAGAGCAAAGATGACGCGAGTTCAATTTAATAATCCGTTTATGTTAGGATTTGATAACTTGGAACGGATGATGGAGCAACTGACAAAGGCAGGCAGTGAAGGGTTTCCTCCTTATAATATAGAGCAGCTGACGGAAAATCGTTTGCGTATTAGTTTGGCTGTTGCGGGGTATGATGAAAAGGATTTAGATGTTTCAGTTGAAGATAACCAGTTGATTATCAGAGGTCGTCAAAGTTCTGAAGGAGAGCAACATCAATATTTATATCGAGGAATTGCCGGTCGAAATTTTCAAAGAACCTTTATGTTGGCACAAGGCATGCGCGTGAGTGGTGCAACTATGGATAAGGGCTTATTACATATTGATTTAGAAAAGCCAGAGCCGAAGACAAATATTATGAAGATTAAAATTAATACTTCCAAAAACAAAGAAATTGAGTTAAAAGCAAAGGATGAGCATGATTAGTATAGAAAAGAAGAACTTAATAGAATGCGACCTTTCTCCTGATGATAGTTTTATAGATTGGGGGTTGGATGATATAGCTTATATTAAACAGGACATCGTCAATGATGAGCCTGTGTGGGCTATTTATGGAGCGGAAGGGTCTCGCATGGGGTATGCGGCGGAACGAGATGTCGCTTTGGCGATTATTGCTCAGAATGATATGACGCCGATGAGTGTTCATTAACGGCATTTTTGTTTCTGTAAGGAAATAATTTCAGAGTGCTTTGTTATATTGTGCGTGCTAATACAACGGAGAGCCATATAACGGGCCACTAAATTATCTTTTTGGACGAGATGGGAGAGGGACGCAGTGATAGTCGCTCCTTTTTCTAAGAGCATGTCTGCGAGCGGAAAGTTGTGTTGAGAACAGGCTAAAGAGAGAAGAGTATCTGCATTTTTATTGAGTATTGTTTGAACATCGACGGGTTGTTTTTCCAGTAAATCGAGAGCTTCTCTCCTTTTATCTTCTTGTATTAGGGTAGCGAGTGTTTGTGTATTTTCCAGTATTGTCATTTTAATCTCCTTTTTTATAAAAAAGAGCGGGGATAAAACCCGCTCTTTTTGAATTTGTTAAATGAATAGGGGGCTTATCCGAGTTTTTTCACCTCAGTAAAGTAAAAAGCCCAAAAAAATGTATTTTTTATCATCATTTTTATTTCCTATGAATGATAGCATGCCAAAAAAATATTTTTTGCGCAAGAGAATTTTTTATTTTATTGAGTTTAAAAGAGGAATTGATAAAAAAAATACTTGCAATTTAAAAAAAGAAAAGGTATAAGGAAAGTACATTCTCCAAAATAAATGAAGAGGGTGGGGCCAAAAGCCCCGCCTTTTTTGATAAAGAAAGGAAGAGTATGGATATTATAAATAAAGTTTCGAATATTATTACGCCCACCCTTGAAGAAATGGGATATGACTTGGTGCGGATTTTATTCCAGGGTGCGGAAGGTAATAAAACATTACAAATTATGGCGGAGCGACAAGATCGTCGTAATATGCAGGTTGAGGATTGTGAAGCATTATCTCGTTCCATTTCAGCTCTGTTGGATGTGGAAGATCCGATTAAAGAACGTTATACATTAGAGGTGACATCTCCAGGAATAGATCGTCCTCTTGTTAAAGCAGAAGATTATGAGCGTTTCAAAGGAAATGAAATGAAATTAGAAAGTCTGTCGGCGATAGATGGTCGGAAGCGTTTTCGAGGTAAATTGTTAGGTTATGACGCAGCGACAGAACAGGTTATCATGATGTTTGAGGGTGCGGAAATTCGCATTCCGTTTGCTCAAATCAGTAAAGCGAAGCTTGTCTTAACAGATGAGTTGGTGGCATCTTTTTTGAAAAATAGTTAAGAAGGAAAATATTATGGAAAATACAACATCACTTTCACGACCGGAATTACTTCAGGTAGCAGATATGGTTGCTCGCGAAAAAGGGATTGAGCGCGACGATGTTTTATCGGCAATGGAATTTGCTATTGCACGTGCCGGGCGGTCGAAATATGGTCCGGAATATGATATTCGTGCGCAGATTGACAGGAAAACGGGAGAAATCAGATTGGCTCGTTATGTCGAAGTCGTCAACGAAGTAGAAAATGAAATGACACAAATTTCGGCGACAGAAGCGGCTAAGAAGTATCCTGATTTAAAAGTCGGAGAGTTTGTCATAGATCCTTTACCGCCAATCGATTTTGGTCGTATAGCCGCACAAACGGCTAAGCAAGTCATCACACAGAAAGTGCGTGATGCGGAACGTATGCATCAATACAATGAATTTAAAGATAAAATAGGTGAGATTGTTCATGGAACGGTGAAACGTGTTGAACTCGGTAATGTGATTGTTGATTTAGGACGAGCTGAAGCTATATTGCGTCGTGATGAGCTTATTCCGAATGAAACTTTCCGAGTAGGGGATCGTGTACGTGCATTATTATTAGATGTGCGTTCCGAAAACAGAGGTCCTCAAATTTTTCTGACTCGTTCTCATCCGCAATTTTTGGCGAAATTATTTGCGGCGGAAGTTCCCGAGGTTTATGATGGAATTATTGAGATTAAATCTGTGGCAAGAGATCCGGGGTCACGAGCAAAAGTTGCTGTTTATTCTAAAGATTCTTCTGTAGATCCACGAGGTGCTTGTATCGGCATGAGAGGTGTTCGAGTTCAAGCGATTGTCACGGAATTACAAGGCGAAAAGATAGATGTTGTTCATTGGTCATCTGATCCGGCAACTTTTATTGTGAATGCCTTAGCTCCTTCAGAAGTCTTGAAAATTGTTTTAGATGAGGAATCTAAGAATGCGGAAGTCGTCGTTCCGGATGAGCAATTATCTCAAGCGATTGGTCGTCGAGGACAAAATGTTCGTTTGACCAGTCAATTGACGAATTGGCATATTGATGTTTTAAACGAAGCACAAGAAGCAGAACATCGCCAGGCCGAAGAAAAAGGTCGATTGGAGTTATTCACAACGGCATTGGATGTCGATGATATGATTGCGCATCTGTTGATACAAGAGGGTTTCACGAAAATAGAGGAAGTTGCTTATGTTGATTTAGAAGAGTTATTAAGTATTGATGGCTTTGATGAAGGATTGGCAACGGAATTACAAAATCGTGCGAAAACTTATTTAGAAGAAAAGAATTCAGCATTTGAAAAGAAACTTGCTTCTATGGAAATAGCCGAAGATTTGAAAGCATTATCAGGTTTAACACTTGAAATGCTGGTTAAATTAGGTGAGCATGACATTAAAACTTTAGATGATTTTGCGGATTTATCATCAGATGAGCTGATAGAGATTTTAGGAAAAGAAGCCATTGATGAAGAGACGGCAAATGCGCTGATTATGAAAGCGCGGGAGCATTGGTTTGACGGTGACAAAACACAAAAATAAAAGTTGTCAAGTTAAAGCGGACTTAGGCGAGCGTCGGTGTTTTATCACCGGCGAGCCTGGGCTTCGGAGCAGTTTGATACGTTTTGTGGAAGGGCCGGATCAGTTGATTTATCCGGATTTATCAGAAAAACTTGGAGGTAGAGGCGTTTGGCTGAAGGCATCTCGGTCTGTTTTGGAAACAGCGATTGCAAAAGGCTCTTTTCGTAAGGCGCTTCATACGAATGTGACAGTTCCAGAAGGATTTGTTGAGCATATTGCTGATTTATTAAAGAAAAGATGCTTGGAAATACTCGGAATAGCTAAGAAAGCAGGATATTTGGTCATCGGTTTTGATAAGGTTAAAGAGACAGCCCATCAATATTCCATTGAAGTTATCGTTCAAGCAAAAGATGGTTCTCCGACAGAAAAAAAACATCTGCAAGAACTTTTTTCAGACGCTTTTCAAGTCGAAGATTTTACGACTGAAGAATTAGATTTAGTGCTTGGTCGCGATTTTTGCGTGCATTTGGGAATAAAAAAGAGTAAACTAGCTGAAACTTTTAAAAAAGAGGTGTTGCGGTGGCGCGCCTATCAAGAAAAAGAGGAAAATAAAGAATGACAGAAGAAACGAAAAAAACATCTTTAACGCTGAATAGAGGCAAATTAGAGTTAAAACGGCCTTTAGAGCGTTCACATATTCGTCAAGGTTTTGGTTCTTCTTCCAAGATGGTTCAAGTTGAAGTTCGGAAAAAGCGGACAATTCAACAGGGGACTGTTCCATTGACAGCGGCACAGGCAGACGCTCAGCAAGCTCATAAAATTCAATTGTTGAAGGAAGCTAAGAAAGTAGAAGAGCAACGTGCGCGTGAACGAGCAGAAGCGGAGGCGCGTAGATTAAAGGAAGAAGCTGAAGAACAGGCAAAAAAAGTCTCTGAAACAGCTGAAAAAGAAAATGCACAAGAGCCATTGACCGAGGTTCCCTCCGATTACGAGGTCAAGCAACAAGCTAAGGAAAACAAAAAGAAATATGTAGAAGACGATGAAGATGAGGAAGAAGATTTTAAATCTCGTAAGAAAACTCAGCAAGAAAGAGCGTTGCCTGTTAAACGTCCTAAGGTAAATGAAGAACGTCGTAAAGGCGGTAAAATAAATATATCTGCGTATACAGGCAGCGATGATGACGATGATGATGGGTGGGGTCAACGTCGTGGTCGAAGTTTGGCCTCTATCCGTCGTGCTCGTGAGAAAGAGAAGCTGAAACATGCCGAGGCGTTAAAGACTGCCGAGAAAATTGCACGAGATGTTGTGATACCTGAAACAATTACGGTTCAAGAGCTGGCTAACCGTATGGCGGAACGAGCTGCGACAGTTGTAAAGACGCTTATGAATATGGGTGTTATGGCAACGATTACGCAGACAATTGACGCGGATACAGCAGAGTTGGTCGCGGAAGAATTAGGTCATAAAGTGATACGTGTTGCAGAATCGGATGTGGAAGATATTTTAAAAACGGCAGAAGATAAAGAAGAAGATAAACAGCCTCGTCCTCCTGTTGTGACCGTTATGGGACATGTTGATCATGGTAAGACATCTCTATTGGATGCACTTCGTTCGACGCATGTGGCAAGCGGTGAAGCTGGTGGTATTACACAACATATTGGTGCTTATCAAGTGACAATGCCGTCTGGTCAAAAAGTGACATTTATCGATACGCCGGGTCATGAAGCTTTTACGGCGATGCGTGCCAGAGGTGCTAAGATTACGGATATTGTTATTTTGGTTGTTGCTGCAAATGACGGTGTTATGCCTCAGACAATAGAGGCCATTAATCATGCTAAAGCTGCTGGTGTTCCTATCGTTGTTGCCATTAACAAGATTGATGTTCCGGGCGCAAATCCAGACAAGGTTAAAATGGAATTATTAAACCATGAAGTTGTCGTGGAAAGTTTAGGTGGTGATGTATTATCTGTTGAAGTATCGGCTAAACAGCGGACAAACTTAGATAAGTTGGTTGAAGCTGTTTTATTACAAGCAGAAGTTTTAGATTTAAAAGCTAATCCTAACCGTGCAGCCGAAGGAGTTGTCGTGGAATCCAAGATGGAAAAAGGTCGTGGTCCGGTGGCAACGGTTTTAGTGTCTCGTGGGACGCTGAAAATCGGAGATATTTTTGTTGTCGGTCAGGAGTGGGGTCGTGTCAGATCTTTGTTGAATGATCAAGGACAACGAGTAAAAGAAGCTTTACCGGCAACACCGGTTGAAGTTGTGGGGCTTCAAGGAGTTCCTGCGGCTGGTGATGAATTAACTGTTGTCGAAGATGAAGCAAAGGCTCGTGAAATTTCCGGGTATCGTCAAAGGAAAGCTCGTGAAGCTATGACGGTTAAACGTGCTAGCGGTTCGACAATGGAGCAAATGTTTGCACAAATCAAAGCCGGAGAAACAAAAGAATTCCCTGTTATTGTCAAAGGTGATGTGCAGGGGTCTGTGGAAGCATTACAAGGAACTTTGGCAAAGATTGCGAATGATGAAGTTCGGATACGTGTTTTACATGCTGCAGTCGGTAGCATCAATGAAACAGATGTCGCTTTAGCGCGTGCATCAAATGCGACGATTATTGGTTTTAATGTTCGAGCAAATCCGCAAGCACGTGAAAATGCTAAACGTGATAATGTTGACATTCGTTATTATTCGATTATTTATGATGTGGCGAATGATATGAAGAAAGCAGTTGAAGGCTTATTGACGCCGGAAGAAAAAGAAAAAATCTTGGGCTATGCTGAAGTTCGTCAGGTTATACATGTATCGAAGGTCGGTAATGTGGCTGGTTGTATGGTGACAGAAGGTTTGGTCAAACGTGGTGCTAAAGTTCGTTTGTTACGAGATAATGTTGTCATTCATGAAGGCGAATTGTCTCAGTTAAAACGCTTTAAAGACGATGTTAAAGAAGTTAAATCCGGGTTTGAATGTGGTATGAGCTTTGCGAACTATGATGACATTAAAGTCGGTGATACAATAGAATGTTTTGAGATAGAACAGGTTGCTGTTTCTTTAGATATTCGGGTGTAAAGATGGTCAAAAATGAACCAAAAATGCCGACAGAGCGGCAGTTGCGAGTTGGTGAAGAAGTTCGCCATGTTTTATCAGACGTTTTACTGAAACAAGACTTGTATGACGGAGATTTAAATGGTGCTTTGGTCATGATTACTGAAGTAAAAATGAGTCCGGATTTTTCTTGGGCAACAGCTTATGTTCACTCCATTGGCGGGCAGCCGGTTCAGACGGTTATTGACGCATTAAATCGAAATAAAGGTATTTTTCGTAAAGCCGTTGGACAGAAAATACGTTTGCGTATTACACCAGATATTCGCTTTAGAGAGGATAATTCTTTTGATGAAGCCGTTAAAATTGAAACATTGTTGAATGATCCTAAAGTTAAGGCGGATATTAATAAGGAAGACTGATTTTTTTATAGAAAAATACCATATTTTATGATACAATTTCCTCAGTCAATGAGGATAAGAAAATGCTGAAACAACATTTATCAATGCTAGTAAAAAAAAATAAAGATATACAAGATTTATTTTCTTTTTTATCAGAAACTGTTCGTGAGAATAAAAAGAATAGCTTTTATACTGTAGCAACATTGGTTGGTCTTTCTGCTTTATCCAGTTTTCAACCTGTTTTTTTGCAATTTTTGACAAATGCAGCTGCGGGTGTCATTTCTACTGGAACAATCACGGCGGCGGCGGTGACATTAGCTATAGGTTATGGTGTGCTGGAAGTTAGCAGCAACTTTGTCAATCGTTTATCTTTTATTATGATCAATTGGGTTAAGACACGTTTTGGTAATAAAGTGATTGAAAAAAATATGCATCAGGTATTTAAAATGCCACGATTAGCTCAAAAAGAAAAAACAGCTCCTTATTTGGCGGAAGTTTTAATGAGAGCTTCTCGGCGTGGACAATCTGTTTTAGAGACGGCTTCTCGAGCACTTATTAACTTTGGCTCATTTGCAATTTCCAGTACTATTTTATTGGCGGCATCTCCTGTTATCGCCCTTAGTTTAATAGGAGTGACAGCGATTAAGATTGGAATGTTTCATCAAATGAATAAACGATTTGAAAAATCTTTTCAAACAGTGGCCCAAAAATTGGGTAAAAATTCTGCCAGAATACGTGATGTTTTAGAAAAAGCTGCTTTTGTTCGAACTCATAATAAAGAAAAGGCCGAGATGGAAGCAATAACTTTATTGAATCAAAATGCTCAACAAAAAATCGAAAAAGTGCAGAAAAAGCGTTTGAAATTAGAAGCTTTAATGAAAATTGTCGATTTGATCGGTTCTCTGGCAATTACTTTGCCAGCAATTTATACGGCTATGAAAACGGGCGATCTTGGAGCCTATTTTTTGGTGACGGGTAGTGCTTATCATGTTCTTTACGGTGGTTCAGCCGCTGCTAATGACTATTCAACTGCGCAGGAAAATTATTTGTCATACCGACAGAGTATGAAAGAGTTGGAATATGATAAATCTTTAGAACCGTTAAGCGGAACGAAAACATTGGAGCATTGTTCGGGAAATATCTCTTTTGAAAATGTTTCTTTTTGTTATCCTGGACAAGAAAAACCTTTATTGAATGGTTTGAATTTGCAGATTCATAAAGGAGAACGATTGGTTATTATTGGTAAAACGGGGTCTGGTAAAACGACTTTGATTAATTTGCTGAAACATGAAATGGAAATTACGAATGGGCAGATTAAAATTGATGGAACTGATATTCGAGAGCTGCAATTGGAAGATTTAAATCGGCAAATTTCTTATGTTGAGCAAAAACCTGATTTTTTGAAACGCTCTATTCGGGAAAACCTGCGTTTGGTTAAACCTGATGCATCGTGGGCAGAAATGGAAGATTGTATGAAAAAAGCTGGTTTACATGAAGAAATAATGTCTTTGGCTGCAGGATATGATGCTCTACCTAATATGCTGTCCGGAGGCCAACAACAGCGTTTGGCGATTGCACAGGCTTTTTTGAAAGAGAGTCCGATTGTGCTGATGGATGAACCGACGTCGGCACTTGACAGATATACTGCACGAACTGTTTTAGATACAATTTTGGCTTTTGGTGAGGATAAAACATTGATTTTAATTTCTCATAATCCGGCAGAAATTGCAAAAGCGGATCGAGCTGTTTTACTTTCTAACGGAAAGATTATCGAAGACGGGACTCCGCAAGATTTAATCGCTCAGCGGGGATATTTTTATGGGTTGTATAAAGAAGAATTAGAATTCTTCAGAGGAAAAAAGAAAAAAAATACTCTTTGTAAGAAAAGAAATACTCTTTGTAAGAAAAGAAATACTCTTTGTAAAACACTTGCTTTAAAAAAGCTAAAAGAAAATAAAAAAAATGTATAAGATTGAACAATTATTTGATTTTATGAAAAAAAATCAGGAAGCATTGATACCAGAAGCTTCATTTATATTACATCGCATGCGTGATGAACCTGGCTATGGTCGTGATTTAGTTCAGGCAATTCAAACATATTTTTTGGGATCTTATGTCTCTAAGGGTGTCATCTCAGATGCGTTTTCAATTGTATATCAACGTCGAGTTCGCTTTTTATACGTTTTAAAAGATTTATTTGAAAAGGAAGAAGCTTTTCAAAAAAGTTTTAAAGAGTTGAAAAAAGAAACTTCTGTTCAAAAAATGGGATGTCCTGTGACGGATATGGAGCGGCAAATGGCTTATATATTCGCCGGTATTATTCGTTCTTATCAAACTCAGCCCAAAATAGTATTTCGAAATAAATGCACTTTACCTCAACTCGTTCATATTTAAGGAGAATTTATGATAATCAATAAAGAAACATTTATTCAACAGGCTATGACATTAAAGCCTCCTGCAGTCAAACCGCCCAAGAGAAAAATTCATTATTTTATTGAAAACCTTAAAAACATTTTAATCGCTTTGGTTATGATTGTTTTTTTTGGATTTTCTTTTTTCCTTTTCTTTACAGAAGATGAGATCTCCTCTGATATGGTAGAGGGTATAAGCACTGCTTTCTTTTTCTTTCTTCTTTTGTTTTCTGCTTATATACAAAGGATAAAAAAAAGAAAAAACCCTCGTCAGGTTTATGCAAAAGATGGGTTTGCAAAACTGGTTTTATTTTTTGTATTATGGTTTTTTGTCATTTGTCTTGTCGGGGTAATTTCATTTGAGGCTAGTATTGTTATTGGGTTTGGTGGTGTCGGTTTTTGGGTCGCATTGATTAATTATCCCGGGATAGATAAAGATAGTTTGCGATTTATTAAAAAATTGCCGATTTATCGGGTCGTTAAATTGTTGGGTTTATCTTCGCCTTCTCATCCTCTTTTGCATCAGGTCAGTTCTTTACATCGGCAAACACCCGTTTTAGAGAAAGAATTGGAGAACATCTATTTTCAAATATATGTTTGTTCCATTAAGAAAAAGACATCTCTTGTTTTTTCTATTAATTTGGATGAACAGAAATTTTGTCAAAGACAACTTCAGTTGGAAGAACAGGTTTTAGCTTTTCTGAAAACAGGAACAGGAAAATGGCTTTATCCTTATTCTTTTGATTTTGAACCTGAAAAAAAGAAGGAAAAAAACGGATATTCTTTTATTTTTCTGATTGGTGGACGGGATTCAAATACGTTTGAAGAAACTTATCTTTTATCCGAAGATCTGCCAGTTATTTATGAGGAGGTTACAACTTTTTTTGACGCTTTGAGGAAAATAACGCATGATACTTCGAAACATAAATGATTTAAGTGGTTGGCTGGTTGTTGATAAGCCATATGGGATGGGGTCAACTAATGTTGTCAGTCGATTAAAGCGTTTTTTCCATCCGATGAAAATAGGGCATGCCGGTACTTTGGATCCTTTGGCAACAGGTGTTTTACCGATTGCGTTTGGTAAGGCAACTCGAACGGTTCCTTTTGTTATGAATGGGGTCAAAAAATATATTTTTGAGATACAATTTGGTCAATCGACAACAACGGATGATGCGGAAGGTGAAGTTGTTGAAGTTTCTGACAGGTTGCCTTCTCAAGCACAAATAGAAGAGGTATTACCTGAGTTTGTGGGGGATATTTTTCAGGTTCCTCCGGCATATAGTGCTTTGAAAGTAGCAGGAAAGCGCGCTTATGATCGAGTTCGAAAGGGGGAAAAAGTAGAATTACCTCCTCGTAAGGTTCACATTGAAAGTCTTTCTTTACAAACTATGCCATCTCAGAATAAAGCTGTTCTGGAGGTTGTTTGTGGTAAAGGGACATATGTTCGCTCATTAGGGCGAGATATTGCCAAAAAGTGTGGTTCTTGCGGTTTTATTACAGCACTTCGTCGCACGCAAAGTGGTCCTTTTACATTGGCTGATGCGATTTCACTGGACAAAATAGAAAAAATCGCGTATAGTGAAAACCCTCGAGAGGTTCTTATTCCCCTTGAAGCCGTCCTGACCGACATCTTGGAACTGGCCGTTTCGGAGAATGAGGCTCGAGCTTTGAGCCACGGAAGGAGTATATCTCTTTCGCCGGGAACATCTTTTAAAGAAGGCGATTTTTTAAAGGCAATGTATAACGGTCAGCTCATTGCGTTTGGATATGCTGAAGGCGGATTGTTCCGTCCCAGCAAAGTTTTCAAAGGAGAAAACGATGTCGATTACAAGTGAAAGAAAAGCAGAGCTCATTAAAGAGTATGCTACAAAAGAAGGAGATACAGGTTCTCCGGAAGTTCAAGTCGCTATTTTGACAGAACGGATTAAAAATTTAACAGAACATATGAAAGACCACAAAAAAGATTTTATTTCTCGTCGTGGGCTCTTGATTATGGTCGGTCAGCGTCGTCGTTTGTTAGATTATGTTAAAAAACAAAATCAGCAACGTTATGAAACACTGATTAAACGTTTGGGATTGCGTAAGTAATCCAAAGTTAAAGGGGCGTGAAGGTCATGCCCCTTTTTATCGCTTCGGATGGGCCGAGGCGATAGATGTATGTAGGTATGAAAGGTAAATAGATATATGTCTTTATTTAAAACTTATCGAAAAGAAATTGAATGGGGTGGCCGTAAGCTTGTTATCGAAACAGGTAAGATAGGGAAACAAGCGGATGGATCTGTGCTCGTTACGTATGGCGAGACAATTGTGCATTGTGCGGTTTGTGCTGCGAGAACGGCGCCTGAAACATACGAAGATTTTATTCCATTAACAGTTAATTATATTGAAAAAGCTTATGCGGCAGGAAAAATTCCGGGCGGCTTTTTCAAAAGAGAAGGTAAGCCTTCTGAAGGTGAAATTTTAATTTCTCGTTTGATTGATCGTCCAATACGTCCGTTGTTTGCCAAAGGTTTTAATAATGAAACGCAAGTGACATGTACTTTGTTGAGCCATGATTTGCAAAACAATCCTGATATTGTCGCGATGATTGCTGCCTCAGCTGCTTTAACAATTTCAGGGCTTCCATTCTTGGGACCAATCGGTGCAGCTCGTATCGGTTATATGAATGGACAATATGTTTTGAACCCCACTATTTCTGAGGTTAAAAAATCAGAATTAGACCTGGTTGTCGCAGGGACAAAACAAGGTGTTTTAATGGTTGAGTCTGAAGCTAAAGAGCTGTCAGAAGATGTGATGTTAGGGGCTGTTGATTTTGGGCATAAGAGTTTCCAACCTGTGATAGATGCTATTATCGCTCTGGCAGAAGAATGTGCAAAAGATCCTTGGGAATTAAAAGAAAAGCCGGCAGAATATGATTTAGTTAAGACAACTTTGGAAAAAGAAATTTTAGAGGAGTTGAAGGCTGCTTATAAAATTCATCAAAAGCTTGATAGACAAAATGCGATTGGTGAAGTCAAGGAAAAAGCATTAGCTTTATTTGCTGAAAATGAGGCAGCTTTACCATTAGTTGAGCCTATTTTTCATGATTTGGAAGCACAGGTTGTTCGTCAAGATATTTTGAAGACAGGCATTCGAATTGATGGTCGTGACACAAAGACTGTTCGTCCGATTGAAGCAGAGGTTGGTGTTTTACCAAAAGCTCATGGTTCAGCTTTGTTTACTCGAGGGGAAACACAAGCTTTGGTTATTGCAACTTTGGGAACAGGCGAAGATGAACAAATCGTCGATGATTTAACAGGGGAGTGGAAACAGACATTTATGCTGCATTATAATTTCCCTCCTTATTCTGTCGGAGAAGTCGGACGTGTCGGTTCTCCGGGACGTCGTGAAATTGGTCATGGTAAGCTTGCTTGGCGAGCCATTCATCCGATGTTACCGACGACTGAAGAATTTCCATATACAATTCGCGTTGTTTCTGAGATTATGGAATCCAATGGTTCTTCTTCTATGGCAACGGTATGTGGTTCTTGTTTATCGTTGATGGATGCCGGTGTTCCGATGAAAAAGCCTGTTGCTGGTATTGCTATGGGTTTAATCAAGGAAGGTGATGATTTTGCTGTTTTAACAGACATTATGGGTGATGAAGATCATTTGGGCGATATGGATTTTAAAGTCGCCGGAACAAAAGATGGTGTGACGGCTTTGCAAATGGATATTAAGATTACATCCATTACAAAAGAAATTATGGGAATTGCTTTGCAGCAAGCTCATGAAGGACGTTTGCATATCCTTGGAAAGATGGCAGAAGCTTTAGCAGCTCCTCGTGAAACAGTTTCACCAAATGCACCTCGTATTACGACCATTCAAATTGATAAGGATAAAATTCGTGATGTGATTGGTACCGGTGGCAAAGTTATTCGTGAAATCGTTGAGACAACAGGTGCTAAGGTTGATATTGATGATGACGGAATTGTTAAAATCGCATCAACAGACGCAAAAGCCGGAGAGGCAGCGTTAAATTGGATTAAGGGAATTGTTTGCGAGCCGGAAATCGGGCAAATTTATGATGGTAAAGTTGTCAAGATTATGGATTTTGGTGCTTTCGTGAACTTCTTGGGAGCTCGCGACGGTTTAGTTCATATTTCCGAGTTAGCGCCAAAACGTGTGGAAAAAGTGACGGATGTTGTTCATGAAGGAGATATGGTTAAAGTCAAATGTCTCGGCATGGATAACCGAGGGAAAGTCAAATTATCTATGAAACGAGTCAATCAGGAGACGGGAGAGGATTTAGAAATAAAACAAGAAGAGCTCTCGGAAGAAAAGCCTGAGCCGACAGTGGAAGGGTAATGATGTTGATAATAAAAAGCCTCTTTTAAAAGAGGCTTTTTCATATTTAAAATAAGATATTTAAGATATTTTATTTTTATTCTTGATTATTCAGAGAATAAAAAAGATTCTTTCTTGTTTTTTCATCAAAAATGTGTATCCTAGTCTTTTATGAAAGAGAGTTAAAATGAAGACACTAAAACCTTTAATAATTTCTGGTAAAGAGGTCATTCCTTTAATCGAAGGCGGTAAGGGAATTGCAGTTTCTGATGGTTATTCTAGCGGCGCTTGGGCAGCGGCTGGAGCCGTCGGGACGATTTCTGGTGTTTTTGCAGATGAACTGGATGAAGAAGGAAAAATCCTTCCTAAGAAATATACGAAAAAAACACGTCAAGAGCGGCACCAAGAGTTGATTGAAATGTCAATTAAGGGTGGAATAGATCAGGCTCGATTAGCCCATGAAATCTCCGGAGGAAACGGAAGAATTCATATGAATGTTTTATGGGAAATGGGGGGAAGTGTTCCTATTCTTGAAGGTGTTATGAATTCTTGTGAAGAAATCGTTAAAAATTTAAAAAGTCGTGTCTCAAATCGTTTGCAACCGAAAATCGAAGTTTTGGGTGAAAAGGTTCAAAGAACTTTAGGAACGATTCGGTTTAAGATCCAATCTCATATGAAAGATACGCTTCCTGTTATGGAGGGGGTTTTGGACGAGGCTAAAAATTTTATTCATGGAATTACCTGTGGCGCCGGAATGCCTTATCGGTTGGCAGAAATTGCTTCTAAACATGAAATTTTTTACTATCCGATTGTCTCCAGTGCTCGTGCGTTTAGAGCTTTGTGGCTTCGTTCTTATAAAAACTGTAAAGAGTTTTTAGGCGGCGTTGTTTATGAGGATCCATGGTTGGCTGGCGGACATAATGGTTTGTCTAATAGTGAAAACCCCGAAAAGCCGGAAAGACCTTATGAACGGTTAGTGGCTTTGCGTCGTCAAATGAATGAGTTTGGACTTCAATCTGTTCCTATTATCATGGCAGGAGGGGTTTGGAATTTATCTGAATTCGATGATTATATTGATAATCCAGACATCGGTCCATTAGCTTTTCAGTTGGGAACACGTCCGTTATTGACACAAGAAAGTCCGATAGTTCGAACATGGCAAGAAAAATTGATGAGTTTAAAACCCGGAGATGTTGTTTTGCAGCAGTTTTCTCCGACAGGATTTTATTCATCAGCCGTTCGAACACGTTTTATGCAAGAGTTGATTGCACAAAAAGACACTGAAATGCCATATAAAGATAAACCGGAAACTATTTTTGTGAAGCCTTTTAAGGTCTCTTCTGCGCATACGGTTTATTTGACGGCTCATGATTTGAAACGTGCGCAGGCTTATATGGCTTCCGAACGCAATATTCCGATGCGAACACCGGATTCTTCTTTAATTTTTATTACAAAAGAAGCAGAAAAAAGAATTAAAACAACCAGAGCAGAGTGTGTCGGATGCTTATCTCAGTGTGCTTTTTCCGGATGGAGCCAAATGGATGGTCATACATCTCGTTTACCCGATCCGCGCTCATTTTGCATTACGCGTACATTAATGGATGTTGCTCATGGTGATGATGTCGAAAATAATTTGATGTTCGCTGGGCATAGTGCTTTTCGATTTGGACAAGATCCTATGTATCGTAATAATTATGTACCAACAGTTAAAGAATTAATCGACGCTTTGTTGGCCGGGAAATAAAAAGCAAAGGAGAAAGGGAAGGTGTTCTCCTTTACTTTGTATCAAGTCAACTTATTGGCAAACAATCTTATTTTTTGATTAGTTATAATTTTTTTCATTATAGTCCTCATAGTCCTCGATTTAAGTCGAAAAAGATTATTTGTTCTATAATTTTTTTCGCAAAGAGCACAAATCGGTTTTAAAATTATTGCTTGATTTTAGACAAAAAATAGCATATAAAAAAGCATCTTGCGCTTGTAGCTCAGCTGGATAGAGTATTGCCCTCCGAAGGCAAGGGTCGTGGGTTCGAATCCCGCCAAGCGCGCCAAGTCTATTTCTCTCTAATTACTTCAAGTAGAGTAGTTTTTTCTATTTCAACTCACTCATTTGTTTCTGCAAATGAACCAAAGTTGTTGGATAATTCTTCAAATTCCTTTTGTAAAAGGTAGCGCCCCATTGCTGCCTGATATCCCTCTAAAATACCTTTGTAGAACGAGGTAGAAATGTAAGCGTCTGTGGGCAGGCTATTAATCTCTTCAAAAAGAGCCTTAAGAGCGGTTTGTTTATCTCCCCAGGTATTTTTTATCCGTTCAGCCATTTCTTGTATTGTAATCGTGCGCATTTCATTTTTTGCATTTTGATATTGAATTTGATTTAATCCATTCAACACAAAAAAGTCATAGCCGTCGGCATTATCCGTCAATTTCACTATGCCTTTGATGGCGTTAGGCATAGTCATCGGTTGAAGTGTTAATGTGTCTGCTTGTAATAGTGCTTTACCATCTTTATTAAGCCATTTTACATCATGGAGCTTAAAGGTTTCAGACAAGAAAGCTAAAATCATCATGGACATCAATTGTTTGTATTGTTCTTCAGTTTGTATCGAGGGTAGACTTTTAGCAAAGTTATCAAATACAGAATTTTCTGTATCAATTGTAAAAGAGAATAGTTCTTTTGCCGATTTCGGATAATACAAGGTTACATTTGTTTTCTCATCTAAACGTTCAATGGACAAAATTACCTTTTCATCTTGGTTATAAAGCTTTAGTTCAGATCCGTTTGTCGCATAAAAAGCCATCGGTTGGAAACTGCCATTAAATAAAACATTTTTTTTGCCTTGCGGAGCCGTTAGTTCTAAGTGAGTAATTTTCATGTCTTTTAGCATCTTAAAAAATGTGTTCGTACTCTCAAGAAAATTGTTCGCTTCATTATCCGAAAGAAAAATAGCTACTAAAACTGGAACAAAATTCATGTCTTGAAATGCCATCTGAGTTACTGTTTTCCCTGATAAATTATTGAACTGAATGGTCTGTTTATTGTTTGGTGTGAAACTAATGATAATCTCTTTAATGAGGGAGTATTGTTGTAAATAGTTGTCCATTTTTGAAGGAATTTTTTGCTTCAACATCGTGAGCTGTTCTTTTATGAAACTATCTTTTACGATTAGATGTAGTTCAGAGGGCTGCGTAATGTTTGGATAATGAAAACTACCTTTGAAGGTGAGAGAATCCAGATTTTTATTTTTCAGATTAATATTCGTTACTTCTGCACATTTTAAAAATTCTATAGCTTGTGTTTTTTCATCTGTTTGTTCAAAAGCTTTTTGCATTTGTTCGACTGAACATAAAACGCGGCCCTTAATGCCAAGACTACTAGAGAAAGTATTATCTTCATGGAAACTAATCGTTGAACCAGAAAGGAGTTGAGTAGTTCCGTTTAATTTACCATCTTGAATGGGCAAGGAAGCTGTTGTGGCTAGACCGTGATGAGATATTCCTATTAAAAACAAGCTTGTGAATAATATAAAAGACCATTTATTTAACATTTTATCCTCCTTTGAAATTGTTTGCTTTGTACGATAGAAAATATATTTTATGAAATTCTTCTGTCAGAACCTGTGTCAGGGTATCCTTTCTTCTTCAATATTAGGCAATATTTTTATAAGTGCATTTTTTATAAAAGATAGTTCTTTTTTTGAAAGGTCTTTTTTGTCCAATTGGGTATATCTGTATCCGATAATGGGTTCATTATTCCTAAAAAAAACTTCTATTTTAGGCGTTCTGTCTGAATTAAAAATAAAGGCTCTTCCATTTAAAATACTTTCTTTAAAAGTTAGTTCTAATTTTAAGTTTTCATCTTCATCATAAAACTTCCAGGAAGTATCTGCTTTGTTATTTTTATAATTTCCTTCTGCTTTTAATCTTCCATTTTTATGGTATATTTTACTTGTCCCTTCTCGTGAACCATTTTTATAATAGTTTTCTGAAAACAGTTGACCATTCTCATAATATGTTTTAACTAAGCCATCAGGTTGATCATTAAGATAGGTAATTTCTTTTTTTAAATAGCCATTTTCATAATAGTATTTCCATAGTCCTTCTTTTCGACCATTTTCAAAAAAGCTTTCTGTGGCCAGCAGACCATTTGTATAGTAAGTGCGAAAAGGTCCATCTTGTCGGCCATTTTTATGATATTTTTCGAACAAGAGATTATCATTTATATCATATC
Organism: uncultured Alphaproteobacteria bacterium; assembly: GCA_949282845.1. Taxonomy (GTDB): domain Bacteria; phylum Pseudomonadota; class Alphaproteobacteria; order CAAHEQ01; family UBA3637; genus CALXXX01. The sequence goes on along the minus strand of CASDQF010000034.1, from coordinate 25,987 downwards.
TTTTTTCTACTCCATCTAATAAACCGTTTTTGAAAAAGGCTTCTATCTTTTGTTGTCTGCTTTCATCAAAAAGTTGAACCAGACCTTCTAGCTTTCCGTGGTAGTTATAATAAGTTGTCAGACCTATTTGTTGGTCATTTTGATATAATTCTTCTTTCCAAGTTTTCCCGGCACTATAATAGGTTTTTTGAATGCCTTCTCTTCGTCCGTTTTGATAGATAGTTTCTGTTTTCAATTGACCTGTTTTATCATATTGTTTTAAAAGACCGCTAAATACCTGACCTTTGACGATCAGTTTTCCATCTTCATTATATATTGGATATGAGGGATTATTTAAATCAAACTCATTTATTTCGAGTATTGTTGTACTGAATTCCATTTCTGTAGTATCATTTTGTGCGTTACAAGGGAGGGGATAGATTAAAAAGCTTATTCCTATAAAGCATAAAAAGAGATATAAGTTTTGCATACAATTGACCTTTCGTGTCAGTTGATAAATATATTATTTGTCTTTGAGTAGAATTACAAGTTAAAATGTAAAAATGAAGCAAAAAGACGTATTGATTTTGAAGTGTAAAATGTTTTAATAAAAAAAAGTTGCAAATTCAAAAGAAATAATGTATAAACAAGATCAATTCATTTATTGGGGTGTCGCCAAGTGGTAAGGCAACGGGTTTTGATCCCGTCATTCGTTGGTTCGAATCCAGCCACCCCAGCCAAAACAAACAAGTCGCTATTTTTGGCGACTTTTTCTTTTGTTTGCAAGCAATTATGACAGTCCGTGTGCAAGTGTTTAAAAACGCTCAAATTTTTACCTCACACGGACCAGCAACATCAAAATATCCTTATTTTACAATAATCTTGCTTTGGAATACCTCAATTTTATCCCCAAAAGCTGAATAAAGATAAATTTAACTATCGAAAAATCAAAATAATATTAAAAATATTCCACCAGATAAACAAAATTCCCCTTTTTATTCTTTTTTGTTATATTTGGAGCTGTTTTTTTCTGAAATTCGGAAATATACTTTTTATGAAAAGGAGGCATTTCAACAGATATATATTTTTTTCCGTCAAAAGCAGTTCTTTTCACTAAAAAATTTTTTCCATTACTTATTTCAGGAACTTTAGTACCTTTTAGCAATTCTTGGCAAAAGTTTTCCTTATCTGTATTCTGACGGCGATAAGCTGAAATGCAATCATCTAAATAAACCGCCAACGCTAAAACATTATGTTTTTCTTCAGCAACCTCTGTCATCATATTTCGAAAGGCTTCATTATCTAGAGGAATATCGGCAGGTCTTCCATCTTTTATTTTGGCGCCAGCGATAAATTTATTCGACTGGGTATAAAACTTAATATCCCCATTTTCAACGCCATTTACGTAAGATGTTATTGCATAATAATCGAACATGTTTTGCTTAACTTTTCCAGTTATCTTTTTATTTTTTTTGTCAAAACAAACATTATCATAATCACAACTTATTTCATTTTCTAAATAGTCCCATTTAGATTTTTTCTGATTAACAACTGTTTTTGCGTCAGCAAAAGAAACCACAAGAAAAAGCAAAATCAGAATATAAAAAATTTTTTTCATTTTTATCCTTTTTTAAAACAATATACTATATCATATCTGATGTTTTTTCTTATTACAAGCAAAAAGTACTGTTTGAAAGTCCGTGTATTACCAGACCTCTCCAGCCAAAAAGGAGCGTCTGCAAGAAGCAGGCGCTTTTTTTAATATGGGCTGAGGGGATGAGAGTCAACGAATGACGTTGGTTCGTTCACGGAGCGGTAGCGGAGTAGACGTCCGAAGGACGGTCCCGAGAGAAGCGAGGGATAAACCGCAAGGTTTACAATCCAGCTACCCCAGCCAATCTGGAAAAGACGCTTTGATATGTTTTACAAGTTAATCTAGTCCATATCTGGTTGATAAATTTAGTTTTTGGGGGAAATTAAACGACCCTATATTTTCAAGTTTTATTGCTTTTCAATAAATTGATAATGGGTTTAAAGGTTTTTTATGTGTAGAGGTTGTTTGAATGCTACCTAATAGGGTAATTAATAAGGAAAGCTTGAAAAAAGTATGCTTTATGGTCTCTTGTTTAATGTATTATGATTTTATGAGATTACTTATTTATATTTACAATAAAAATTTTTTATTTTATAGATATTTTGTTTTTTAAATTAAATTTGAATTTTGGAGATTATTTATGAAGGTCGCTGTTATTGGTGCAGGTGCACTAGGTTGTTTATTCGGTGCTAAATTTAGTCAAGAGAATGAAGTGATAATGATTGCGCATAAACAATCAGAAGCGGATGTTATTAATGATTATGGTTTGATTTTGAAAGCAACTGATGATAAACTATATCAGTATAAAAACGTGAAAGCATTTGTTTCCGGTACATATAAGCAACAGGTCGATGTTGTGGTTATTTTGGTTAAAACAATTGCAACAAAAGAGGCTTTACAGCAAAATCAATTTTTAATTGGTGAAAAAACATTGGTTTTGACGTTGCAAAACGGCTTGGGAAATTATGAAATTTTGGCAGAATATGCAAAAGATACTAAGATCGTTTTGGGGACAACTAATCATAATTCTGTTTTGCTCGAAGAAGGGAAAGTATTTCATAGTGGAGAAGGGATTACTTCTATTGGCGGGAAAAATGTTAGTGCAGAAGATTTGCAAAAAATTTATCATTTATTTGAAGTATCAGGCTTGAGTTGTGAGATTGTTGATAATATTCATTATTTGATTTGGAAAAAATTATTTATAAATCTGGCTATTAATGCTTTTACTTATATAACGCTTACTCCTATGGGATTTATAGGACAGAATGAGTATGCTTTGAATATTATTGAAAAAATTATATTGGAAGCGGCTCAGGTAGCAAAAGCTAATGGATGTGATTTTGATGGAAAAAAAGAGTTTGAAAATGTAATAAAAATTGCTGCTGCCCATAAAATGGGATATTCTTAATGACACAAGACAGAAAGAAAAATTCTAGAACTGAAATAGATGCAATTAATGGAGCTGTGGTTAATTTGGCAAAAATTTATAACTTGAAAACGCCGTATAATGAAATGATAACTGATTTAGTTCATGCAATAGAAGATGCAGATGTTTATAACAAAAACTTAAGAAGTTAAAAATCTGTGGATTGTTTTATATATCCTGTCACAGAATACAAACCGTCAGAAATGGCGGTTTTTTTATATATCAAATTGGATGTTTAAAAGTCAAAATAAGCATTTTTGTGCAACACACGAATTTTTTATTACCAATTTTTCTATTTCAATAGCTTACGGGATTTTAATCAATTTCGTATCTTATCTGAAAGACTCCATTCCTCAGACTCGATATTGTTTTTAACTTATCGCCATCAATGAGTTGAGGTTGATATATCAAAAACTTACGCACAAGCCAAATTTTTACCGCTCCAATTTAATAAATAACACGACAATATAATTTTGGAGTTTGAAAACTGTATAGCACAGACATCTAGAGAGGCAAGGATGTCAAAATCCTTGTCTTTTTTAATATATAATCACTTAGGGCATTAAGTTAAATTTTATTGCACATATTCAATTTTAAATATAGCTTAAGAAAGAAAGGAAAAAATATGAATACAGCTATCTACCCATGGCCATTTCAAGAACGCTTAAATATTATTAAAAATTTTAAGCCATATCCCAAACCTAAATTCATAGAAAATGAAGATTTAATCTGTGGAGTTACTTGGGGATTATATAATCGTGTGTGTGAAAATATTAAATCTTTTACTATTCTATTTGAAAACAAACAATATTGTGATGCTTTTATAATAGCTGGTGTGGCTCTAGAAACTTGTGCAAAATTAAGTTTTATTAAAGATAGAGATAATCTAGAACAATCCAAAGAATATTATAATAAATATCTAGCTAGCATAACCTTAAGTCGATTAAAGTATAATCTAGACTTAGATAAAGATCTTTCCAACGAAATATCTTGGATGAATTTTGTTAATTTACTTAAAATATTTTATCCTGTCGGAAATTCTATATTTAGTAACAAACAAGAAACATATGAAAATGTTATAAAATCCATCAATTACCGATTAGGAGAAAATAAAGAGAAGATTTCATTATTAAAAAAATCATTTAAAGAATTGCCTATCAACTGTTATATCAACTTTTTTTGCGAAAAGCTTAAAATTTACGAAGCAAGCGAAGAAATGGATAGATACTACAAAAAATACTGTGATTTCAAGCATGGTAATATGATGACACCCGGAGTATTTTCTGAAGGAGATGATGATTTACAAAGTAATTCTATCCATAATGATATAGCCGATAATAGTCTGTATCTGCTCCTCGGATTAATTTTATATTTAGAAAAATATTCGCCTAAACCTTTTATCTAACACCGTTAACCATTTTATTAATATTATCAATCAGCATAACTAGTTCACTTCGAATAAAAGACAATAAAAGCAATAAGAACTTTTATTTTAATCTATTATTGATGTAATTAATTTTCTGATACAGGATATCTTGATTTTTGAATTTTCAATACCGATATAGTGAAACAGGGATAAGAGGGGAAATTTTGAAGTTTTTCAAAATAGGTCTTTTTTGTGTTATTTTAACTACTGCTTGTTCGGCAGTGGCAGAGGATGTTACAGATTACACATCATTTTATAATCAATACAAGCAAAATGTAACGCCACAGAATAGTTTAGTTCTGACAGAAGATGTAATGGCAACAGGAAATCTTTATCAGCCGGGTTCAGAAGTAACAGAAATTAATGGGAGTGGTTTTAATTTTAATGGTAATAACTATGTTGGATTTATTTTGAATTCAGGGCAGGCATTATCATTTTTAAATGGAGGTGATTTTTCCGTATCTGATTTAGAATTATCGATATTGAATTCATATAATTCTTTTCGAGGTGTTATGAATGGAAGCGTAATTCAGAATCAAGGGGGTAATTTAACAATAACTGATACAGCATTTAGTGGAAATATTTCAAGTCGACGAGGCGGTGTTATCAATCAAACATCGGGAAGTTTATTAACAATTACAAATAGTGCTTTTCAAAATAATCAGGCAGCTCGAGATTCTGGAGGTGCTGTTTCGAATGATAATCAAACTGATACAAAAATTTTAAATAGCTATTTTGATACAAATAGCTCTTATCGTTATGGAGGTGCAATATTTAATGACGGCACAGTATTAATAGAAGATTCTGTTTTTACATCAAATACCTCCGGGAGTGGTAGTGCGGTTTACAGTAGTAATCAAGCATCTTTAACGAATGTTATTTTTGAAAAAAATGTCAGTAGTAGTGATATTGGAGCAGTATATAACAGTGGGCAAATGGAAATAACGGAAGGAATTTTTACGAATAACAGTGGTTGGGATGGTGGTGCTGTTGGAAATGTCGGCATGTTGGGTGATGATATGTATTTGCTGATTAAGGATAGTACGTTTACAAATAATACAGCTATATTAGATGGTGGTGCGCTCTTTAATAATGATGTTGCATATATTTTTGATAGTAGCTTTATAGATAATAGTGCAGCAGAAGGTGGTGCCATATTTAATATGGGGACATTAAATATCGTAGCTTGGAATAAAGATGTTATTTTTACAGGCAATACAGCGAATAATGTGTCTAATGCTCTTTATACAAATGGGACAGTATATTTAAATGCTGGAGAATACTCTGTTATTTTTAATGATAAAATACAGGGAAGTGGTCAAATTATTGTTAATCCTGATTATAATATAGAGAATGCAAATGTCCCGCGAAATGGGGCGATTGTTTTGAATGAAGATATGAGTGGGTATACAGGTTCTATAGAAATCCAAAATGGTATAGTTCAAGTTAGTGATAATGGACATTTTTTTAATGCGACAGATTTAACAGTTGAAGATGGGACTTTGGATATAGGAGCAACACAAGCGGTTGTTCAAAATGCTATTTTTCAATCAGGTTCAAAATTGTCTTTAACGATACAAAGCGCCTCTTCTTATGGTAGTCTTAAAGCTGAGACGGTAACAATCGATGACGGAGCTATACTTTCCGCTTTATTGCAACCGGATGCCTTAGGTACGGAAAAGAAATTACAATTACCGCTTATTCAAAGTAGTCAAAATTTTAATGATTTATTTTATCCGGTTATTGATAATAATTTATATGAATTTATATCGTTAGGAAATGGTTGGTATGAAATTAGTAAGGTGGCCAATTATGTGGATATTGTTAATCAAGCAGGAGGTGATGTAAATAATATAAATACGGCAAATGCGTGGCAAACGGATCCGGAAGAAATAGGCCCGGCTCATGATATGTATGTAGAATTAGATACATTGGCGCAAAATAACAGTTATAATTTTGTCCATGCTTTGACAGCCATTGCTCCTTCTTCAGCTCCATTAATTCAAATGTTAAGTTATAATTTCCTAGATCAATTAGATAATGCTTCCGAATCTGCTTTAGAAAATCGTAAGAGTTATCAATTAGGGAATAGTGTTTTATGGGTATCGAGTATGATGAATATGCAACGGCTCCAAAAAACGAGTTCTTATACATCTACTCATTTAAACGGAAGAGGTATTAGTATCGGTGGAGAATATATAAAAAAAGATTTAACTTTCGGATTGGCTTATTTATATAGGGAAGATAGGATAAAAAATATTTTTAGGAGCATTCGAGTTCCGACACATGGAGTTGGTTTGTATGCCACATATGATTTTTCTCCTTGGCTTTGGCAAGGTAAATTATCTTATTTTTATAGTCGCATGAAAGAGGTAAAAAATGTTGTTGGATATCTTGTTAATAATAAAATCTCTTTAGAAACAATCGGGATGCAATCAGATATAAGCTACAGATTAAATTTTGATTCTTTTGATATTATTCCACAAGTAGGATTACAGTATGCAATGGTTTATCGTAAGTCTGGACAAGATAGCATTGAACAAACTTTACGAGGGAAAAAATTATATTTTATGACACCTTATGCAAAACTGAATTTTGAAATGGTACAGCCTATTAACGCAAATATGGATTTTCGGCCGTTTTTTGAAGTAGGAATGAGTTATGATTTGTTTTCAAGTAAAGATAATGCTTTAGTTCAATTACCAGATGATATTACTTATACTGTTAGTGCAGAGCGTCTGCCGCGTTTGGAACAGGAATTTTCAACGGGTTTTGTTATGGATATTGATAATAGGGTAGAAATATTGTTAAACATTAAAGCTGGTTTTAGAAAGGATTATCAAGAGTATATGGGATATTTAAAAGGGGTATTTTATTTTTAAACGTTTAATGACGTTTATGATAGATTCTGCTTATGAGTATAATTGTAAGTTTTTGATGTATTTCTTTTATTGCAAATTTTTCTTCTTGCTCAAAATGAGTATTTAAAGATAAAATATTGAGACTTAAAATAATATTTAGGGAGTTTCACAAAATGAAGATAGTTGTCGTCGGTGGTGGAGCAGGTGGTTCAAGTTTCGCAGCAAGGATGAGAAGGTTGAATGAGAAGGCAGAAATCACTATTTTAGAAAAAACGAAAGAGACATCTATTGCCAGTTGTGGATTACCTTATTTTATCGGTGATATTATAGAAGATAGAAGTGATATGCAAGTTGCTTCTCCAGCTTTTTTTAAGCAATTATTTAATATAGATGTTCAATTAAATGCTGAGGTTGTTTTAATTAATCCTCAAGAGAAATTTGTTCAAACAGCAGATGGAAGAAAATTTATTTTTGATAAATTAGTAATCGCGACAGGAACAACGCCCTTTATTCCACAGATTGATGGCTTAGAAAACATGCCTCATTTTATAGTGAAGACCCTAGCTGATGCAGATAAAATTAAAACTTTTATTGAACAAAAAAAGCCTGAAAAAGCAACTATTGTCGGAGGAGGTTTTATTGGGCTAGAAGTTGCTGAAAATCTATCTCATCTTGGGATAAAAACAGCTTTAGTTGAAATGGCTGATCAGGTTTTACTTCCTCTTGATACAGATATGGTACCGCAAGTTCATACTGAACTGAAAAAGAATGGTGTAGAGCTTTATTTAAAAGATGGATTGAAAAAGATTGAACCAAAAAAACTCCTTTTAAGTTCAGGAAAAGAGATTTCTTCTGATATGTTGATTTTGGCTGCTGGTATGCGTCCGGAAACAAAATTGGCAGGAGCATCCGGAATAAAGCTGACGGAAAAGGGATTGATTATAACCAATGCGTATATGCAAACAAATTTTGCCGATATTTATGCTTGTGGAGATAATGTTGCGGTCAAAGATTTTGTGACAGGGAATTTAACAATGATAGCTTTAGCTGGACCAGCGAATCGGCAGGGGCGTTTAATTGCAGATCATATCGCTGGTCATTATCCTTATTCTTATACAGGGACGCAAGGGACAGGGATTGTAAAGATTTTTGATAAAACGGTTGCTTTTACTGGAAATAATGAGAAACAATTGCAACAGAATGGTATTGATTATGAAAAGATGATTATTTTAGCTAATTCTCATGCGAGTTATTATCCCGGTGCTGAAAGTATAACATTAAAGGTTTTGTATTCATCAGATGGTCAAATTTTAGGAGCACAGGCTGTTGGAAAAGAGGGTGTTGATAAACGGATTGATATAATCGCAACTATTATGCGTTTGAAAGGGACAACAGCAGATTTACGAGATGCTGAGCTTTGTTATGCTCCGCCATACTCTGGAGCTAAAGATCCGATTAACCTTATCGGTATGGCGATTGAAAATGTAAGACAAGGATTAGTAAAGCCCTATTTTGGCATTGATTTTAATGATATGTTTGTTTTAGATGTGCGTCCTCCGCAAATTTATGCTCAGGAGCATATTGACGGAGCTGTTAATATTCCTGCTGGACAAATTCGTTCTCGCTTAGCTGAACTGCCAAAAGATAAAATAATTATGGTTCATTGTTTTAAAGGATACACCAGTTATGTCGTTGCAAGAATTTTAATGCAGAACGGTTTTAGTCATGTGTTAAGTTATGCTGGTGGCTGGAACTTTTATAAAACAATAAAGGAACAGGCAAAATAAAAGTATTATTTTTTGATATATCTTCCGTTCATTGCTTTATAAATATAATTTTCATATTTTATAATTTGATATTTTTGTTGGACATAGTCTTTTCGTGTAGCATTTTCTGTATGAATAGCTTCTAATAAATCTTTAAATTCTGCTTTTCCATTGTTATAACGGATTTCGTAATACTCGGTAATTTCTCGGCTATTTTTAATGTTTTTTTGAGTATTTTCAAAGATGCCCATTGTTTTCTCATATGCGGTGTAATAATAGACAACTTCATTCAAAGCTTGGGTCAGCGTGTCTTTAAAGTCTAAGAGTGCAATTTGATAATCTGCTTCGGAGATTTTAACATTGTTTTTAACACGGTTCCAGTCTAAGAAAGGCAAGTCTAAAGATATACTTCCTAGCACAAAAGGAAAATCAAAGGTTGTTCGTGATTTCGAAGAAGAAGAACCAAAGGCTCCTTTTAAAGAAATATTTGGATACCAATTTTTTTCCTCAGCTGTCAGTAATTTAAATGCTTTTTCTAAGCGAAGTTGACTAGCAATTAAATCAGGTCGATTAGCAAGGACAGATAAAGGAACATCTATATCAACTGTTAAAGTTTTTTGTTCCAAAATTGATCCATATTTTAAACTTAACTCTTCATCCGGTCGCATATTAAGAATATTTTTTAAACTTTGTTCCATTTCTTTGAATTGTGTTTCATATTCCAATAAGCGAGATTGTTCACTGATACGGCTTTGTTTGGCTTGAACATATTCCAGCGGAGCAACTTTTCCACTTTCATATTTTTCTTGCATAATCTTTTCGATATCTTGATATGCTTTGATATCTTGGTGTGTTAAATCAATGACATTTTGGAGATATTCTAAGTTAAAATATAAATCAATAACGCTGTTAATGAGAGTAAGGCGAGCTGTTTCTTTATCTTGCACAGTTGCTTTATACTCGAACTCTTGAGCACTTTGGGCATCTCGAATTTTTCCATATAAATCGAGTTCATAATTTAAACCGATTTCTCCTGAAAAATTATTATTGCTATCATATGTTTTATTCAAATCTTTTTGAGAAGAGGCACTCAGAGTTCCTGAAAGTGTCGGAAACAAATCTGATGTTGCTAAATTTAATTGATAAAGCTCTTTTTGCATAGTTAATGCGGCTTTTAAATAATCTGGGTTATTTTTGAGCGCTTTATCAATTAGAGAGTTTAATTCATCATTGTTATAAGTTTCCCACCAAGTATCTTGAATTGTGTAATCATTTTTTATTTCTTGCTTTGTTTTGAGCTCATCATTCAGTTGAGGCACAGTAATAGAAGGTGTTGTACAGCCTGTTAAAAGACAGATGAATAGGATTAAATATAAGAAATAAGAATCTTTAATTATCATGATTATTCACTCGCTAGGGCATCAATAGGGTTAAGGTTCGAGGCGTTTTTTGCTGGCATATAGCCAAAGATAATGCCGATGGAAGAGGAACAAACCAAAGCGAGGATGATGGATGACAGAGAAAAATCCATTCCGAAGGTTGTAGAAAATGTGTTGAACCCCCAACCGACAAGCATTGAAAGAGCAACCCCCATAAAGCCGCCGACAATACAAATTAAAACAGCTTCAATCAGAAATTGTTGTAAAATATCCATTTGTTTTGCTCCGATAGCCATTCGGATGCCAATTTCTTTAGTCCGTTCTGTTACGGAGACCAGCATGATGTTCATCACACCGATTCCACCGACAATCAATGAGATAACCGCAATGCTGGCAATCAGTAAACGCATCGTATTTGTGGTACTTTCGATTGTTTGTTTAATGCTATCGCTGTTAATCATAAAAAAATCTTTTTTTCCGTGGAGCGTCGTTAAAATCATTTCAACGCTTTCTTCTGCCACTTGAGAGTTGACATTGTCAGAAACTTTAACAGTGATTGAATTAATGTCTGTCGTTCCGTTGATTTTATACATAGCTGTTGTATAAGGCGTCCATAGATGCATAGAATCAGACATGGGACCCGGGTTGTTATCTTCTTCAGTGACACCGATAACTCGTAAGGGCTTTTTGTTGAAAAGGATAATTTCTCCAATAGGATTAGGTATATCCGGAAAGACTTCGTTTAAAGTATTATCATCAATGACAACGACAGAAGCCATTTTTTCCACTTCTTCTTGAGTAAATTCTCGTCCTTGAGCAATTTTACGTCCTTTTACCTCGAAGAAAGAGGCTCCGACACCGGTTAAAGAAGCTGTCACGGAATTATTTTTATAGGTTAGTGTTCCGCTGGCAGATACATTTGGCGTTGAACTGTCAATAAATCCTTGTTTGGCTAAATAATCAGAATCACTGACTTTTAAGCTTTTGATTTTTCCGGAGCGTCTGTCACCAAAGCCTGTTCCGGGTAAGATATCAATAGTGTTTGTCCCCATAGAGCTGATTTGTTCCATAATTCGTGCTTGTGAAGCATTTCCCAAAGCGACAACGGATACAACGGAAGCAATGCCGATGATAATACCAAGCATTGTTAAAAGGGAGCGCATTTTATTAGATAAAATGGCATGAAGTGACATATTTAGAGATTCTAAAAAACTATATTTTAAAGCGCTTAAACGACTACGACGAATGTTTTGAATTTTGTCTTTTAGCTCATTAAATTCACTTTTTTTCCGTGTGTCAGTTTCGATTTGTCCGTCTTTAATTTCAATAATTCGGCTGGCTTGTTGTGCAATATGACTGTCATGTGTGACCAAGATAATTGTATGTCCTTGTTTATGAAGGCTTTTAATAATCTCCATGACGTTTTCACCACTTTTTGAATCTAAGGCTCCGGTTGGCTCATCAGCGAGAATAATTTCGCCGCCGTTCATTAAAGCACGAGCAATACTAACTCGTTGTTGTTGTCCACCGGATAATTCATTTGGTTTGTTGCGTAGTTTTTCTCCTAAGTCGAGTTTTCTTAATAGTTGTTGAGCTCGTTCTTTTCTATCTGTTGCATTAAGACCCAGATAAATAGCAGGTAAGGCGGCGTTATCATCTGCTGATAAGGTTGAAAGCAGATTATAACGTTGGAAAATAAAACCAAAAGTTTTACAGCGTAAATCAGCTAATTGATCCTTTTCCATCTTACCGACTTCAACACCGTTAATTTGATAAGAACCGGTTGTTGGGACGTCTAAGCAACCGATAATGTTCATTAAAGTCGATTTCCCCGAGCCGGATTGTCCGATAATAGCAACAAAATCTCCTTTTTCAATAGAGAGATTAATGTCTTTTAAGACATGAACGCGATTACTGCCGCTGCCAAAAAACTTATTGATTTTTTTGAGTTCAATAATTTTCATTATAACCCTCTTGGACCACGCATACTTGTCGCTTTATCAGAGGCCTCCGAAGAGCTCATTTGAGCAATAACGACATTTTCCCCTTCTTGAACGCCACTTTGAATTTCAACATTTAGTCCATCAGAAACGCCGGTAACAACTGGTCGTCGTTCGAGGGTACCTGAAGCTGTCAAGATTTCTACATAAGGATTTTCCGTCGTTCCTTTGATAGCTAAGGAAGGAACAGTCAAAACATTTTCAGCTCCGGCTACATAAATAACATTTTGAGTTGTCATTCCTATTCTTAATTTTTTCTTGGGATTCGGAACGACTAAACGACCGTAATAATAAATGGCTTCACTGTCATCGACAACTTCTGTGTATTCTCCATTCGTTAGCAATGTTAGTCCGGGATCAATCGAACGAAGCGTTGTTTCATATGTCTCATTTAAATCGGCTAAAGTAGAATAAGTCACTTTTTGTCCCGGTTCAACATAGGCGATGTCTCCTTCAGAAATTTCGATTAAAATTTCCATTTGGCTTAAATCAGCAATTTGAACAATCGTTGGTGTATTCATTGCTGCGTTAACAGTTTGCCCTTGTTTAACGGGAACAGAGACAATCGTTCCATCCAAAGGCGCTGTAATTTTTGTATAACCTAAGTTTGTTTCTGCGGTACTGAGAGCAATTTTGGTTTCTTCTATTGTTGCTTGAAGCTCGACGACGCGAGATTTAGCCGTTTCATAAGCATCTTCTGTATTTTCCAGTTCTTCTTCAGAAGCAGCATCTTGCTCCCGTAAAGCCTTCATGCGTTCATATTGTTTTTTTGTAATTCGAAGTGTGACTTCAGCGGCTTTTAGTTGTGCCTCATAACTAGTTAGCTTGGCTTTTGTACTATCGACTTCGTTTTGTTGAGTACTGGAATCAATTTCTGCAATCATTTCTCCTTGTTTAACTTCTTGGCCCACAACGACATGAAGCTTTTCAATTTTACCGGATGCTTGCGCACCAACTGTTACAAGTTCAATCGCTTTGACTTCTCCGGTTGCATTAACGACTTTTTGAATGTTCTGAAGTGTTACGGGTTCAGAGATATATAAAATTTCATTTTTCGGCTTTAAAAAATAATAGCCAATAGAGCCTGTAAGAATGAGAAAAAGGCTGTAAAAAATAATCTTTTTTTTGTTTTTGAATAAAGTCATGCTTGTATTCCTTTTAACACTTTTTCCATTAGTTTATTTGTTTTCTCTAAGCTGTTTTTAAATTCTTCCAGCTCGTCATCAGATAAAAGAGAAAAAAAATCTTTCATTGCTTTTCGAGCAGATTTTTTATGTTCTTCAACCATTTTTTTTCCTTTGTCGGTTAAAAAATAATATGTATTTCTGCGATTAGAACGATCAACTTCCCTATGAACAAGTCCTTCTTTTTCAAAGTTGTTATAAAGCATACATAAGTTTTGAGGAGAGTGTCCGGTTCTTTGAGCAATATCTTTTAATTTTGCTTTTCCGATTTCCTCTAAGTCATCCAATAAAAAAATTTTTTGAGGCCTCTCCGGCGGAGAAATGATGGTGGCGAATAAAATTCGTCCAAATCGTCGATCATTAGAGATTTTTTTGAGAAACTCATTAACGACAGAATCAACTTTTTTCATATTTTTGTTCTTTCAAATTTTGAATTATTCAATAATTTAATCATTCAAGTTTTGAAATGTCAAGTATAAAATATAACTAACCTCTTTTGAAAAAAAACATTTCTAAGTTCGATAGAGTTTTTTATATTTTAAGCATATATATTCTGCTTGATTGCCTCGACATAATGAAGCAAAGGTATTTTTAGAGTTGCGTTTTTGTTTTTAAGCATTTGAAAGATATCTTTTTCTCCTGAACGAAAAGCAATTTGAGCAGGTGAACCCATAAAGGGGTGAGCTAAATGAACATTGATATCTTTATGTTGTAATAATAAAGCAACAATTTGAGGTCTCTTTAAAATGATGGCTTGGATGAGCGGCGTTTCTTGTTCCATATTACGCGCATTAACCCAAATATTGGGGTGTTTTAATAACATTTGGACAGTTTCAGTTTTATTTTCATTAATTGCGATATGAAGAGCACTACCAATTGTTGATTGATAATTAACATCTAGCGTTGGACAAGATAAAAGTTTCTTTAAACAAGGCGCATTTTTATGGACCGCCAGTTGCAGAACGGAAATCCCGTTAGGATGAATAAAATTTAATTGATGGATTTGTTCAATTAAATAATTTTGGATAACTTCCGAAGCTTGATGATTGATCGCATAGAAAAGAGGATTCTGTTTATCTTCCGTTAAAGCTTCCGTATCCGCACCGAGACAGACCATACGTTTAACGGCGGATAAAAGTCCACTATCAATTGCATGAAAAAGATCATTGTTTAAGTTTTGTTGTTCTTGTATTTTCATCTTTCTTCCTTTCAAGAGGATACACGCTTATTTTCGAAGAACAATAATCTGTTGAATAATTTTATCGGCTAATTGTGCTATCAGGTCACTTTGTATTATGACTAGATTATCATAAGTATCTCCCAGTTTTTCAGATAAAATTACTTTACGACGCGTTAACATGGCTCCTGCTTGATCTGTAATGGTAAACCAAGCATTGAGGGTCATTTTTTCATTGAAAGTGCCGGTCATATCAGAAATTTCAACAGAAACAATATACTCAAATCGTTCTCTGGCTGATGTTTTGGATTTTACTTCTGCTTTTGGCAACGCTTGCGCTATATCCTCTGTTAAAGTGCGTTGGAGTAAAGAAGAAAGAGGTTCACTCCAACGGTTCGTTTCTGAAAATTTGAGTTGAATATCGTTTTTTTGACGAACGACAATTTGGGGTTTATCTAAAAAAGCCGGTATTTTAACGGGATCGATACCGATAGTGACTTTTGTTTGAAATATTTGTTCAGGCTTTTCAGAACGTAAGGTATAAAAAGTTGTTGGTAAACTTGTTCCGATACATGCGGTTAAGAAAAACAAAGCTAAGAAGGCAATTCCTTTTTTCATTAGTATTCTCCTTTTCCTTTTAAAATAGCTTCTGGGTGACGTTCTATATAATCAGCAAAATTACGAAGAGCTTTTGCTGCATCACTGATATCATATAAAGTTTCGTTCATTGTATTCAGCGTATCTGAAGTTAATGGTCCATTTTGTTCTATGAAGTGATTAAGCTTTTCACCTATTTCGGCAAATTGAGGTAAAATACGCGGGAGTTCTTTATCCATTTGAGAAAGGATATTATTGAAAGTTTCTAAGGTTTTTCGGAGGGGTAAAGTTTGGAAACCCTTTGATAGCTCTCCGATGGGAGATAAAACAGTAGGTATTTCAAGCATAGCAGCATTTTTATTTTTAAGAACAATAGGAGTATCGGGCAACATTTCTAATTCAATCATCAATTGACCTGTTAAATAGCTTTGAGTAATGAGTCGAGCTCTAAGTCCTTTTTTAATAAAGGAAGAAAGACCTCGTTTTTTTTCCCATAAAGATAAGTCTAAGTTTGCTAAATCTTGATTAGATGATAAACGAGCATATACGGGAATACTAAAATCCATATTTTCAGCATCTGCCAGTAATTCAATTTTTGATACTTTTCCGATTTCAACTCCTTTGAATACAACAGAAGAGCCGACATTTAAACCTTTAACAGATTCGTCGAAATACATAACAACGAGATTTTCCTCGTCTACAAAAAACTTATTTAAAAGAGAATTTGTGATGAGAGCAAGCAGGAGTATAAATCCGATAAGAATAAAAAGACCTATTACTTTTTTATGTGGTTGTTTGCGCATAATGAGTTCCTCTTGTTAAAAATTCATAAACTGTTTCATTGGGCGGGTTTCTTAAAAGTTCCTTTGGTGCGCCGCGTGCGATAATGTTTTTACTGACGCTGTCTAAGAAAATACTGTTTGTTCCGATGTCAAAAATAGAGCTTAATTCATGAGTGACGACAACGATTGTTGTTCCGAGCGTTTGATTGATGTCAATAATTAAATCATCCAATCGTTTAGAACTGATGGGATCCAATCCTGCTGAAGGTTCATCAAAATAGACAATCTCAGGGTCTAATGCGAGAGCTCGCGCCAAACCGGCTCTTTTTTTCATACCCCCGGATATTTCGGAAGGATAGAAATCTTCAAAACCGGCTAATCCTACGAGAGCTAATTTGAGAGAAACCAACTCACTGATTGTTTTCTGAGAGTAAGAAGTATATTGTTGTAAGGGAAGAGCAATATTTTCTGCCAAAGTCATGGAGCTAAATAAAGCACCGCTTTGATATAAAATACCGCTTTTTTGCATTAAAAAATTTCTTTCGGAGGGTGAAGCTTTTGTAAAATTAACTCCATCAATCAAGATATCGCCATGAGTGGGGGGCATTAAACCTGTTAAGACACGCAATAGACTGCTTTTTCCACATCCGGAGCCTCCCATGATAATGAAAATATCATGAGGATTGACCGTAAAATCAATCTCTTTTAGTAAAACAAAAGAACCGTAAGCAACGGTTATGTTTTTTGCTTGAATCGGAGGTATGTTTTTCATATGCCTATTACCTCACATATCCATGTGATGATACCTGTCATTACAATCATCCAAACAATAGCCGATACGACAGCTTTTGTTGTCGCTATTCCGACCCCGTCGGCATTTCGACCGGAGTAAATACCATAATAACATCCACACAAAGCAATAACCCATCCAAAAACAAGACCATGAAAAAGCCCAACAAAAAAATTGGTTAAGTCAAAGGCATCAACAGAATATTGCCAATATTCTTGCGGAGAAATATCCAACATAAAGACACCGACCGCCGCACCTCCCAGTATCCCCATAAAATCAGAAAGCATTGTTAAAAGAGGCATTGTTAAAGTGAGCGCTAAAATTCGCGGTAAAACCAGAAAATCAGTTCTGGAAAAGCCCATTGTTTTTAATGCATCTAATTCTTCGTTAACTTGCATTGTTCCAATAGTTGCCGCATAAGAGGCTCCCGTACGACCAGCCATAATGATACCTGTCATAATAGCGCCCATAATACGTGTCATGCCGATTGAAACAAGACTGGCAACATAAATCTGAGCACCAAAAGATTTCAGTTGAATAGCGCCGACAAAAGCTAAAATTAAGCCGACCATGAAACTGATGAGAGAAACAATTCCGATAGCTTTAGGCCCGGCGTCTTCTAAAGCGAACCATAAATCAATGCGGCGCATAATTGCTTTGCCGACAATAAAACGGTTGATTGATTTTAGGGTTTTATGAATGAAATTTAAACCACGTTTGAAGGTGTCATAAAAGTCATATGCCAAACTACCTATCGTTTCTAAGAAATCAATATGAAGAGCAGATTGTGTTGTTGTTTTCGGTCGGACAGCAAAAGCCAAATCAAGAAGCTTCTTTAAACCCTGCGGTAGAGTATCTGTTTGAAAAGAGATATCTTTTTTAAGAGCTAATTTTTGAAGTTCAAATAAAATAATAACCAACGACGAATCCCACTTTCCTAAATCTTGAGCTTTAATATCAATACGTGTTGGGTGATGTTTTTTGATTTCTTGAAACAGTTTATTTTTGGCTTGTATATCATCATAACTCAAGAAATCCCCTTTTAATAAAAGGGTGAGACGTTTTTGAGTTAAAATGTAGTCTAAGCTCATTTTCCAGCCTTTCTTTTATAAATAGTTTAAAAGAGCGCTTTTCATGTGTCAACGAAAAAGCGCTCTTTCTAGCCCTTTAGTTAGTTTATTCAACCGGCAAATTGTAAGCGGCTTCAAAGGCTGTTCGGATAGCGGATTCAATTCGACCAGGTTCTTTTGCATCTCCAATGACATAAACATGGTTTGAAATTTGTTTTGCCACTGTTTCCAACTCATTGAGCGGTTTAACGCCAAGAGCTAAAACAACAGCATCAGTATTATATGTTTCGTCTGTTTGTGTTAAAAGATTTGTGACAATAACTTGTGTCGGTTTAATTTCTTTTAATTGGTGAGACGGTAGTTTTTGAATATCATATTTCTTTAATTTATCCATAGCATCCAAGTAATGTTGAACGTAAACATCTTTACCAATACTATCTTTCATTTCAATCAATGTAAGTGTATTGCCTCTTTCAGCTAAAAATTCGGCGACCTCAAGACCGGTTGAGCCTGTTCCGATTAAAGCAATCCGACGATTTTCCAAATCTCGATTTCCATTCAGAACTTCATCAACCGTGAATACATTTGCTCCGTTTATGCCTGGAATATTTTGAGGGCGAATAGGAACTGCGCCAGTTGCCAGAAGAATAGCATAAGGATGCATTTTCTCTAGATAATTTGCATCTACGACAACACTTGTTTTAATTTCTACGCCCAAAAGAGATAATTGTTTTAATTCCCAATCAACAATCCAATTAATTTTGTCTTTTAAAGGAGGTTTATTTGCAATATTAATTTGTCCGCCCACTTGATGTTCTTTTTCCAGGACGACAGGTGTAAACCCACGTAGAGCTAGGACACGTGCAGCTTCTAAACCGGCGACACCTGCTCCAATGACGGCGACGATGCGACCGGCCCCATTTTTGTCAAAAGAAGGATACAAAGCTTCTCGTGCGGCTCGGGCATTAACGGCACATTTAACGGGTCCTTTTCCGGGGATTGTGTCGCTGACCAAAGTTTCAAAGCAGAAATTACAAGAAATACAACGATTGATCTCATCTTCTCGTTCTTCATAGGCTTTTAAAGGCCATTCCGGATCGGCGACTAATGCTCGTCCCAATCCGACAAAATCGACTAAACCTTCTTTGAGCATTTGTTCGGCGAACCATGGTTCTTTAACCATGTTGACCGCAATAATCGGTAAGTTCACACCTTTTCGAATAGTCCGAATTAACTCTGTTCGACAACCTTGAGGGTAAGTAATAGGTTCCGATAAAGAGTTGAAAGATTCATAAATGCCATTAGAGACATTTAAAACAGCGATACCTAATTTTTCAAGTTCTTGAGCAACACGTAGTCCTTCTTCTAAAGTAAGGTATTCTTTAACACCATTCGGTGCTAATAATTCATCGACCGTTAGACGAACGGAAATGGGATAGTCTTTTCCACATGCTTGTTGAATGCCAAGAATGATTTCTTTAATAAATTCAAAACGACCTTTAAAACTACCGCCAAATCTATCTGTTCTCTGATTTGTATAAGGACTTAGAAATTGAGAAATCAGATATCCGTGCGCCGCATGGAGTTCTACGCCATCAAATCCGGCTTTTTGGGAACGAACAGCTCCTTGAATAAACTTATCAATAACTTCTTCTACTTCGCTTGTAGTCATTTCATGTGTCGGTTGTTGGCAAACACCACAAGATTTATTAGACGAAGACCATAAAGGCTCATTTCCATTCAAATAAGTAAAAGTTTCTCGACCAGGATGGTGAAGTTGGGTGAAAATTTTAACACCTTCTGCATGAATTTTATCGACAGCATTTTTTAAAGAAGGAATCAAATCATCTCGAGCAACACTGGCTTGGCACTGAGCTGCAACACCGTGAATATCGTCAACACGGGTATTTTCTAAAAACATTAGCCCAACGCCTCCTTTAGCTCGTTCCATCAGATAGGCCATAAAATTTTTACCAATGCTTTGGTCTCTGTCTGCCACCCCCATAGCTAAAGCTACCATTGCCATGCGGTTTTTGATTTCTAGATGAGCAATTTTGCCTGGTTCAAATAATTTTGTGTATTTCATTTTCTCCTCCTTTAAACGGTTCTTTTTTCTAGACTAAGACACTTTTGGCTTAAATGAAAAGAAAAAAATAAAAATGTTATCATAATTTGTCGTTGATTTTTCATATTTTTCACTTATTATATATGAAGAACAGGGTAAAAACATGAAAACAGTCATTCTTTTTGATACAGAATTTATAATGGGCTCAGGTTCAAAAGAGCTGATTCGATTGAGTGCTTTAAAGTTGGATGCAGATAAATTAGTTGTAAATAATACTTTTGATGCTTTGGTGAAGCCCGAACAAACAAAAGAATTACCAGACTCGTTTATTCGTTTAACCGGACTAACAGATCAGGATTTAGCAAGTAAAGGAATCCCTTTTTTAGAAGCCTGGAAACAATTCGTTGCTTTCGATGAGAGGTATCCTTGCTATTCTTATTCACAAGATCAAGCGGGCGTTTCTGTTTTATTGGGAGATGGAGCAGTTTTGCGCGAAAATTTATTAGCTCATGGATTGGGAAACGAATTTGTTAAATTAGAGTTTCATAATTTATTTCCTTGGTTTTTGGAAATGTATAAAAAGTACGGTTATATTTATTCAGGGAATGTGAGCACCGGAGCTATTACAACCTTTTTAGGCTTGCCGATGCCTTCTGGGCATGAACATCAGTCTTTATTTGATGTTTACTCTATTTTATTAGGCTTACGTTTCTTTAAAGAAAAAGGTGAGACATTACCATTTTAATTTCTTTTTATTTTATTCTTTTCAAATGAAAAAGAATAAGCTATAGTAAACAAAAAGACAAAAAAGGAGATAAAACATGAAAAAAATTATTTTTAGTTTAATGCTGGTTGCTCTTTTTGGCGCCTTTAGCGCTTCGGCAGCACCGGCTTCGACTGTAAAGCCCAGCGCAGAAGATGAAGGTAAAATGCAACAAGTGTTTTATGTCGATTTTCTCCAAGGATTTTTTAAAAGCGCTGTTATCACCTTGAAGCAAAAGGGCATTTCAGACGATAAAATCACGGCTTATGTTACAGCGTTAGCTAGCCGTGTTAAAGATAAAGAGTTGGCAGAGATGACTTGGCCGTGTTTGCTTGAAAAAGGTCTCTTGTCAAACCCGACAACGTTTAATGAGAACTTTAAAGGGGAAGATGCCAAAGCTTGCTTTACCCCATGGATTAAAAAGTTTCAAGCGGATACAAAAGATTTAACGCCGATTTTAACCTCTAAATAAGAAAAGAGGGATTTGGAAACGGCTTCTTTTTTGAGGAGCCGTTTTTTTTATTGCTTTTTTTGGGAAAAAGATGTATATGTTTTTTAATTATTGGGGTATCGTCTAATGGTAGGACAGCGGATTCTGATTCCGTCAGTCTTGGTTCGAGTCCAGGTACCCCAGCCAGATTTTAAATTACCTAAAAATTGTTTTAATATTTTGTGTAGCGTTACTTTATAAGTAGCTTCTAAAATGATTAGATTATATAATAGCAATAAGCGCAACCTAATTTAAGGAGATTGTGTAAAATGCACTATGAAACGATAAATGTTCCGAACCCTTCGTTAGAGCAAGTAGAATTTTTTTTGCTTCGTTGGAATGAATTAGAAAACTATAATCTTCAGGAAAATGCCTTGAATAAATTGTTTAGGCAGCTTTGTCCAAATAATAAGGATATGAGTGATATTTTATTAAAAGTATCTGTTCTTAATGACTTTTACAGTACAAACATCTTTTCTGTATTTCCTGTTGCAAAACATATACAACAATTGAATATAGATTGTCGGTTAGAGAAAAAAGATATGTCTCTTGTCGATGATATAAAAAAAGTAGAGATTTCAGGAAAAATAAAAAATTTTTATTCTTTTGCGACAAAGTATTGTAGTCATCATAAGCCGGTTGATTTTCCAATTTATGATAGTTATGTTGAAATCGTTTTAAGATATTTTAAGAAAAAAGATAAATTTTCTGATTTTGAAAATATTGATTTAAAAAACTATCCTAAATTCAAAAAAATCCTTTTAGATTTTCAATCATTTTATCATCTTGATAAATTTAATTTAAAACAAATAGATCAATATTTGTGGCAAGTTGGCAAAGAGTATTTTCCCAAGAAATATTAATTATTTTTGGAAGAGATAAATTTGATTTTTAAAGCTTTTTGAAGTATAATAAAGCTTAAGAGGTGATGAAATGGATCGCTTTAAGCAAGTTTTGTTAACGGGAATTGCTGCGAGCTCAATGCTTTTCGCAGAGCCATCCTTTGCTGCGGAGAAGCATGAAGTACCGCGTGGTCCGGTCATCACGCAAACTTATACAGATTATGCTAAAGAAAAAGCACCTGTTCAGCTGTTTGGAACGGAAAAAGATAAAGAAAAGTTATGGGATTATTATCAAAAACTGGGTCAGACAGCCGAAGGGCGTAAAGTGCAGACTTCTTTGGAAGAAACTTATCATCGGACAGGAGAAAAAGTTCCTCTAAGATTCGGCTATTTAGAGCATGGAATGGGAGCTCTTTATCAAGGTTCGATGCAGGGTGTTACGCTTAATTTAAATTATCGAGATGTTGATGAAGTTGCTTTAGGGCATGAATTGACACATGATGTGCAAACAAAACGAGAAATCAATGGTCATACAATCGTATATGATAATTTGAAAGACGCTTTTATCGCCGGAAAATTGCTGGAGTTAGAGACTAAGCTGCAGGATACTGTCATGGCAGATGAAAAAAATATGACGACGCAAAAAGGAGATATGTTTGTCGCATTACTTCCTCTTTATCAAGATTTTAAAGAGGCAGGAGAAGAAAAATTTAATGGAGATACTGAGAAAGCAGTTCGTTATGCAAAGACTGAATTAGCAAAGGTTCTGTGGGAAGATCAAAATATGCCGCTGTATCAAGTTCCGTTAAATCTTTTTGGCCGTAACGAAACAGGAAAAGCTTACAAAGTTGTTGGGGATTGGAATATCGTTTATGATCAACAAAGCGCTCGAAATTTGGTCGCTAACATTCAAAGCATTCGCTTTCAAAAAGGCAGCAACGAGGCTGATCGGTTGTTTGAACAGTTTGCTGAAAAAATGGGCGTGGATTTAACGCCGGAATATTTTAAAGAAAATATGGATGCTGGTTGGGGGGTGTCTGTTTCAAAAGATGAAGTAAAGACATCTTTGAGCCGTTTAGCATTAAAAGAAAATACAGAAGGACGATTGACGGCAACCGGTTTTGTGAAAGATGTTAAAGTCATTGAAAACACTTTCGATCAAAATGGGCAATGTTTGTCAGCCAAAGTTTATGCGGCGGATGGTAAAACGGTGATAAAGGACGGGAATGTGGCTCTTGGTTTGGATGAAACATATTATTCGAATAACGGAGTTCGACAAAAGACGGTTTTATGTGATGGTGCAAGTACAACTTATTATCCTAATCAGCAAGTTCATGAAAAAAGGAATGCTCAGGGGGAAGTTTTGGAATATTTTGCACCAAATGGTCAGGTTCTTTCTTCCGAAAAAGCTTATCAAGAAGGGAAAGAAGGCGTTTTCTATGAGTATGCTCAGAATGGAGAATTACGTCGTCGGACGACATATAAGGACGGAGCTAAAAACGGTCTTGAAATTCAAGGTAAAAACTGGACGAACTATAAGGATGGTTTAAAGGATGGTGTTGAACATACGGAACGATCGATATCAGGTTCCGTTGTGGTAGAGGAAGTATCATGGAAAGCCGGTGTGCGGCATGGAGAAGCTTTTCGAAACGGTAAGCCGGATGCATATTATCACAATGGTAAAAGATATTGGAGCCGTGAAGAGTACGAGGTGAGACAAAAAAGTTTGAAAAACACTTTACAAAAAGAGAGCCAAGTTCAAGAGAAACAACCAAGTGCAAATCCGGCACTTTTAAAGCAAGTGGAAGCAGGGCGTTAGAAATCTTGTGAGATAGATTTTTTTATGATAAAATACAATAGAATAAATTAAAAAGAGAAAGGGTAAAATAATGTCAGGACAAGCAGATGAATTTCGTAATAAAGCTTTTATGGCAGCAGGGATTTCAGGGCTTTGTCTCAGTGCTCTGACCGCGGTCGGTATTGTCGCATATGCTTCGACAGTTATTGTGGGCGGTCCGATAGGCGCCGGGATAGCTGCGGGTATCGGCGGTGTTGGTTTATGGAAAATAGGAAAGCCATTAAAAAATAATTTAAAAAAAGCATATCAAAATGGAAAGTATGCTGTTAAAGCTCCTGTTCAGACAGATAATAAGTCAAAACCATCTTTAACAAACGGAATTTTGAAAACAGCGGCATGGAGTGCTGTCACCGTTATGGCAATAAGTGCGGCCGTTCCAACCGCAATGGCTTTGCCTGCAATTTTTGGTCCTATTGCTGCTGTCGGTGCTTCCAGTGTTATCGTCGGCGCTTTGGGAGGGCGAATTTTAAATGGCGCATTAGATATTAAAAATGCTGTTCAGATGTCAAAAGCACAAACATTATCATCTGCAAAATCGGAAGAAAAATCCTCTCATCAGAAAGAAAAAGGGTTGTTTCGTTTGAAACAACATCTGAAGGAGTTATGGCACGATAGTTCTTATGAAATATTTGAAGAAGGTCGACATCCGGTTCGCTTTTCTGATGAAGAGTTATCTGCTCGTCAAGATTTAAAGAAAGCTGGAGTTATGCCTCCACCGAAACAAAAGCCACATTCTCATACACAGCCGCATGGAGAAGGACAAGTGTATCCTGCCGTGGAAAAGTTGTTAGAAAAAGATCGTTAAATTATCCATTTTTAACTAAACAAGACATATCTTCCGGAAGTGGAGTGGAAAAGCTTAATGTTTCTCCTGTTCGAGGATGAACAAAGGTTAGCACAGCAGCATGAAGTGCCTGACGTGGAAATTGTCGTAGAATATCCGGAGTTCCTTTTGGCGGATTTCCGTATGTTTTATCGCCGACTAAGGGATGACCGATAGAAGTCATGTGAACTCGGATTTGATGTGTTCGTCCGGTTTCAAGACGACATTCAATCAAAGCAGCTCGTTCTTGATAAAGTTTTTTGATGAGTTTGTAATGTGTGACAGCGGGTTTTCCACCTGTTGAAACAATAGCCATTTTCTGACGGTTTCGAGGACTTCTTCCGATATTTCCTTCAATTTTCCCTTGAGGTAAAGGAATACCGTAAACAACAGCTTGATAAACACGTTGGATACTGTGACAGGCAAATTGTTCAGAGAGTTTCTGGTGAGCCATATCATTTTTGGCAATAGCTAAGATACCACTTGTTTCTTTATCTATACGATGAACGATACCAGGTCGTTTAACGCCGCCGATACCGGATAAGCTATTCCCGCAATGTGCTAAAAGAGCATTTACAAGAGTTCCTTCAAAATTACCGGCCCCCGGATGAACAACCATTCCTGCCGGTTTATCTATGACAATTAAATCAGCATCTTCATATAAAATATTCAGTTCGATTTTTTGAGGACGTGGTGTTGCTTCAATTGCTTCAGGTATATTAACTGTAAAAACTTGACCTGGCTTGACTTTTGTGTCCGCGGCAAGTGAAGGTAAAACATGTCCGTTTTCAATCAAAGCGGCTATTCGTGACCTGGAAAAAGGTAAGCGAATACTCAGGAATTTATCCAATCGCATACCTTTATTTTCTGGGTCGACAAGTGCTGTCATCAATTTTGTTTTCGTCATAGGCAGATCATAGCATGGGCAGCATTAAAAAGAAAGCACTGTTAACGAAAAATTCACTTTCTTAACGCATAATAAAAAGGAAATCTTTTGGGAAGAAGAGGATAATGAATGACATTTACATTTAAAAGTCAAGGACTGAAGTCATTGGGCTTACTTTTGCTGGCTTCCTTTGTGTTGACAGCCATACTTCTTTTTTTCCTGTCTTTTT